>CAIKNP010000028.1 GCA_903828785.1 uncultured Actinomycetes bacterium | reverse complement strand
GTAACACCCACACCAAGTTGGTTTGCTACGGTGGATCGACCCAGGCGGTTACCCAAGTGAAGGCCGGAAAATGGTTCGCCGACGTGGTGCAAGCTCCTGCGAGCGAAGGTACCAAGGGAATGCAGTTGCTGATTACCGCTATGAAGGGTCGAGTTGGTGGCATCGTCGCCAACCCCGTGGCGGGCTTCCCGAATGCCGGAATCATCACAGCCGGTAACGCCGCTTCGTTCACGGGCCAGTGGACTGCCTAGTTCGTAGGTAGCCCCAACGTAATAACTGAAACTGTACGTGCTATGTCCCAAGTAGTGGATGACGACATGCACGTGGATAACACCGGCGGCGACCTAGTCGCCGCCGGTGTGTCCAAGCAGTACGGAGGTGTGTCGGCCCTCTCGAATGTTTCGATTCGACTCGAGCCGGGCAAGATCCACGCACTCATTGGCGAGAACGGCGCTGGAAAGTCGACCCTGGGCAAAATCATTGCCGGAGTCATTTCCCCCGACGAGGGAAGTGTCACACTGGGTGGAAAAGCCCTGAGCTTGCGATCGCCACGCGACGCGATTGCCCACGGTATCGTGACCATCGCCCAGGAACTGACCGTGGTGCCAAGTCTCAGTGTGGCGGCGAACGTCTTCTTGGGATCGGAATCCTCACTCGGGTCAGTTATTCGCCGCGGCGAAATGCTTCGCCGTTACCAAGAAGTAGTGGCGATGGCGGGATTCGACCTCCCCGCGGACGCTTTGGTCGGGACCTTGTCGACAGCCGACAAGCAAAAAGTTGAAGTAATGCGCGCCCTGTCGCGCAAGGCCTCCGTGGTCATTATGGATGAGCCGTCAGCCGCCCTGTCGACGAATGAGATCAGTGCCCTGCACGGAATCATCCGACAATTAGCTCAGCGCGGCGTCGCCATCGTTTTAATCTCTCACTTCTTGTCGGAAGTGCTGGAGTTAGCCGACACCATCACCACGCTGCGTGACGGTCACTTGATTGCCACCCAACCAAGTTCGGAATGCAACGAACAGAGCCTCATCGAAGGCATGCTCGGGCGGGTGCAGACGGCGGCCTATCCGGTGAAGTCTCTCGTGGACGATTCGGCGCCACTGCTGCTTCACGTCGAGCACCTCAGCGCTCCGCAGGTTAACGACTGTTCGTTATCGGTGCGTAGTGGGGAAATTCTGGGCATTGCCGGTCTCGTTGGTTCCGGACGTTCGGAATTGGTGCGAGCAATTTTTCGCGACGCCCCTCTCCGCGGCGGGAGCGTCGTACTCAATGGGGTGCCACTGCCCCAACGAAGTCCGCGGCGATCCATTCGCGCCGGTATGGCCTACATTCCCGAATCGCGCAAGGAGCTGGGTCTGCTGATGGGACGTTCTATTCGCGAGAATGTCGGTCTGTCGCGCCTCCACGCCCTTAGTCGCTGGACGTGGATCACTCGCCGTCGCGAGCGCGACGCCGTCCAAGAGCAGGTTGACGCCACCACGGTGAAATCCGCCTCACTCTCGCAGGTCGTGCGATCACTCTCGGGTGGTAACCAGCAAAAACTCCTCTTCGCCCGTACTTTGATGTGCGGTCCCCAGCTCTTGATCTGTGACGAGCCCACGCGTGGCGTGGACGTTGGCTCAAAGCGAGCAATCTACGACCTCCTCGCGCAGAAGGCCCAAGAGGGCATGGGTATCATCGTCGTCTCCTCTGAACTCGAAGAGATTCTGGGGCTGTGCCATCGAGTCGTGGTTATGCGCCACGGACGAATAAGTGCCGAACTCCAGGGGGACGACGTGAATGAACAAGCAATTCTGGCCGCCGCTTTTGCGGATCCCGCCGGACGATAAGAAAGAACACACCATGAATGCAACCGAGCCAGCCCGTCTCGACCAGCCCGCTTCACGCAATGCACTGGCGATGGTGCGCGTACCGCAGTTCTTGCGGTCGTGGCGAACGACGGGAATCCTCATCCCCTTTGTGGTCCTCTTCGCGTTTCTCTGTCTGAAGAGTGCACCCTTTCACTCCACCCACAACCTCATAAATATTCTCAACCAGCAGGCGTCGACATTGTGCATCGCCGCCGCCTGCACCCTGGTTTTGGTCGCCGGCGGCATTGATTTGTCCGTCGGGGCTACCTACGGACTGGCGTCCGTGGTCGGGGGAGAATTGGCGATGCACCACTCCGCCGGCATCGCCATGGCCGCGGCCCTCGGCGTTGGTCTTCTCGTTGGTGTGATTAATGGCCTTATCGTCACCGTGGTCAAGATCAGCCCACTGATTACTACGCTGGCCATGTCCTTCGTAGTGAGCGGTGTGGCCCTAAAAGTCACCCAGGGCAATCTCATCTCGCTCCCGCCGTCGGGAGCCTTCTACCTCCTGGCCAATATGCACTTCTTGAAGGTTCCTAGTGGCGTCTGGCTCACCGGCGCACTGGTCGTCATCCTGGCCCTCTTGCTCTCGCGGACGACGATCGGTCGCTACGTTGTCGCCGCCGGGGGGAACGCGGAGGCCGCCCGTCTGGCGGGGGTGCGGGTTAACTCGATCAAATTGATGACCTACGTCCTGAGTGGATTCGCGGCCGGTATCGGAGGCTGCATTGACCTGTCGCGCCTTTCCAGTGCCGAGGCGTCCAGTGGCGGGAACACGCTGGCCTTCACCGTCCTGGCGGCCGTCGTCGTTGGTGGAACGTCCATCGCTGGCGGTGAAGGTTCGGTGTGGCGTTCAACGATCGGCGTACTCTTCGTGGCCCTCATCGGCAATGGCTTCATTTTGCTCAGCATTAATCCCCTCTACCAGCAGATCGTTCTCGGTGGTATTTTGCTCTTGGCCGTCGGTCTAGATTCGTGGTTCCGATACCGAGCCCAGTAGTTGTCTCACAGCACTCGTTAGGAAAGTTGAAGGAACTATGACAGTAAAGACATTTGGTCTCAACGCGGTGGACTGGGAAGAGCGGGTTGATTTTGATCGACTACGTGACGCCCGTTTGGGGCGACTGAACCAGCAACTTACCAACAGCCACTTGGGTTCCCTGCTGACCTTTGACTTCAACAACATTCGCTACATGACTTCGACGCACATTGGTACGTGGGCCATCGACAAACTGATCCGTTTCGCCTTGTTGCCCCGAGGGGGCATGCCGGTGGTCTGGGACTTTGGGTCGGCCGCGAAGCACCACGTTCTGCAGAACTCGTGGCTGGACCACGGATCGGGTGCCCGCGAGGGAGTGCCACCCGAGCACGGTTCTCGCCCCGGTATTTCGACGCTGCGTGGGGCGTTTAATCCCGACGCCGGCATTGCCGAAGGAGTGGCCAAGGCGATTAAGCGTGAGCTTCAAAAGTACGGATTGGAAAACGAGCCCCTGGGCATCGACATCGTGGAGATGCCCATACTGGCTGCCCTGCGCAACGAAGGTATTGACGTGGTCGACGGGCAACAAGTCTTTCTCGAGGCCCGCCGTATCAAGACCATTGACGAAATTACCCTGCTTACGACGGCGGCGTCGATGGTGGACGCCGCCTACGACGAGCTCTACTCGTTTCTTCGGCCCGGGGTTCGAGAAAACGAATGCGTTGGTCTGGTGAACAAGGTCCTTTACGATCTGGGCAGCGAGCACGTCGAAGGGGTCAACGCGATTTCGGGGGAGCGCTGTTCCCCGCACCCCCACGTCTTCACCGATCGCCTGCTGCGTCCCGGCGACCCCGCCTTCTTCGACATCCTGCACTCCTTTAACGGTTACCGGACGTGCTACTACCGCACCTTCGCCGTGGGCAGTGCGAGTGTCGCGCAGCGCGACGCGTATACCAAGTGCCGCGAACTCATGGACAACGCGATAGACAAGGTCAAGCCCGGCGCGACCACTGCTGACGTGGTGTCGGTGTGGCCTAAGGCGACCGAATTCGGCTTTCCTGACGAGATGGCGGCCTTCGCTTTGCAATACGGCCACGGGGTCGGTTTGTCCATTTGGGAGAAGCCCATCTTCTCGCGTCTCGTGTCTTTTGATCACCCCGAAGTCCTCGAAGAGGGAATGTTCTTCGCCCTCGAGACCTACTGGCCCTCGAAGGATGGCTGGGGGGCCGCTCGGATCGAGGAGGAAATGGTGGTCACCGCCACTGGCTGCGAAGTGGTCACCAAGTTCCCCGCCGAGGAACTCTTGGTCGCCGGCCAGCGCTACTGGACCGTCGACGGAACGCTCAACCGCACCCGCGACGTTCAGTCGCACCTCAATACGCGATCCTCTCGAGGCTTGTAACTGGCAGTACCGTCTGCGCACGAGTCGGGGCCTGCCGGCGTGTCATATGGTGAAACATGGCCTTTGATCTATCAAGGTCGGCCGGGATGTGTAGCGAGCGGAGCGGCACCGAGTTGCTCGCTATTTACGTGTTGCCAACGTCGACGGCCTCAGTACCAATCTGGCCCCACTCCGGGCCAAGGGAAGCCTCTCGTCGGGCCTGCACTATCTTGGTGATTGTCACCACCGATGACCAGGGCTAAAATACTCGCCGGGGAACAGACCTCATCGGTCGAAGGGGAAGTAGTGGAACAGCAGTGGCGTAGGGATGCGAATGGACGCCTGCGGGCGCGGGGCATTGGACTCACCTTTGACGGTAATCCCGGGCCAGTGAATGCAATCAGCGACGTGCCCGGGGTGCTCCTTGGCGTCACGACGCTTATTTCGGGCGAGGGAGCCCACGAGACGGGCCTTGGCCCCGTACGCAGCGGGGTTACCGCCATCTTGCCTCGAGGCGTCGAGGGGGTGGGCGTCGCCTGCGCCGCGGGAGTGCACTCGCAAAACGGTAACGGCGAATTGACTGGAGCGCACTGGATCAATGAATCGGGGACCCTAAATACGCCCATCATGCTGACGAACACCCACGCCCTCGGTGCGGTGCACCGCGGAGTTATCGACTGGGTCGTCGCCCGGCGATCACCGGCCGCCGACCAGTGGTTACTTCCGGTCGTGGGTGAAACCTGGGATGGGTATTTGAATGACATCAACGGTGATCACGTGCGCGCTACTCACGCCGTCGAGGCTCTGGACCGAGCGGGCAGTGGCCTTCTTCCCGAGGGGAGCGTCGGCGGCGGCACGGGAATGAATTGTTACGGTTTTAAGGGTGGGAACGGCACGGCATCGCGTCTCGTTTCCTTTGGTGCGCGTACCTACACCCTTGGCGTTTTTTTGCAAGCCAATTTTGGGGCTCGTCATGAATTGTCCTATCGCGGCCTTCCCGTCGGTCGACGGCTATCGACCCCCTGTCCCATGGAAACCGAGCCCTGGTTCCAAAACGATCTCGCGGCAGCCGGTGCGGGCTCGTGCATCGCCGTTGTGGCCACCGACGCACCCTTGCTGCCGGACCAAGCGCGGGCCCTGGCGCGGCGGGTCACGGCCGGACTCGCCCGCACCGGAACCTCGGGAAGTCACTTCTCGGGCGACATTTTCCTCGCCTTCTCCACCGCCAACGAGGGGGCCTTCGACAGCTCCTTCCCCGAGGATGCCGTCGCGCCTTCCCTGCAATCGATTGCGTGCATCCCTTGGGGCTTTCTCGACCCCTTCTTCGAAGCGGTGGTGCAGGCCAGCGAGGAGGCAGTGTGGAACGCCCTGGTGGCGAATGAGACCATGTTTGGTCGAAACGGGCACGTGAGTTACGCCCTGGCGCACGACGAGTTGCTGGCCCTCTTGGCGCTCGAGTCCCGCTGACCCCTCTCGTCGGCCTGCGGTCGGGCAGGTTTGGTCTCCCCGCTTCCTAAAGTGGGTAGGCAGAGGAGAGTAGTGAGTCCGGCCCGTCGCCCCCAGCCCAGTCGTGTGCGTCAAGGCGTCTACCGGCGCATCCGAAACGCGGTGGGGCTGACCCAAGATCCGCCACCCATGTGCAACGATCCGGTGCTCTCCTATTTTCCCGTGGACGGGGTGGCCCGATTGGTCCACGGCGATCTTGCCACGATGATCGTCGGTGGTCTCGCCTCGCTCTTTTTACAAATGCTCCACCCCCACGCGATGGCTGGGGTGGCCCAGCACTCGCGTTACCGGGAAGACGCCATGGGTCGACTGCTGCAGACCGCGAACTTCATTGGGCACACCACCTACGGAACCCGTACCCAGGCCTACCTCGACATCGAGCGAGTGCTCTCGGTGCACGAGGCCGTGCGCGGTGTCGCTGATGATGGCCAGCCCTACTACGCGAACGATCCCCACCTGCTGGCCTGGGTGCACATCTGCGAGGCCTTGTCCTTTCTTGACGCCTACCGCCGATACGGCACGATAGAGCTGAGCGCCAGCGACCTCGATACCTACGTGATGGAAATGGCCCAACTCGCCCGCGACTTGGGGATAGCCGAGCCCCCCACCACCTACGCGCAATTGCGCCAGGGCCTCGAGGACTTTCGTCCCGAGTTACGACTCAGCGCTGACGGGGCCGAAGCCCGCGACTACGTCGTGCGGGGATTCGTCTCAACCCCCCTGCAACGCTTCGCCCACCGGCGATTCGTCGCCAGCGCGCTCGCCTTGATGCCCACCTGGGCCCAAAGCATGGTGGCTGCTCCGGCGAGCCCGCTGCCCCGAAAGGTGGGTGAGGGTCTGACGAGAGCTCTTTGCGCACTCACGCGCTACTTCGTTCCCCCCGCCGTGGTGGAGCGAAGGACCCCCTAGTCCCGGACCTCAGGGGGCGAATCCCGATGTGGCGCTGAAGCAGTGCGAGCCACCAGGGTACAGAAAACCGGTATCGTGCCAGTGACGAGGAGTAGCGATGTCGGGTCAGCACGGTGCGGTTCCACGAGCCCCCTCCTTTGACGTCACCACGTGGCGACTCGTCGCCATTGCACTCTTCGTGGGCTTTGGTGAGTATTCGGCGGTCGCCGCTCTGGCTGACGTCGCGCGTCACTTCGGCCACGTCAGTGACACCACTTCCATTGCCAGCGTCGTCGGTCTCTCGGGATCGGTGCTGGGCGTCGGTCTGGCCGTGCTGCGCCTCTCCTCGCTCGGAGCCCTCCCGCTTACCTCGCTGGCCGATCGCTGGGGCCGGCGTCGGGTGCTCACCCGCGTCTTGGCAATCGGACTCCTGGCCACAACCGTGGCGGCCCTCAGTCCTAGTTACTGGTGCTTCGTTCTCTGCTTCGCCTTTGGCCGGCCCTTCCTCTCCGCCGCCCAAGCATTGGTGCAGATTGTGACCGTCGAACTCTCGTCGGCCGCGCTGCGCATCCGTCGTCTCGCCCTCATCGCGGCGGGGTCCGGTGCCGGCGCGGGCCTCGCCACCGTCCTCCACGGGGTCATTCGGGGCGGCCAAAACTTTCGCTGGCTCTTCGCCCTGGCCGGTGTACCGCTGGTGCTGGGGCCCCTCTTGTTGCGTGCCTTGCCCGAATCGGTGCCCATCCATCGTGAGACCACCTTGGGCGTGGTTCCCCGCGGCCAGCGGGGCCAACTGGCCATCGTCGCCTTGGTGGTGGGTGTCGTGGCCGTCATTGCTGGTCCGGCCAACGGCTTCGTCTTCGTCTACGGCGAATCACTCTTGCACATCAGTCCGGGCCATTTAGCGCTCCTGGTGACCTTCAGCGCGGCCCTCGGTCTACTGGGTCTGTGGTTATGCCACCGGCTCTCGCAAGGGTGGGGTCGGCGATTAACGGTGGCGGTGGGTGTGGTGGGTTCGGGCCTCGCGGCGACCTTGGCCTACAGCGGCGGGCGGCATAACTTTGTGGCCGGGTACCTCCTCGGGGTCTTGATGGGAGGATTCTTGACTCCCGCACTGAACGCCCTCGGCGTTGAACTCTTCAGTGCCCACGCCCGCGCCACCGCTGGTGGCTGGATAATCGTGGCGACGGTGGTCGGGGCCACTCTCGGTCTGCTGGTCTTTGGTGTCATTGCCGACGGCTCACCGGGTCCCTCGGTCGACGCACTGCGCTGGGCGGCGCTGTGGACCTTCTTACCGGTCTTGCCTCTGGTGGCCCTGCTGGGGCGACTACCAGAATCGACGTCTTACGAACTTGACGAATCGAGCGCCAGGTCGACGTAGAGCGCCAGGTGGTCGCTGCCGGTGTCGAGGGTGCCGCTGGCGGTGGCGCGCCAGTTGCCTCGGG
The DNA here is from genome assembly GCA_903828785.1 of uncultured Actinomycetes bacterium. Classification (GTDB taxonomy): domain Bacteria; phylum Actinomycetota; class Acidimicrobiia; order Acidimicrobiales; family RAAP-2; genus RAAP-2. The sequence continues at coordinate 14,910 of CAIKNP010000028.1, read as the reverse complement.
TCAAAACGTGATCAATTTGTGAGTGGGGATGCGGGCTAGGCCAGGTGCGTCCGCGAGCCCGCGGCACGAAGCCCGGCAACAAGAGTCGCACCAGGGGGGTCCAGGCATTGAAATCCCCGGCCAAAATGATGGGCGTGGTGACGTCCCTGCTTAGTCGGCGTAAGCGCCGAAACCACAGAGGCGAGCCGTGCGTGAGGTGTGGTGCGTGCACGGCGATGACGGTAACCTCGCTGCCCTCGACGTCGACGCTGGCGAGTATCGCGAAGCGGTGGGCGCGCTCGCGGGGGAGGCGTCCGAGTGGGACGACCCGTACGTTGCGTAGCGGCCGAGTCGCGAAGAGACCGAGCCCCCAGGTACCCGATTCGAAGGACTGTCCGACTCGGCTGCGTCGCTGCCACCAGGTCAACTTCCGGTACTCACCGTAATAGAGACCTCGCTCTCCAGTGAGGTGCGAGGAGCGGGGCTGCCAACGTCGGCCCCCTGGGGCGCCGCTGGAAACTCGCTGGGCCGAGGCAATGGCTTCGTAGTGCCCTTGGTAGCCCCGGGCTGACAAGGTGGCCACAAAGTCCTCGTCGCCGCGCCATACTTCGGGACAGATCACGATGTCGGGCGCCAGAGACAGGGTTTCGGCCAAGGCGGCGGTGGGCCGGCCCCAACCGTCGACACCGGCGTGCAGATTGGAAGTAACGACGCGCACGGCATCGACCTTACGTTGTTTACCCTCGCCGTTGTGGCAAGGTCTAAGGGTGGAAAACGTACGAGTCAGCTTCGGTCATCGCATTTGGTGGGTAGACGCCTTCATTGGTGACAACGAGCGGGGCAACCCCGCCGCCGTCGTCCTCCTCGAAGATGCCGTCGATGACGGCACGCTGCAGCAGATTGCGTTTGAACTGGGCGTCTCCGAAACCGCCTTTCTGCGGCGAGTGGGTGATGATTGGTCCCTGCGCTGGTTCACCCCTTCGGTGGAGGTCGATCTTTGCGGTCACGCCACTCTGGCGACGCTGCACGTTCTCCTCAACGAGCTGGGGGCTCGTGGTGATGAGTTCTACTTCAGCACCCGTTCGGGGGTCTTGTCGGGACGCTCCCTGGGTGACGGACTGCTCGGGGTGGATCTGCCGCGCGTGGTCGTCGAAGCGGTGAGCAGCAAGGTCGTCGGTGGCGCCCTAGGGCCGGTGCAAGCCGTGTACCAGGGGGGGAGCAGCGTGCTGGCCATCGTCGACGACTACGAAACGCTCTGCGGCCTCGCCCCCGATCCCGTCGCCCTCTTCCTCATCCCTTCGTCGCTGGTCATCGTGGCCTGCGAGGGTGGTCCCAACGTGGACGTCTCCCTGCGGGTTTTCGCGCCGCGTTTAGGACTGCACGAAGATCACGTCACCGGCAGCGCCCTGTGCACGCTCGCGCCGTGGTGGATGGAGCACACCGGCGCCCCTACGCTGTCGGTGCGTCAGGCCTCGGGGCGTAGTGGCTTGATGCACGCTCGCCTCTTTGAGCACAACGTGGAAGTGGCCGGACACGCCAGAACCTTCTTCGCCGGGGAGTTGCGGGTGTGAAACTCGGACCAGGTGAACACACGCGAGTGCGGCGCTTGCCGAAGAAGGCGAGCTACGACGCCGACACCATCTTCGCCATCTTTGACGAAGCGCGTTTCTGCCACGTCGCGGCGGTCGTGGACGGCGTGGCCCTCGCGCTGCCGACCTTGCACGCTCGCGAGGGTGACACTCTGTATCTGCACGCCAGTCAGTCCAATGCGGTGCTGCGGGCCGCCCTGGCCGCGGGCCGCGTCTGCGTCACCGCCACTCTCTACGACGGGTTGCGACTCGCGCGCAGTGGTTTCGAGTCCTCCATCGCCTATCGCAGTGCGGTGGTGGTGGGGACGACGCTCGAGGTGACGGACCCCGAAGCAAAAGCGAGCATTCTTCACTCCTTCGTCGACGCCGTCTTACCGGGCCGAGCGGCCGAAGTGCGTCCCATGACCGCCCGGGAACAGCAACTGACGCTCGTGGTCGCCGTGAGCGTCACCGAAGGCAGCGCCAAGATTTCGGCGGGACCCACCGACGACTTTCCCGAAGACCTCGACCTGCCGATCTGGTCCGGGGTGCTTCCGGCCCGTTTACTCTTCGGTGACCCCCAGCCGTCCAGTGACGGGGCAATGGCCACGGGTGAGATTCTCCTTCCTACGTCGGTGCGCCGGGTACTCGAGGGGCAGCAGTGAACCACGATCAGCTCGTGCAACAAATACGGGCCATTGAGCCCGTGGATGAGCGCGAGGCTTCCTCCATCAGCGCGACGCTCGAGCGCCTGAACTGGGATGACGACCCTTTCGACGAGCAGGGAAATCCGCATCACCTCACGGCCTCGGCCTTCGTGATATCCCAGCGTGGAGTAATTTTGCATCTCCATCGTCGTCTCGCCATTTGGGTGCAGCCTGGTGGCCACGTCGACGCCGGCGAAGACCCGGCCGCGGCGGCCGTGCGTGAGACCATCGAAGAGACCGGGCTGGACGTGGTGCACCTTGACCCCCTCACCCTCTTCCACGTCGACGTGCACCCCGGTCCTCGGGGACACACCCACTACGACTTGCGATACGTCTTGCTCGCCTCACCGCAGGACCCGGCACCTCCCCCCAGCGAAAGTCCCGACGTGTTCTGGTTCCCGTACGATCAGGCCGTGAGCCGCTGCGAACCCTCGCTCGCGGCCGCCTTGGGCAAACTCGCCTCGCGCAGCGCGGGCTGGAAAATGCGAGACTAGTTCCATGGATCACGTCGAAGCGATGCGGGCGCTCATGGAGGCCGATCGGTGGATTGATCGCGTTCGCGGTCAGCGTGACCACTTACCCGAGGCTGACGAATTGCGCGAACTCGAAGACCAGTTGCGGATCCTCGTCAACTCGCTCAGCACTACGCAGGCCTCGCTGGCTCCGCTGCAGGCCTCGCTCGACGCCACGCACGAACAAGCCCGCCAGCTCCTCGAACGCGTGGTGCATCTCGAAAGCGCGCTGTCGACCTCGACCGCGGGGGCCCGCGAACTCGAAGCCGTGCAACACGAAGTAGAGCAGGTTCGCACGCGGATCGCGGCCACCGAAGAGGTGGAGTTAGGCCTCTTGATTGAGGTCGAACCACTGCAGGACCAGCTGGCAACTATTCGTAGCGAGGCACAACCTCTCGCGGCGCGACGGGCTGAAGTGCTCGCCAGCCTGAGCGAGTTGACGCAAAGCCTCAATGAGGAAATTGCCTCCCTCACCCAGTCGCGCCAGGAGCGGGCCGACGAGTTGAGCGAACCGTGGCGCAGCCGATACGAGGCCACCTTGAAGCGAGTGGGCGGATCCGGTGCCGCCCTCCTCGACGCTGGTCGATGCGACGGCTGTCGCATCGCACTCTCACCGCTGGAACTGGACCGATTCAAGTTGCGTAGCCCCGGTGAGCTCATGGAGTGCCCCGAATGCGGTCGCTTTTTGCTGTCGTGATTTATCTCGTTCGTCACGGTCAGTCCACGACCAACGCCCAAGGATTACTCGTCGGTCGAAGTGACCCGCCACTCACCGACCACGGGCGCGATCAAGCACGTGCGCTCCAAGCCTGGATGAAGGACGTGCAGGAAGTGTGGTCGTCGCCCTTGCAACGGGCGTACGAGACGGCGACACTGGCGGCCCCGGGTCGTCCCGTCCTGGTGCGGGAGGCCCTCATCGAAGTGGATTACGGTCACCTTGATGGAACGGCCCTCAGCGACGTCAGCGCCGAGCAGTGGCGAGAGTTTGAGGGAGAGCACCATAGAGCCTTGGGTGGGGGTGAATCGCTGCTCGAGGTTGATCAACGGGTGCACGCGCTCCTGGATGACGTGCTTCGCGAGAGCGACTCGTGGCTCTTCGCGCCCGACCGGCACCTCTTGATGGTCAGCCACGTTTCGCCCATCAAGTCGGCCCTCGCGTGGGCCATGGGGGTGGCGGGTTCAGTGGCGTGGCGATTACGGGTCGATAACGGCTCGCTCAGCGTCCTGGGGGCTCGCCGAGATGGCCCGGCGCTCATCCGAACGAACGTCGTACCCGCCTAGCGCAGGGCTAGCCAGATCGCGACGAGTTGGGCGCCCGCGCCCACCAGCGTGAGGGCGTGAAAGAGCTCGTGGTAGCCGAGGTAGCGAGGACTGGGATTGGGGCGTTTCGCCCCGTAGATGGCGGCGCCCACCGAGTAGGCCAAGCCGCCGACCAGTACCCAGAGAACACAAGCCGTGCCGCCCCCGCGGTCCATTTGGGGGATCACGGCGAGGGCCGACCAACCCACGACTAAGTAGGGCAGGGTTTTCGCCCACTTGGGAGCGTCGTGCGCCACTTGGCGAATAGTGATACCGGCGAGAGATCCAACACTCACGACCAGCAGCAGGAGCAGTCGAACTTCGCCGTGCATGGTCAACCCGGCCAGGGCAAAGTAGCTACCCGCGATAGCCAGGAAAATGGTGGTGTGGTCCACTCGGCGCAGCAGTCGGCGACGACGCGGGGAGTGCTGCACCAAATGAAAGAGCGCACTGGTGACCATCATGGACAACACGCCCAGGAAGTAGCAAAGGACCCACCAACGTTGCGTCGTGCTCGTGGCGCGCGCCATGACGAAGGGGAGGGCGACGAGGAGCGCCACGCTCCCCAGGGCGTGAAACCACCCTCGCAAGAGTGGGGGCCTCGTCGTCGCTTGCATAGTGGACACACCTGCACCCTAGGAGAATTTAGGAACGCTCGCAAACGACGGCGCCCGCTCACTCCAGAGAGCGAGCGGGCGGCTCAATCGTTTGGTCCCCCCAGACCAATAGACAGAATTTATACCCGAGGCACCACTACTGTGTAATTGCGGGGACCAAAAGTGGGGCCTCGTGATGAATTTCACAAGGGAGTGTGCGTGGAGTTTCGAGAGCTGGGTCAGGGACTTCGCGTATCGGCCATGGGCCTGGGCTGCATGGGCATGAGTGAGTTCTACGGGGTGGGTGACGACGACGAGTCCGTGGCCACTATTCACGCGGCCCTGGATCTGGGGGTGAACTTCCTCGACACCGCTGACATGTACGGTCCATTCAGTAACGAGCGCTTAGTAGGGCGAGCAATAGCGCAGCGACGCGACGAGGTCGTTCTGGCTACCAAGTTTGGTAACGAGCGCCAGCCCGACGGGACCTACGTGCGGGTCAACGGGACCCCCGCCTACGTGCACGCGGCCTGCGATGCCTCCCTGCAGCGTCTTGGCGTTGACGTCATCGATCTCTACTACCAACACCGCGTCGACCGGACGGTGCCCATTGAGGAAACCTGGGGTGCCATGGCCGAGTTGGTGGCGGCCGGCAAGGTGCGGCACCTCGGCATCTCCGAAGCATCATCGGCCACGATTGAACGCGCGCACGCCGTGCACCCCATTGCCGCCCTCCAGTCGGAGTACTCCTTGTGGACGCGCGAGGTGGAAAACGACCAACTAGCCACCTGTCGACGACTGGGTATAGGTTTCGTCGCGTACAGCCCCATAGGTCGAGGATTCCTCACCAGCCAAGCCGCCACCCTGGGTGAAGGTGAGCGCGACAATCGTTCGAATTTTCCGCGCTTCCAAGCGGCGGCCCGGGAGCAAAACCTTCGCATCGTGGCTCGCCTCGAGGCCATCGCCGAGCGCCACTCGCTGAGCCTCGCCCAACTCGCTCTGGCGTGGGTCCTCGCCCAGGGTTCCGACGTCGTGCCCATTCCGGGCACGAAGCGTCGCCGGTGGCTGAAGGAGAACGTTGGCGCGAGCGACGTTGTTCTCAGCGAAAGTGACTTGGAGGAACTGCGGGTGGCAGTTCCCGTCGCCGAGGTGATCGGTGATCGCTACCACGCCGCCTCCATGGCGTCGCTCAACGGCTAGGGCGCCGGTAGGCGAAGGACCTCGTCGCACCACTCGACGACGAGTGGATCGTGCGTGGCCACGATGACGGTGACGCCACTGGAGGCGAGCAGGGCGAGAAGACGCTGGGTGTCCGCGCTGCCTAGACCACTCGTTGGTTCGTCGAGGACGACAATGCTCGGATTCGTGCTCAGCGCCCGAACCACGGCAATGCGCTGGCGCTCGCCGCGACTCAGGTCCTCGAGTAGATCGTCGGGCGCAAAAGTGATCCCCAGCGCCTGGAGTTGCTCCCACGCATCGGGCGGCGCTGCTTCGCCCGGTCGCACGACGTCGCGCAGGTAACCATTCAGGAGCCCCGGTTCGGCCGAAACGTAGCGAAGGTGACGGCGAAGGGTCTCCTCTTCAATCGACGAAACGGATACGCCGTCGAGTAGGAGGGGCGAGTCCTCTTCACGCAGGGCGGCCAGACCTTGCAGGTAGGTCGTCTTACCGCTGCCCGAGGGACCAGTCACCGCGAGTCGACGTCCGGGGGGCAGGGCCACTTCGCTTTTCCCCGAGGGGCTACGCAAGCGCAGTGGGGCCGTTCGCCACTGACCTCGGGCCTCACGGTGGCGAGTCTCGAGTTCCTCAAGTCGTTCGGCACTGGCCACGCTGGCGACGAGTGATTCAATGGCCCCCGAGCAGGTCGACAGGAGTTCGCCCAGAGCCAAGGCCAGCCAGATCACTGCGACCAAGGTACTGGGCGTCACCCTAGAGTGGGCCACGCCAATGACGGCCACCGTCGCCAGCACCGTTAGCGTCGCTACGACGGGGAGGAGTCGCTGCAAACGCTGCGCGCGCCGTTCGGCGGCGTTGAGCGAAGTGGTCACCTCGGCCAGTTGCTGGTCGATGAATTCGTCGGCTCCGAGCAGGCTCAGTTCGCGCCAAGCGGGCTCCACGCCCACGAGACGTGCGTGCAGGTGACCCCGCTCCCGACGCAGAACGCGATCGCGCTGCGCCAGCAACAAAAATACCTTGCCGAAGAGGAGAGCCGCTGCGACTTGGATGGCGACGAGACCGCCAAACCAGGCGAGGGAGGTGACGGCCGGAAGGAAGAAAAAGACGAGGTCGACGAGCACGAGCGTCACCCCGACGCTCAGCAGGGGCAAGAGCCCGCGCACCCAGAGATTCTGCAATTCGTCGGTGTCGCTAAGCGCTCTATCGAGAAGATCGCCGGTGGCAATTTTCGGGGCGCTGCTGATGGGCCAACGTCCAGCCGTGCGCAGCAACCACAAGCGCCACTGGGTAACCGCGGCCAGTCCCAGGTCGTGGCGGGTGACTCGTTCGGCGAAGCGCAAGGGCGAGCGAAGAAAAGCGATGAGCTCGACCAGCAGTAGCCAAAGGGCGATGCTGCGCCAGGTGGGTTGGCCCGCACTGTAGGTGAGTAGGGTCATGGTTCCCACGAGCAGTCCCGAACTCACCACATTGGCGGCGACGCCAATCAGGAGAGTGCGCGCCAGATGGGTCCGATCTGCGCCCGTGCGCCGACGCCATCGCTGGAGTAGGGCCAGTTGTGGATTCACGCGAGCACCACCAGGCACTCGGCTTCAATGAGTTGCGCTGCGTCAACGCTGGCTTCCACCACGGCGAGCGTGGGGCGGCGTGACAGGGCCTCGCGCACCCAGCTCCGATTCTCACTATCCAGCAGACCGGCGACGTCATCCAGCACGAGGAGTGCGACATGATTGACGAGAGCGCGAGCGAGGATGAGGCGAAGGCGCTCGCCGGTGGAAAGGCCGTAGCCGTCGACGCTGATGTGGTCGTCGAGTGCGCAGGTCAGCCGCAGTTCGTTGAGGATGTCTTTCAACACTTCGTCGGGGTGCTGGCTGCCAGCCAGAAGATTGTCTCGTACCGTTCCTGCGACTAAAGCACTGAGTGGACTCACGTGACCAATCGGTTCGGCACTTCGGCTCGAGTAGCCACTGCTCGGCTCTTCCCACCCAAGCCAGGTAGCCAGCAGCGTGGACTTGCCAACCCCCGAAGGACCCACCACGGCAACACGATCGCCGCTGCGAATGCTCAGGGTGACGGCTTGCACATTTCGAAGGGTCACGAGATCGCGGCACTCGATGAGGACATCGCTCGGGGCCGTCGAGGGACTGGACGCACTCAAAAGATCGAGGGACTGATCGATGGCTTCTCGCTGGTGAAACGCGGCCCCGTAGCGACGAATCCAGGTGACGATTTCGGCGGTGGCGAGCACGCACAAAGCGGCTGCTTCCAGCGAAGCTCGACCGCGGAGCAGGCCAAAGCCGATGACCATAGCCACGAGTCCGACGCAGACGCCGCCGAGAAAGTCGGTCACCAGCGAGGACCCCAGAGCACGGCGAATGGCCGAAGCAGTCGCTCGGTGTTCGCGGCTCGACAAGGCTTCGATGCGTTGCGCCCCGTAGGGTAGTGCGCCCAGTGAACGCAGCTCACTCGCGTGTCGCAGGAGTTTGCGCTGGTTGGTCGTGAGATCTTCACGCAGTCGTCGATAGGTACTGTCGTCAGCCGCGGCCACGCGACCGGCCCGAACGTACCAGGGAATGCTGAGGGCCACCATGACGAGCACGATGAGGGTGGGTTGCCACGACCCGTAGTGCCAAAGGACCAAGAGTCCGAGCGCGCTGGTGGCTGCCGCCCACTTAAGCGCCTCGATGGATCCGCGCCGTGCGGCCATTTCAATGGCGGGCACGAGAGCGGAAAATCGTCGCTCACTTCGACCAAGCCGTCGCAGCACGACCCCCAGATGCTGGCGCGTGTCCTCTCGCGACCGACGCGCCACGCCGTCGAGTGCCAGGTCGACGAAGGTTGTCAAGAAGAGGCGAGCGACGACCACAAAAAGGATGCTGGTGATACCCCGATAGGTCTGGTGGCCGAAGAGCTCCGCCACGCTGAAGGCGAGTGGCCACATGAGACTAAGCGAAAGAAGTGACCACGCCACTCCGACGAAGCGTGAGAAAGCAAGGCCGGTTGCCGTGGTCGTAGAAGAGTTGGCCACCATCTCAGCCTAATGACCACCTCGCGGAGACTTACTGGTCGTCTCGATGGGGGAGCCGCCTGGCTGGACCATTGAGCCAATCACGCAGGGCGGCGGTGGCACGGCAGTCATCTTCGTTGTAGTCGAGGATGCGTTGACGAGAGGCGAAAGCGTCGTCGCCCTCGCCGGTGGCTATCTCGTACCAACGCATGGACGCTTCACCGCTCGGATTCTCATCGCGCCAGGTGAAGCCGGCGGCTCGGGCCAGTGGCTTTAGCCCGAGTGGTCCGTCCGTTTGAATGCAACGTTTGGCGCATTCGTGGAGATCAATCCATTGTGCGGGACGGGCTGAGCGGAACTGCTCCACTTCAGCGTGAGTGGCCCCCCCGTCATTGACGTGGGCCAGGGCGCGGTCTATGGCGCCGTCTTCGGCCCGGGCCCAGAAGCAATAGGCGGCGAAGCTGCGACCTTCTCGTAGGGTGTGCTCGCGCAGCTGTTGGAACCAGGTCCAGAAGGACGTGAAGACCTCGGCCTCACTCTCGTCGGTCAGTCGCTCCCAGGTGACGAATGATCGCGCCCCTTCTTCGACACCAGCAAGGTCAACGCGCGTGCGGACGGTCGCACCCCAGAGGTAGGTTCGGTCATCGTAGCTCTCCATGTCGATGTCAACTTCGACGTCTGCGGTGGGGCAGGCCACCTGTTCGGCATCGAGGATGCGCAGTGGTGATCCGGTGGTGGTGGCGCGAGCTCGGTAGATCAGGTCGGCCAGTCGCTCAATAGTCACGCCGAGCTGCGTCTCCCGTGAAGGCGAATTCGTTTCGCTTCGAGTGGTAATGAGGTGGGGGTCGAGAGCAGCCAGGTCTCGCCGCGTGTGCACGTCGAAGAGTCGCAATTGGCGCTGCTGCTCGAGTGAGGTGTAACGCGTCAGCGAAACATCATCGCGTGATTCGAGTTCGTCGCGGCAATGGTTTCTATAGGGGCAGGTTTCGCACTCCTTGTGCCAATAGGGTGAGGTCGGAAAGTCGCCAACTCCTTCTCGCCAGGCTTGGTGAGCGCGTAGTAGATCGAATCGCAGCGCCCACTCGCGGTCGTACAGGTCGAGGTTGAATCGAGGAAGGTCGGTGTTCGCCAGGTCGAACCACCACACTCGAGATGAGCGATCCACGATGGCGCTGCGACCGCGAAGGTCACCGTGGCCGAGGTGTTGAAGAAGGCGCGTGGCGTGCGCGAGAGTTATCCCACTACGAGTGACCGAAGGATTCGATCGGGGGCCAACACCTTCGCGAAGCAGTGCGTCGACGGGGGAAAGATTCCTTAGTGGAGATTCGAGCAAGCGTCGAGTAGTCGCGGGTTCGATGACTTCGTGATTTTTCACCACCATGGGGGCGTAGATGAAGTGATCACCGTGTCGCCCGAGTCGCCACAGCGCCGGGACTCGCGCGCGACGTTGATGTTCCACGTCGTCGGGTAGACGAGGATTGAGGATGAGGAGTTCACCTCTATGCAGGGCGAGCAAGGTCTCGGATTCGTTCATTGGTTCGACGACGTCATAGGATTCCCGCCACGTGTCGAGAACCCGTCGTCGGTGCTCGTCGGCCTGGTTGTGACGGTGCACTTGTTCGTCATCGGGCGAGACCGCGTTTATCACCTGTGGGCTGCTGCGACGCAAGGCGATTCGATGCAGACAGGCTTGAATTTCGTCACCGCGTAATGGAGTTGACACGTCTGCACACTACGAGACACAGCGTGAGCCCGCGAAAAGAAACGTCTGGTACGTGAACCAGGCCAGGCCTCTCATTTCTAAAACGAAGGTAGGGTCCTCAACGAAGCAGCTTTTCCATCGTTTCCGAAAACATCCTTATCAGAAATTGCCTAAATCGATACTTTGACCATGGGTTTTTTGGATGTGAAATGTCTCAAGTTCCTAGTATTGAGGTATGGCTTTGGTGAAGCGAAGGAATAGTACGACGACCCCTTCGACGGACGCACCTGAGGTTGAGGTTCCCGCCACGTCGCTGCCTCGCATACGTGCTTCACAGCCGCGCCCCAACGGGGACCTTTCCAAATTGGGTGAACACCTGGTCAAGAGTGGACTGGTGAAGACGGAGCAACTTGACGCTGCGCTGGCGTGGCAATCGAGCAACGGTGGATTGCTCGGCGAAATTCTGGTGTCACAGCGATCGATCAGCGAGCAAGACCTCGCCCGCTCCCTCTCCGTGTTCCTTGGTGTCGAGCTCGCCAATCTTCGCACCGAAGAGATCGAGGACGCGGCTCTTCAAGTTCTGCCCGATCGCTACGGTATCGCCAATGCCGAAACCGAGTTGGTGAGTTCCACCAAGGCGACGCTCAACGCGCTCAATCGCTTCGTCTCGCAGTCGCTGCGCGTCGCCAGTTTTTAGCTCGCCGCGTCGTTGCGCCAGCTGCGCCAGAGCGCGGCGTACTCCCCGTCTAGGGCCACCAGTTCGTCGTGGGTTCCCAATTCGGCAATTCGTCCATCACGCATGACGCACACGCGGTCGGCGTCGTGGGCGGTGTGCAGGCGGTGGGCGATGGCGATTACGGTTCGCCCCTCCACAACTGCGTTCAGGGAACGCTCCAGATGGCGAGCCGCTCGGGGATCGAGAAGCGCCGTCGCTTCGTCCAGCACCAGGGTGTGCGGATTAGCGAGCACCAGTCGGGCGAGGGCGAGTTGCTGCGCCTGTGCGGGCGTTACCGCGTGACCAATGCTGCCCACTTCGGTCTCCAGACCCTGGGGCAAGAGTTGGACCCATTCCCAGGCGTCCACCGCGCTGAGGGCGGCCACGATTTCGTCCGTGCTGGCCGAGGGCTGCGCTAGAGCGAGGTTGTCGCGCACGCTCCCGAGGAAGATGTGGTGTTCTTGGGTCACCAGCGAGACGTGGCGTCGCAGAGTGGTTAAGGGCAATTCCGTGAGCGATACGCCACCGACGCGTATCGCCCCCTGTGACGGCGCATCGATGCCCGCCAGTAGACGACCCAGCGTGGACTTTCCCGCCCCCGAGGGTCCGACAATGGCCAGACGTTCGCCGGGGCGAACAGTAAGTGACACGTCACGCAGGACGTCGACACCGGCGCGGTAGGAGTAGGAAACGTGTTCGACGCGTAGTTCTTCACCCTGGGGCTCGGGCCCACTAAGGGGGCGCGGATCGCGTACCATGGCGACGCCCACCAAGCGAGCCATGGACGACTGGCCCATCTGCAACTCATCGAGCCAGGAAACAATTCGGTCGAGGGGGTCATTAATCTGCACGACGTAGAGGGTGACGGTGGTGGCCGCGCCAATCGTAATGACGTGGTGCAGCGTCAAGAGGCCGCTCCAGCCAAGGGTGGCCGCAACGGCCATGGCGAAGGAGGTCTCGGTGATGGGGAACCAGATCATGCGCATCAGCAGGGTGTACATCTCGGCGTAGAAGGCTTCGCGCAGGTTCTCGTCCATGCGCCGGTTCTGGCGATCGGCGAGTTGGAGGGCGTCAATGGTGCGCGCGCCTTCGGCGGTCTCGGACACGGTGCCGGCAATCGCCGCGTAACTCATACGTTCACGGCGATACCCCGGGGTGGCGTAACGCAGGTAGAAGCGGGTGGCGAAGTAGATGGGGGGGAGTGACAGCACGCTGGCCACCGCGGCCAGCGGGCTGACCAACAGCATGGCCACCAGGGTCAAGGTGGTCTGAATGATGGCCACCAGCCACTCGGGCACCGCGAAACGAACGGTGCGTGACATGGCCTCAACGTCGCTGGTGGTGCGACTCAAGAGGTCACCCGTGCCGGCCTGCTCGACCACCACCAGGGGAAGCGCGAGCACCGACTCGAGGAACTCGCCCCGCAGTTCGGCGAAGACCTGTTCGCCCAGCAGGTAGCTACGGCGACGAGCCAGGAAGGAGAAGAGGCCGTAGGAAAAAGAAGATGCGGCCAGCACCTCGGTCAGTCGCACGGTCGTGGTGGCGTTGAGCGCGTTGGTGACCGCGTCATTCGTGAAGAGTCCGATCACGTAGGCCGGGATGAGGGCGGCTACCGCGGCGATGGCGTAGAGCGAGAGCATCACCGTTAGGGCGATTTTGTGCCGTTTGACCAAGACCTTGGCGTAGGCGCGCACTTGGGCGAAATCGGCGATGGGGAGCGTTTTCACGCGTCGTCCGTTCGTAGAACGACTCGCTGGTAGGCCAGTGAGTTCCGCACGAGGTCGGCGTGGGAGCCTTGCGTAATTACCTGGTCATTTTCAAAGAGGTAGACGTGGTCGGTCGCTTCCAGAAGCAGGGGACTGGAACTGACGATGACCGTCGTGAGACCCAAACGGGCGTCGCGGAGGCGGTGCGCAATACGACTTTCGGTGTGGGTGTCGACGGCGGATGTCGGTTCCATCAACATCAACACGTCGGCGCGGGTGAGCAGCGCGCGGGCCAAACTCAGCCGCTGACGCTGGCCCCCACTAAAGCTGCGCCCCCGTTCTTCAACCCAGGTGTCGAGTCCGTGTTCGAGTTGTTCGAGCAGATCAATGGCGCTGGCCGCGGTGAGGGCGTCCATCAGGGTCTCGTCGTCGGCACCCTGGGCCAACTCGTCACGCAGAGGACCCGAAAAGAGCAGGGGCTCGATCTCGGAGACCACGATGTGGCGCCGAATATCGCTTAGGTCGAAGGAGCGCAGGTCGTGCCCATTGAGTGTGACACCAGTCGCGTCGGCGCTGAAGCGACCCAGACGGTCGACGACCGCTCCTAGTTCCACGCTGTGCGCACTGACGAGACCCACCACCGAGCCCCGTTCGACGCGAACCCCCGTCCGCTCGTCGGTGAGCGTTTCGAAGCGGGTGGGCCAGGGAGTGGGATCGACCGTGGCCGCGATGGTGGGGCGAACGCGCATGAGCCGCAAGAATTTACTGCCCCCGACGTAGGCGCGCGTGGCCGCCATGACGTACTCGACGGCGGTGCGTAAGGGCGTGGTCAAAAAGGTGGTGTAGCCAAAGAAACTCACTAACTGGCCCGGTAGGAGTGTGTGGTTCATGACGTCGTGGGCCCCGAGAAAGGTGACGGTCACCGTCAAAATAGCGGGGAGGAAAATCTGTCCGGAGTCCAGCGCCGCCGAGGGAGTGGCGATACGAAATCCGGCCAGGCGAACCTTGTCATTCTGTTGCTGATAATTATCGAAGAAGACGTCTTCGCCACCGACCCCACGGAGAATACGCAGGCCAATGACGGTGTCCGACGCCTGGGCGGCGAGACGTCCCGACGCCTCGCGCTGGCCGGCCTGCGCGCGGTGCAGGGGTCGCAGAAGCGGCGTGGTGAGCAAGGTGAGCAAGGGCACTCCCAGCAGGACAATGAGCCCTAACTTGGTCGAGGTGCGCAGCAAGATGAGTGAAACCACCAGCCAGGCGACGATGGACCCGAGAAAGCGCGCGAGGGAGTCGTAGGCACCGCCCACCCTCATGGAGTCGGCCATCACGGTGTTGACGACGTCGCCGGCGGGTATTTCGTCGGTCAAGGCGGAACCGGTGGCGGTCACGTGGCGGCCCACCAGTTGGGCGGTGCGAAAAGCTGCGTGCATCCAGTTGGTGACCGCTAACTGGTGCCGCAGGGAACCGAAGAGGGCTTGGGTGATGCCCAGTCCCATCACGATGCCCACCCACACCAGCAGTTCGTGCGGGTTGTGCTTATTGATGCCCCTGTCGATGGCGTCACCAACCGCCGCCCACACCAGCGCTTGACACACCATCCAGCCAATGCCGAAGAAGGCGTTTAGGCCCAGAATGCCACTCTGCTTGCGCGCCAACCACGCCAGGTAGCGAGGTGGCGACGTGAGTGGGGGCGTGCCGGGGTCCGCGTCGGGGAGTTCGCGATACGGCAGGTTCGGCATTCAATTCCTTCAAGACTCGATCGGTGGATAGTGAGTTGGCCTATAAGCGGGGTTCTGTCCACCTCTCGCGAGGCTGTGTGGCCATCCATCTAAGCGATCTACCTCGGGATGTCTCTTTCGAGACGCGCGAGCCGCGCTCCCACGTTTGATCTTGCTCCGGGTGGGGTTTACCAAGCCGCAGCAATCACCCGCTGCGCTGGTGCGCTC
>CAIKNP010000027.1 GCA_903828785.1 uncultured Actinomycetes bacterium | reverse complement strand
TTCTCCGGGGTGCGGGGCGAGTTCACGATAATCCGAAGTGCGTACTTCGCTCCGCCGACCGTCTCCTCCGCGAAGGTTGAGTTGTAGCCGTGGATGATTGAGTCGATTGATGCGACCTCGACATCGAATCGGGTCATGATGTCTTGCGCCATAGCCCTCATCAGGGCAATCTGCACCGCTTCGGTGTGATCACTAAAGTTCCCCGGCATGGCTCCATGCTATATCGGGGGCGGGCATATCGGTGGGCGGCGAAACGCCGGTATTAATGGGTGGAGACGATGGGGATCGAACCCACGACCTCAGGCTTGCAAAGCCCGCGCTCTACCAACTGAGCTACATCCCCTGATACCCAGTAATGATAGCCGCCCCCGGCGAGGTTCAGTCTGGGCGGTGTCGTCGGAGGTCCCGCGCCCGTTTGCGGTCGAGGCGCAATAGTTGACGTTCGACGTCAGCCCAGTGCAGCGGCGAATCGTCGACCGAAACACCGGAGTCGTCGGCGTTAAAGAAAACATTAAACGCCACCGTCCACATCGGTACGTAGCAGCCCAACTTCGCCACGAAGCCTGCGAATTGTTGGTCGAACAACGGACTCATATGGAGCAGGGCGAATTGGTTTTGCAAGCCGGGATAAAGCGGGTGCGGCGCAAAGATCCAGACGAAAGTCAGGCTGGTGACGACGATGGCCGAACCCGCGATGTATCCCGCTCGGGCCGCCGGCGAGAAGCGTTTGGCCCCCGGCATGATGGAAAGAGCGGGAACCCACATCACTAGTCCCACGAACAAGACAATCAACAAGATGAGGTCGCGGGCCACGATAGAACGCGCGCCCAGGTCAACCACGGGGACGGCGAGAGTCAAGGTACCCATAATGGTGACCACGAAAATTGCCACACCGGGGTGTGAAAGGCGACGAACTATGGGGTCAACAAGCCGTGGCCGGGTGATTTTGACTAGGAAGTCCACCGACGTACTCATCAGCAAGAGTGGGGCGACCACCAGCATTATGACGAGTCGTTGCATCGCGGCGAAGGTCAGAGAAACCGAAGCGGCAAGGTCACCTACCGGCCAGATAGTCACCACGAGGAATGAGGCGAGGGCTATGAGCACTAGTCGTCGCGCCCGAGCGTCGTGAACAGCGACGCGGTGTAACGCGGCGAGACCCACGATGAGGACGAGTTCGGGAAGATGCCAACGGAAGGGCAACAATGACAGCACGATGAAACGCTAGTGCCTCATCAACTACCAACGGAGAACAATTTTCAATGCTTCGGGCGTCTTGCGAACCGAGTACCAAGGTACCGCGTTCAATGTGTGGCACTGTCACCACCAGTAACGAAATCCGGACTTCAGAACCTTGTGGGTATCAGGGCAGCAGCCGTCGCCGGGCGTGCAGGCGCGGTCCAACTTTGGTCACGATCAAGACGGTGATAGAGGCATCGGCGACCATGACCATAAAGGGGAACAAAGCACCTGCCGTCGTCCACTGCCGCAGCGCCAGGAGTGCAATCAGGCACTGCAGTGACCCGAGTAAAAAAGCGGAACTCGTCTCGCTCTCGGGCGAACGCCACGATTTACGAATGGTTGGCAAAGCCGCAATGGTGTCCGCGGTGGCGAAGGCCACCAGGGCCACGGTGGGCTGGTTGACGAAAAGCCAGAAAACGAGTCCGGCCAGTGATACCACACCACAGACGGTATCGATCCAATCGATTTTCCACACGGCGTGGGGATTGCGAAACGACGCTACGAGCACCAAGCATGGGACAAACCCGAGCAATAGGGTCAAGAGTGAGACCAAACCCACGTGCTGTTGAATTTCAACGACGAAGGCCAAAATCCCCTCGACGCCCCACAATCCCCACGTCACGCGATGCGGTTGGGTGTTGCCCCGCCACGTCTCGCGGAGGTAGTTCCCACCACCAATTACCGACAAGGGCAGAGCCAGGAGGACAAAACGAGGGTCAATCACGCTCCCAGTCTGGCCCGCCTTTTACGGTCAGCACAATTTCACCGGTGAGGAGCCCTACAGATTTGGTGTAGATTTAAGAGCCCTTGGGGCTATAGCTCAGTCGGTTAGAGCGCGTCACTGATAATGACGAGGTCGTAAGTTCGATTCTTACTAGCCCCACCAAAAATCCCGCGAGCACGCTCCGGTGGCAGCCCTAACCCATGCCTCGACTACGCCTGAGATCGCGGCAGATTGGTACGTCCCTTGGAGTGCCGTCGTAGTCAACGCTCGACTCCGATTGGCGAAGAGCGCTCACGCAGCGCTGGAGGTCTAGGTTCCACCAGGCAAAGAGCTCAAACCGCTCACGAGGAGGACCCAACCTACGACTAGGGCTCGGGAATTCGGTCGCGAGCGTAGGTAATGGTGTTGTAGCCGTGCGGCGAAGGATGACCGTTGGGCCCCAGGTTTACGAATACCACTCGCTCAATCGTCAAAATAGGAACGCGGGTAATCATGTTGCGAACTTCGGCCCGCATCGTAAGCGACGTGCGGCCAAAAGCCGTGGCTTTTAGCCCCATTTCAATGATGTCACCGAGCTGAGCCGAAGAAACAAAGTCGATCTCCGACATGTACTTGGTAACCACCTTTCGGTTCCCCATCTGGATGATGGCGTACACGGTGGCTTCTTCATCAATCCACCGCAACAAACTTCCACCGAAGAGCGTGCCGTTGGCATTGAGATCCTCGGGGCGCACCCACTTTCGCGTCCGGAAATTGATCTCGTCGTCATCGTCTTGAAGGCTCACTGGCGTTCCTCGATTCATATCCCTTCCCCGATGCTAGAGGCGTACCATTTGGCGTCGACAGGGGAGATTTCTTCACACCACAATGCCGAGTTGTAGTAGCGATTGACAGCGAACTGCAGTGGGCAAGTGGGCGGGGCAGTTTTGTGCTTTGCACACTCGTGGAGTTACTCGCTGCGCCACTGGGTAGGCGCTCTCCGGTGCCTGCCTGGCACCACGAAATTCTCACACTGTGCTTCAAGGTATGGACCGTCGGAAGCGTCTATCGTGACCCTATGTCCTCCTTGAACTCACCTGACTCGTACCCCTCGGTCGAACACGGCTCGGCCGTTGACGACTTTCACGGCACCCTCGTCGCCGATCCCTTTCGGATTTTGGAAGACGCCGACGACCCAGTGACCCAGTCCTTCGTCGCGGACCAGAACCTACTGTCGCGCGCCACTCTCGACGCGATCGCGACGCGTGAGTCGATTCGCAGCCGACTCGCTGAAAAGTGGACCTACCCTCAGGCCGGCGTTCCCTTCTCCCGTCGAGGGCGATGGTTCCAGTGGCGAAATTCGGGTCAGCAGAACCAGCCAGTCCTCTGGGTGATGAGCGCACCAGTCGACGAGGGCGAGGTGCTGTTGGATCCGAATGAACTCTCCCCCGACGGCACGGTGGCCATCGGCGGCTTGTCGGTCAGTCCCGACGGTGAACTAGTCGCCTACGCCCTGAGCGAAGCGGGATCGGATTGGCAGACCTGGCGCGTGCGATCGGTCGCGACCCGCGAGGACCTGGTCGACACCGTGACCTGGTCGAAGTTCTCCAACGCCTCGTGGCTCCCCGACGCGAGTGGTTTCTTCTACGGTGCCCCCGATAGACCGGACGACGGTGACGAACTGTCGGCCCAGGTGAGGGGGTTACGCATTCTGCTGCATCGCCTCGGTACGGCTCAAGAAGAGGACGAGGTGATCTTTGCCCCCAGTGAGCCCGACTGGCTGCCCGACCACAGCACCACCGCTGACGGTCGCTTTCTCGTCATCGCCGTGCAGCGAGGTACCGATCCCGCGAACCGTCTCTTCGTCATCGACCTCAGCTCCCCATCGATGGAGGCCCAGGTCTTAACCGACACCTTCGAATGGGCCTCGAGCGTCGTGGCATCCAGTGGTGACGCCCTCTGGGTGCTCACGGACTGTGGGGCGGACCGGCGGCGTATTCTGCGAGCAGAGCGACGCCCCGACGGCTCCTTCACCGCCATCGACACTTGGTCCGAGGTCATTGGCGAGCAACCGGCAATGTTGATGTCCGCCGTGCACTGCGGTAATCGCCTCGTCTGCCACTACCTGGCTGATGCGCACTCGGAACTTCGGGTCTACCGCCTCGACGGCAGCTTTGACTCGGAAATCAGCCTTCCCGGCGTCGTCACCGTCGGAGACGCCTTCGACCGGGGAAGTGACGTCAGCGGCGACCCTGACGACGCCGTGATCGTGTTCAACACCACTTCCTTCCTCCAGTCCGGCACCCTCTGGCGCCACGACCTCGAAAGCCACGAGACGACCATGCTGCGCGCCGGCGAAGCGGACCTCGACGAGTCGAACTACGTCACCGAACTCCTGATGGCCACGTCGGCGGACGGGACGCGGGTTCCCGTGTTTTGCTCGCACCGAAGGGACGTCGAAGCGAACGGCGAGGTGCCCGTCTGGCTCTATGGGTACGGTGGTTTCAACATTCCTTTGACCCCCTCCTTCTCGGTGCCGGTGGCGGTGTGGCTCGAACGGGGCGGGGTGTTCGCCATGGCCGTGCTCCGGGGAGGGGGCGAATACGGCACGGCCTGGCACGACGCCGGACGTCTCGCCAATAAACAAAACGTCTTCGACGACTTCGCGGCCTGCGCACGCCTCTTGGTGGAGACCGGTTGGACGCGGCCCGAGCGTATTGCCATCAACGGGGCCTCCAATGGCGGCCTCCTCGTTGGCGCCTGCCTTAACCAACACCCCGAGCTCTACGGGGCCGCCATCGCCCAGGTTGGCGTCATGGACATGTTGCGCTTCCACCGATTCACGATTGGCTGGGCGTGGGCGAGTGACTACGGGCTTGCTGATGATCCCGAGCAGTTCGCGTGGCTCATCGCCTACTCGCCACTCCACAACGTCCGCAGCGACGCGAGCTACCCCCCGGTACTGGTCATGACCGGCGACCACGACGACCGGGTCGTCCCCGGGCACTCACTGAAGTACGTCGCGGCCCTCCAAGAGGCGGTGCGGGAAAGAGGAGTGGGCGGACCAATCTTGCTGCGCGTGGCCACGTCCGCCGGCCACGGCGCGGGTAAGCCGATTGCCATGAGAATCGACGAGGCGGCCGACATGCTCGCCTTCATGGAGGCCAGTCTGGGCTAGCAGCGCCAGCTCGTTGAACTCGTGGACTCACTCACGCTGACCTAGACGAGGAAGTGACCGCTCGGGTTTGACGTGGACGAGCAGGGGCCTCACCGGCTCAACGAAAAAACCAGTACGACAATGCGAAGGTGGCGGCAATGGCCATATTCACTACCAGTCGTAACCAGAAATGGTGTCGCAGGACAGCCACGTCGACCACCACTATGGTCAACGCGAGCGCGCAGCCGTAGACCAGACCAACGCGAGTTACTCCCATGGAGCCAAACTAGCGAGTAGGTCCTTCCCTCGTTCAGCGCCGGCGAGCGAGGGGCGCGTTGAAGGCCACAAGGCCATTTGGGAGAACTCGCGGCCGACCGACGTACGCATGATGACGCCTTACGAGTACCGACCCTCACGGCTCTCGTCGTGGGGGACCAGATTGCACGTAGGCGCGGACTTCCTCGTAGACCAGATTGAAGGGCCCCGGTCCGGTGAGAAACCAGGTCGCGCCGGCCTTCGCCCATTCGCCGTGGCGGTCGTCGGGGGTATAGACCATGTGTTCGTCACGCTGTCCCCAGACGACGATGTCGAAGTGTTCAAGGTCCGCCCCCGCGGCCGCGAGCTTCTCTTTCAGTTCGTGTACCTGGTTCGGTTCGGTCATCTGAATCACCATCATGCCCTGGTACTTGGCGGCGCGGCGTATCGGGGCCGCGTTGGGCCAGCGTCCCGCCGTCCAAATCGGTATCCCCGATTCTCGGTAGGGCGTCGGGTGATACGCGACGTCCGTGGCCTGGTAGTAGTCCCCTCGCACGTTGACCTTCTCGCCCGAAAGTAGGCCGGTGAAGATCTCGAGACCCTCATTCAGCGCCCGGCCGCGCTCGACGGCGTCGGTGCGTTCGCCAAAGCAGGCGAGCTCCCCGTCGGGATAGTCATCACCAATGCCAAAGCCCATCACTAATCGCCCCTGGGACAGTCGATCCAGGGTCACCGCTTGGCGAGCGACGACCTGGGGACGGCGGCGTATCAGGGGCGTCACCATGGGTCCGAGGAGAATACGTGAGGTTCGTGAGGCCATCACCGCGAGGCAGATGTAGGGGTCGAGGATGTCGACAATGGGCGGTGAATAGCGCAGGTGATCCCACACGAAGAAGCCGTCCCAACCGACCTCCTCCGCCAGTACCGCTAAGTCCCCCATACGCTCCGCGTCGGCGAGACCATCGAAGGGCGGGAGAAAGAGTCCGTACTTCATGCCACCTCCGTGGGGTTCACTGGCGATTCTTCTACAGATGGCCGAGGCCGAACGACACCCTCGTGTCTCGCCGCGAAGCGACCCTCTCCCGAGCACACTGGTGCCAAAGGGCTCGGGTAGCGTAAAGAGGTAGAAAGGTTTTACTCATGACTATTGATCGATCCACCCTCTCGCACTTCGACCGCGAACGCGCATCCGTATTCCATTCCTGGTCCGCCCAGGCCACCCTCAACCCACTGATGGTTCGCGACACCAACGGGGTCTACGTCACCGACGAAGACGGCAATACCTACCTCGACTTTTCCTCCCAGTTGGTAAACACCAACATTGGTCACCAACACCCAGCGGTCGTTAAGGCCATCCAGGACCAGGCCGCGTTGCTGTGTACCATTGCGCCCCAGCACGGCAACATCGCGCGTATCGAGGCGGCCGAAAAGATCCTCGACCACTCCTTCGAGGGGGCCGCCAAGGTCTTCTTCACCAATGGCGGCACCGAAGCCGTGGAGCACGCCGTTCGCATGGCCCGCCTGCACACGGGCCGTCACAAAGTAATGGCGCAGTACCGCAGTTACCACGGCGCCACGGCCACCTCGATCAACCTCACCGGCGACCCACGACGCTGGCCCAGCGACACGGCGAGTGCCGGCGTCGTGCACTTCTTCGGCCCCTTCCTCTACCGTTCCGTCTTCCACGCGTCGAACGAGCAGGAGGAATGCGAGCGCGCCCTCGAGAACCTCGAGCGCACCATTCAATTCGAAGGACCCAGCACCATCGCCGCCATCATTCTCGAGTCCGTTCCCGGTACCGCGGGCATCATGGTGCCGCCGGCGGGCTTCCTTCAGGGCGTTCGCGAGATCTGCGACCGCTACGGCATCGTCTACATCGCCGACGAGGTTATGGCCGGCTTCGGGCGCACCGGTTCCTGGTTCGCGTACCAGCAACACGGTGTCACGCCCGACCTGGTGACCTTCGCCAAGGGCGTGAACTCCGGCTACTTGCCGCTGGGTGGCGTGGTCATCAACGAGGCCATTTGTGAGACCTTCGCCAATCGCGTGTACCCCGGTGGGCTCACCTACTCCGGACACCCCTTGGCCTGCGCCTCCGCGGTGGCGGCCATTACGGCCATGGAGGACGAGGGCATGATTGAGAACGCCAAGATGATCGGCGAGACGGTCCTGGCCCCGGCGCTGCACGCCATGACCGAAAAGCACATGCTGATCGGTGACGTTCGCGGCGTGGGCGTCTTCTGGGCGCTCGAGTTAGTGAGTGACCGCGCGACCAAGGAACCGCTCGCCCCCTACGGCGGCACCTCGCCCGCCATGAGCGAACTCGTGGCGGCCTGTCGGCGAGAGGGACTGCTCATCTTTAGTAATTTCAACCGTATCCACGTCGTTCCACCCTGCAACATCACCGTGGACGAAGTGAATGAAGGGCTCGCGCGCCTCGACCGGGCCTTGAGTTCGATTTCGTCCGCCTACTTTGGCTAGCCCCCTGGTGTCGTTGCGCGGTCGGCCCATCGAGGCCGTCAAGGTTCCCTCCATTGACCCCTTGTTCTGGGTCCTCAAGTTGCTCACCACGGCCCTGGGTGAATCGATTTCCGACGCCCTCATCAAGCGTCTGTCCCCCATTCCCACGGTGCTGGTCACTGGCGTGATCTTTGCCGTGGTGCTCGGCTTTCAACTCACTCGAAGGCGCTACGAAACCATTCCCTACTGGGCGGCGGTGTTGATGGTGGGCATCTTTGGCACCATGGCCGCCGACAGTGTGCACATTGCCCTTCACGTCCCCTACGGTCTTTCCACTTCCGTCTTCGCCACCGCCCTCGCCGTGGTATTTCTCACTTGGCGGCGAAGCGAGGGAACACTCTCCATTCACTCCATCCACTCGAGCCGGCGAGAGCTGTTCTACTGGGCCACGGTGGTCACGACCTTCGCCCTGGGCACCGCCTGGGGCGACCTCACGGCCATGACCTTCGCGTGGGGCTACCTCAGCTCAGGTCTCGTCTTCCTGGTCCTCTTTCTGCTGCCGGGGCTGGCGTTTCGAGCGAATCGCCTGGGACCGGTGGCGGCCTTTTGGATGAGTTACGTTCTCACTCGACCACTCGGGGCCTCCTTCGCTGACCTCATGGGTAAACCGGTGACCGTGGGTGGGGCGGGGTGGCAGTCGTCGCACGTTTCGCTGGGACTGGCCCTCATCTTTGGCCTGACGGTGTTCGTCCAGCGCGCACGCGACAAGCGTGAAGCAGACAGTACGACCGACCTCGCCAGGTCCTAGGCTGGGTTCATGCCCGCCATTTCCGTCGCCAATCCCCTCGAATTGCCAAAAGTTTCGACGCCCTCCACTGATCATCGACCCCGCCGCATAAAGTCCATCACCACGGCCCCGCGCGCGCTCGAGGGAGAAGGCTTCCCCGTTCGCCGAGCCTTCGCCGGCGTGGCGATGGCCGACCTCGACCCCTTCATTCACATGGACCAGATGGGGGAAATCGACTACGGCCCCGGCGAGCCCAAGGGCACGCCCTGGCACCCGCACCGCGGATTCGAAACCGTCACCTACATGATGGAAGGCACCTTCCTGCACCAGGATTCCATTGGTGGTGGTGGCGTGATCCAAGACGGTGCCACCCAGTGGATGACCGCCGGAGCGGGTATCTTGCACATCGAACGACCACCAGACGCCCTCATCGATTCGGGCGGTCTCTTTCACGGCATTCAGCTCTGGGTGAATTTGCCCGCGGCCTTGAAGATGGCGAATCCTCGCTACCAGGACATTGGCTCTACCGAGGTCGCGCTGCTCACGAACGAAAATGGCGACGCCATTATTCGGGTGATCGCCGGCAGTCTCGGTGACGCCGCGGGACCCGGGTCGACCTACACCCCCATCACCTTGGTGCACGTCACCTTGCTGCCCGGGGGCCAGCTGGTGCTGCCCTGGAACCCCGAGTACAACGCCCTCAGCTACGTGCTGGCCGGTTCGGGAAGCGTCGGTGCCGAGAGACACGCCATCGCCTCGGGTCAGCTCGCGGTGCACGTCGACGGGGACGTGCTCGTCCTTTCCGCCGACGAACAGCAGGATTCGCGGACCCAGGCCTTTGAGGTGCTCTTGCTGGGTGGGGAAGCCATACGCGAACCCGTCGCCGTTTACGGACCCTTCGTCATGAACACGAAGGCCGAATTGCAGCAGGCCTTCGAGGACTACCAGGCCGGTCGTTTAGGCCAGATCCCGGCCGTGCACATCTAGCTCAGTGGTAGCGGGTGGCGGCGTAGAAGGCGCTAAACAGCGAAACGAGACCGAGCACTAAGTACCAGGGCGAGGTCGAACCCGGCAGCACCTGAAGGTAGTTCAGGGCGATGACCATCAGACCGAAGACAATCAGGTCGATGAGGAACCATCCGTACCAGGCGGGACTCTGCTCGTGCGTGGTGTGCACCGGCGCGGCCGTAATTCGGCCCTGTGCTTCGGGTGAGGTGTAGCGACCGCTGCGCTTTGCTTTTGAAGGTGTAGCCATACCAGCGATGTTACTCAACCCTAACCAGCGACTGTCGTCGTGGTCGTGGGCAGGGTGGTGGAAGACGGACTGGACTCACAAACGTTGAGCAAAATACTGCTGCCGTAGGGGGCGAAGGAACCCGGAGACACGTTCTGCGACACCACGGTCCCAATGGCGGCCTGGCCGCATTGAGTGCTCGTCGCGGGGGCGAGTTGTATGGAGAAACCAAGTTGGGAGAGGGTGTTACTGGCGTCAACCTCGAGCAGATTAATCACGCTAGGAACGACCACTTGGCACACCCCGGAGGAGGTGACGAGGGAAATGGTGGTTCCGACCTGGACGTTGGTTCCCGCCGCGGGCTTGGTCTTGATGACGTTACCGGCCGGCACCGTGTTGGAGCAGGCGCTCGTCGTCGTGCCCGACACGCTCAAACCCTCTTGTCCCAACACCGACGCAGCCTGGGCCACCGTGTCATTGGTCAGCGAGGGAACGGGGTAGGTGGAGGTTTGCGCCAAAACGAAGAGGGTGACGGTCGTCCCCTTCTTCACACTCACACCACCGATGGGCGATTGGTAGAGAACGGTGTTGGGTTGCGGGTTAACCAGACCGGGTTGCGTGGTGGTGGTCACGGCCGGCGTGGTCGTCGTCGTGGTGGTGATGAACTTTGTTGGCGGCAGCGTGGTCGTGGTCGTGGGTGCCGTTACGAAGGACAGGGTGTAGCCCAGGCCGTCATTTTGCAAGGTGGTTTCGGCCGCGGTAATCGACTCGCCGCTCACGTTCGGCACGATGACGGGGGCCACCGTCGATCCCAGGGCCACGTTCAGGGTCACGGTGCTGTTCGCCGCCACTTTGGTCCCCGCCCGCGGACTCATGCCAACCACCGTGCCCGTCGCGGCGTTGGAGGTCACCAACTTGGTCACCGGCACCAGGTTGTCCTTGCGCAAGACCGCGTCAGCCGCCGAAATTGACTGGTTAACCACGTTGGGGAGTGCCACCAAGCTCTTCTTCGTCAAGAGGGCGTAGGCACCCACCCCGGCGGCCGCGAGCAGCAGCAACACCACGAGGGTGATCACGAGACCCTTGCGGCCACCACCCGACGATCGGCGCTTGACGTCGGTACGAGGACCGGCGAATACGGGGACGGCCTGCGTGCGTTCACCGGGAGTCACGACGCCCACCGCTTGCGTGGCGTCGTTGCCGTAGAAGGCCCCGTTCGCGTTGTTCGCGAGCACCGGCTGACCCTCACCGTATCGAATTAGGTCGCTACGCAGATCGTCAGCGAGCTGGTAGCGGTTGGCCGGATTTTTGGCCAAGGACTTCATAACGATTGCCTGTAAGTCCTTGGGCACGCTGGGGTTGACGTCGCCCAGCGGCGGCACGGTGGAATTCACGTGTTGACTCGAGACCGCGATGGGTGTGTCCCCGACGAAGGGGGGGCGGCCCGCCAGCATTTCGAAGAGCACGACGCCGAGTGAGTATATGTCGCTGCGGCCATCGACGGCGGCGCCCTCCGCCTGCTCGGGTGAGAAGTAGGAGGCGGTCCCCATCACTAGGCCGGCCTCGGCGAGGTGATCCTCGCTGGCCACGGCCTGGGCGATACCGAAGTCGGTTACCTTGACCTGCGCGTCGGGCGTAATCAGAATGTTCCCCGGCTTGACGTCGCGGTGCACCATTCCCTGACGGTGGGCGTAGCCCAGCGCCGCGGCCACCTGGGCCGCCAATTGAGCGCTGCGCGAGGCCGTCAGAACGCGCCCGCCGCGCAGGACCTCAGCCAATGATTGCCCGTCGACCAACTCCATCACGATGAAGTAGGTGCCCTGGTCCTCGCCCCAGTCAAAAACCGGAACAATATTGGGGTGTGAGAGGTTGGCGGCGGCCTGCGCCTCGCGCCGAAAGCGTTCAACGAAGGAGGGGTCGGCGCTGAGTTCGGGGTAGAGAATCTTGAGCGCGACCGGTCGGTTGAGCAACAGGTCCTGAGCTCGGTAGACCAAAGCCATGCCGCCGCGCGCTATCAGGTGCGTTACCTGGTAACGATTTGAATACACGCGTGCTTCGGTGACCGGCTCCATAACCCCCCTAGCCTAGGTCGCTCTTGGAGATATTGATTAAGTTCTTACTCAACTCGCGCACGTTGTTGACGTTCCGGTAGCGGGTAAGCCGGCTTGAATGGCCAGCGCCCCTTCAATGAGACACTTGACAATGGGACCGGCGGTGGTAGCGCCGTAGTGGAAGACCGCCTGGAAGGGCATCACTACGGCTACCGCCACCGTGGGGTGACTGGCCGGCGCGAAGGCAATCATCCAGTCGTCGGTGTTGTGCAGGGTGTTACCGGTCTGGGCGGTTCCCGTCTTGGCCGCGACCTCATCCTGGGGGAGAAAGATGCCCGCCGCGGTACCGTAACGAACAACGTTGACCATTAGAGGAACAATCTGCGCCGCCTGGGCGGAAGTCAACGGACGCTTCCACACCGTGGGTACGTAGCTCGAAATGACCGTACCCAGGGGACTGGTCACGTCTTTGAGAAGGTGGGGCGCCATTGCCGCACCCTTATTCGCCACGGCGGCCGCCACCAGGGCCTGCTGCAGGGCGGTGGCTCGGACGTTGTCTTGACCAATGGCCGAGTAGGCCAGGGTGGGTAGAGCGAATTTAAAGCTGGCCGCCGAAGGAAAATAGCTGTGGGAGACGCCGGGCAGGTCCAGTGGCGGAACCTGGTTGTACCCAAAGGAAGTGGCGGTCTCGTTCAAGACCTTGGCCCCGAGGTCCAGTCCTAAGAGGGCGTAACCCGGGTCGCAGGAGGGCGGCAACATCTGCGCCACTGTGCCACCGCAGGGGGACCCGCCGTCGTTGTAGAGCAGCTTGTTGGTGTCGGGCAATGTGGTGAAGGCTCCGTAATGGTAGGACTTCTTCATCAGGGCCGGATTGTGCGCCGCCGCGGCGGCGGTGGTCACTACCTTGAAGGTCGAGCCCGGGGGGAAGGTCTGTTGAGTAGCCACCAGACCCAGTGGCTCGAAACCGTGGGCGTCTGGTTTCGTGATTTTTTTCCACTCGGCAGCGGCCACGGCAAAATCCGACGAAGCCATCGCTTTGGGGTTATAGGTGGGGTTGGAGTACAAGCCCAGCACCGCCCCGGTTCGTGGATCGAGGACGACGGCACCGCCGTCCTGACCGGCCATTGCCTTGGCGGCAATGCGATTAAGTACGGGCTGAAGCGTCAGGTTGACGTTGTCTGCCGAACTAATCGGTGCGAGCACTTGCGCGAGGCTCGCCGGAGGTTGGGGGTGCGGGACTAAATAGCTGTTGTACTGACTTTCGAGCGCCCAGGTTCCGTAAGAGGGACCCGCAAAACCAACGACGCCCGACGTCAATCCCCCCAGGGGATACGCGCGCTGGTAGGGCGCGGCGGCGTTACCCGTGGCCACCGAACGGGCCAGAATCGTTCCGTCGGCCGCCACAATCTCACCGCGAGGGAACTTAACCGAGGTGGACGACGCTCGGGGGTTAAGGGATGAAGCATTCAGCGCTGGCGCCCGAACCCATTGAATGTTGATTGCCTGCACGGCGATGGCCGTGAGCATCAGCAAGATGACGACGGACATGATTGACAGTCGGCGAGTCACTTCTTCGCCTTAAGGGTCGTTGTGGTGGACGTTGTCGTCGTGGTCGTGGTCGTGGGCAGACTCAACTGCCACTGCGCGTGGAGATAGGTGATGTACTGCAGGGAGGCCCGCAGTGACGGCTCCCCCACCGTCGCGGTTATGGCGGCGCGATCGGCTCCGCGAAGTTCTTTCATGGTGAAGCGCGTCACGTGGACCAGGTGGGGTTTGTACCAGAGGACACCGTTGGGCTGGCCCTGGTAGATAACGACACGTCCAGCGTTGTCGGCCAAGTAGAAGTTCGAATAGGCGTACCAGTGCATGATGGCGAAAAAGCCCCAGACCAGCGCGCCCAAAATAGCCAAGACGGCACCGTTTCGCCACGTAAAGACGCGACGCTTAGGACGACGCTTGCTTAAAGGACTCGCCACCGGTTCGGCTCGAGGTGGGGTCGGTGGGGGCGGGAGCATGACCTGGTTCACCATGAGCGATGGCTCGTGGGCCTCTACAAACTCCACCAGCACGGCCGAAATGTTGTCGCGCCCTCCGGCGTAGGTGGCGGCCTGCACGAGAGCGTGGACGGCGCTCTCCAGGTCCCCCGGGGCCGAAGCTATTTCGGCAATGTCTTCGGGGGAGAGTTCGTTGGACAAACCATCGCTGCACAGTAAGAGCCGGTCTCCGACCTGCACCGACAAGGTCTGAACGTCGATCTCCAGGGGTTGATCAACGCCAATGGCTCGCGTGAGTTGATGACGACGGGGGTGGATGAGGGCTTCTTCTGGGGTCAGTCGGCCCATGCGAACCCACTCTTCAGCCACACTGTGATCCTCGCTCAACTGGCGAAGCGCACCGTCACGCAATTGATAGGCGCGTGAGTCACCCACGTGAAAGAGGACGGGCACGGTGTGACCGCCGGGCTCGTCGAGAAGGCCAACCGCAATGAGCGTGGTCCCCATACCTTGGCGCTCGGGGTGTTCTTTGGCGTTGGCCAGTACGTCGCGATTGGCGGCCCCAATGGCCCGGACGACACCTTCGACAGTGGGGCGCTGCAAAAAGCCGTTGTAGACCTTGTCCACGGTCATCGCCGAAGCCACTTCACCAGCGGCGTGGCCTCCCATGCCATCGGCGACGATGGCGACGGCATCGTCGACGAAATACGCGTCCTGGTTTGTTTCGCGAACAAGGCCGGTATCGGTCGCCGCGGCGTAACGCCAACGGGTCAACGAACCACCTCGAAGAGAACGCCACCAACCTGCACGATGTCACCGCGTTCAAGTTGCACTCGACCTTGCACCTGCTCAGCATTGACGTAGGTGCCGTTGGTGGAACCCAGGTCTTCCACTGAGAAGTCGCCCCCATCCACCGAGAATCGAGCGTGACGAGAAGAGAGGAAAGTGTCGTTCATCGGCAAGTCGCAGTCGGGACTGCGGCCAATCACTATTGGGGTATCGACGTCGACTCGTTCGTCCACTCGATCAAGGGGCTCCAAAAATGCCAGGGCCAGCCCGGCACTGCGTCGGCGCTGTCGGCGTGACGCCTTGGCCTCGCTGGGGCGCGACTGCACTTGCGCCACGCGCAAGACGCGGGCGAAGAACAAGACCGCAATCACCATGATGAGTAATTGCAGTGGACGAACCACGGCCGCGTAGTTCGTCGCCGCGATCATCAGCCTTACGCCATCTCAATTCGAAAGCGCAATGGCCCAATGGCAATGTCATCCCGGGGCGAAAGAGATACCGCCTCAATGCGGTAACCGTTGACAAAGGTGCCGTTGGTCGAGCCAAGGTCCCGGATGGCCACCCCTTGCTCAGTGCGCCACACTTCGGCGTGTTGGCGTGAAACATTCGCGTCATTGACCACCACACCAGCCTGTGGACTACGCCCAATTACCAAGGCGTCGCTGCCGATGTTGAAGGAGCGTCCGTCACTGGCTATGAGTCGCGGTTCGCTTTCACCACTGGTGAAGGAGGTCTTAAACAGGACGTCTCCGGTCTTCACGTCGTCATCAACGAATATCTCAACGGTCACCGGGCCCGCGAAGCTGTAGCCCTCCTTGACGGCGTGCTGTCGGGTCGTTTCCTCGAGTTCGGTCACGAGGGCTCGCTGAAACCCATCGAAGCGCTCAGCATCTTTTGCGCTCAGCCACATGCGAATTGTGTTGGGAGACACGGGACCATGAGCCGAGAGGCGGCGGTGCAAGTCGAGCTCGCGGACGAGTCGACTGCCAATCTCGATCGGCTGTAGGGTCGACTTAAAGGGACGCGAGAGCGTCCTATCGAAGAGCTTCTCTAGCCCGTTTTCTACTTTTTTGAGGACCATACCTTCATTAACTGTACCGGTACGAAGACCACGTAAACCGCTCCAAATGGCTCATTGACTTACTCTGGGCTACGATTGTTCCTCCACGGGCGAGTGGTGAAATGGCAGACACGCTAGCTTCAGGTGCTAGTTCTCGAAAGGGAGTGCGGGTTCAAGTCCCGCCTCGCCCACCCAATCAGCTATCTTTTTGCCACACCGAGAGGCGTGGGGGAATTGTGGAAACACCGGCTGATTGCACCCCTTGTACCAACCATTCCCCACGCGTTGAACTGAACGAGCATCGGGCGAGGAGGCGCTTAGGGTACGGTGTGCCCGCTTGCTTCTAAGTCCCCAGTGGTGGTGATGCAATCAGCCAAGAAGCCGCTGCTCTTCTTCACTGGTTAGCCACTGCTCCGGCCAGGTTCGATCTGCGAACCAAGCGACCGTGTCGTCAATACTCTCCTCGAGGCTGCGCAGCGTTAATCCCAGCGAGCGCGCCTTTTCGTTGCTCATTGCCAGCATGGTTTCACTCAGCGAGCCGGTCCAGAGAGGAAATTTTCCTGCCAGACCCATCTGCGTTACTCGATCCGCGTCAATCTCAGTCAGCGTCGTTCCTTCTGGTGCCACGTGGGCCGCCACTCGTGACAACACCTCACCGAATGGAACGACTGGACCATTCGCGTTGACCGCGCCCGCGTAACGACGTTCACTCAGCGCCACCACGAATGCCCCAAGGTCTCGGGCGTCAATCCATTGCAAGGCATTGGCTCGGGGGCCGGGGAAAGCCACACGACCGCCACGTTGCATTCGAGCAACCCAGTAAGGAAATCGCATGGTCTTATCGTGTCCGCCAATGACGTAGGTCGGTCGCACAATCGCGATGTCGCTCCCAAAGCGCTCTTCGGCGGCGCGCTCACACTCCGCTTTTAACACACCGTAGGTTTCGTTGTTCACAACCGCGTTGGGATCACCGTCACCAAGTTGCCGCAGCGGGGTACTCTCGTCAGCCCCCACGGCGGCGGGTTCTTCGTAGGCCGAGATTGACGATATTTGTAGGTAGTGGCCACCGCGCGCCCCTAGGGCGTCGTGGAGCAGTTCTACGTCGCGACGTTGGTAGGCAATGGCGTCAATGGTCGCATCGAAGGAATGGCCGTCGAGGGCGCTGAGGTCAAGCCGTCGGTCGCCGACGAGTCGCTGAACGTCGCTGGGCAAATCCGTAGCGGTCGCCCCACGGTTGAACACCGTGACCTCGTGTCCCGCCTCGAGGGCGGCCAGGGTAATTGCTCGGCCGACGAAGGAACTGCCGCCGATGATGAGTGTCTTCATGAAACTCACCTTAGGTTGCGTCGGGGCGGTGACTCAATTACCACCATAAAACCCGTTGTGCACGTAGGGCAAGAGCAGCGTGGCCCCCACACCCCCCGCGGCTAAGGAGGTCATGCTCACCCACAAGCGCGCCGAAGCACCCGCCACTTGCCGACGCGTTCGGCCGACCAGATCGAGAAAGCCGTGTTGGGCTGTCTCTTGGAGGTGACCCAGGACGTGAATCACCATCGTGAGGAACCACAAAACGAAGGATGCTTTGTGAATGAGCGACAGCTGGGGATACCAGGCGTGGGGGGCCCACACGATCAGGCCCACGCCGGAGAATAAAAGAATGAAGGTGAGAATGACGAGAACGGGACCGAGTAGTCGCAGAATAATGAAGGGAGGACCCTTGCGCCGGTAGTCGGCCGCACCCATGTAGTAGCGAATCATGCGCCAGGTCACACTGGCGGATTTCACAAAAACGACGGGGATGACAATCGTGCCGAGCAGAACGTGCAGTCGGGTGTTTTGCTGCGCGATTGGCACCGTCAGCCCCACGAGGAAGAGGGTCAAGAGAAGGAGCACTGCCACGAAGGCGGTGAGCCGGCCGTTCCCCTCTACGCCGGGGCGAGTTTTGTACCTTGTCATCCTTCCTACCGTACTGGGCGCCCGAACCGAGGTGGGGCTGGTCCTAAGGATGAACGACAACTTCACTGAGCGGGTTTCTTCGTCAAGCTCCAGCCTGTACGTCAACTCAGGCAGCTGGTGAATGCTCCCCCTACAATCGAGGAATGCTGCCCTGCAGTGTGGTGTGAAGGAGTGAAGGTACCCAATGAATGCGTTCATGACCAAGTTCGTCGCTGGGGTCGTCAGCCTTGTTTCGCTGCTGTCACTTTCTTCCCTGGCGGCCGCGAGTCCCCCGGCGACTGATTCGCCCAAGCAGATAACGGCCGTTCTCGCCTTTTTGCAACACCCCAAGAGTTCTGGCTGTTTAGGGATCAGCACCACGATGAAGGTCCCCGTGAGAACCAAGATCAGTGGCTTCCGCTGCGACGGAAACTACCTCTTGCAGCAGCAGTATCCCGACGCCATCTTCACCACTTTTTACCAGCAGCTCGCCAGCAACGAACTCCACTACGCCAATGATCTCGCCGTCAATCTCGCCCACCCGGGCAAGATTTCCCCGTCCCGCATCAGCGACCTTTTCGGCAAGATCGCCTCCACCGATCTCTTTGCCCTGAAGGAGCGCTGGATCGCCCAAACGCCATCGGTGCTCACCAGCATGCAAAGGCTTGGTGACAACACCTTCTGGTTCAACGCCGGTCAGGTTGGCTACAGCTGTCAATTCGAAACCCTTATCGTTGGCAACAAAGTCACCAAGGGATCGAACGTCTACTGCGAAAACCCCTCGGGGGAGTACAACGCGACCTTGACGGGGGCGGGCAAAGTCCAGGTCTGCCACGGCCACCAGGCCTGCGGATCGAACGGGCCCACGGGAGCCGTGAGCCTCCCGGACAAGAACTCGGTCAGCAATGGTCTCATCACTTGTGGCGTCACCACCGACACCGTCCAGTGTCGATCCAGCGCTGGCGCCGGCTTCCTCATGGCGGCCAACAAAGTGACCATACTGAAATAGTTCGACGCCGCAGTCTCGTCGTGCCCGGTGCTGCGAAGTAGGCTTGTCGAGCCTATAAAGGGGAGCTTTTGACGACGACACCTATTCTCCACGCCTCCAATTTGGTGAAGCGTTTCGGCGACGCTGAGGCCGTCAAGGGCATTAGTTTCGACATTACCCAGGGGGAAAGTTTTGGCTTCCTGGGTCCCAATGGGGCGGGTAAGACCAGCACCATGCGGATGATTTCGGCCCGCTCCCAGCCGACGTCGGGAACCCTGTCGGTACTCGGTATGGACCCGCGAAGCCACGGGCCAGCCATTCGAGCTCGACTCGGCGTCGTTCCCCAAGAAGACACGCTGGAACTTGATCTCACCGTGCGCCTCAACCTCGAAATGTACGGACGCTACTTTGATCTGCCGCGCGCGGTGGTTCGTGAGCGGGCCAGCGAACTCCTCGAGTTCGCGCAATTGAGCGAGCGGGCGGATGACAAGGTTGACATGCTCTCGGGCGGTATGCGTCGACGACTCACCATCGCTCGGGCCTTGATCAGTCGTCCAGAAATTTTGATCCTCGACGAGCCGACCACCGGACTCGACCCCCAGGCCCGCCACCTCTTGTGGGAGCGCTTGTACCGACTCAAGCGCGACGGCGTCACCCTGATTATTACCACGCACTACATGGACGAAGCCGAACAGCTCTGTGACCGACTCGTCGTAATGGACAAGGGCAGTTTCGTCGCCGAAGGAGCCCCCCGGGACCTCATTACCCGGCACTCGTCTCGTGAAGTCGTTGAATTACGCTTCGGGGTTGACGACCACAGCCACTGGCGCGATCAGCTTCGCCCCCTAGCCGACCGGGTTGAGGTCTTGCCCGACCGCATTCTCCTCTACGTCAACGACGGTGACGACACCCTTCATCAATTGCACGAGCGGGGCATCGTTCCCACGAGTGCCCTGGTGCGTCGCAGTTCGCTCGAGGACGTGTTCTTGCGCTTAACCGGCCGCACCCTCATCGACTAATGACGACCCTGGCGACGACAATGGGCTGGTCAAGGTGGCGCCGTAGCTGGTGGCATCACGCCATGCAGTTCCGGCAAACCTGGCAGGGCTCGGTCTACTCCACCGTGCTCTTTCCCGTCTTCTACCTCGGGGCTATGGGTCTAGGGGTTGGCCACTTGGTGAGCGCCCACACCGGACTCGTGGCCGGTCAGACCTACCTGCACTTCATCGCCCCCGGTCTGCTCGCCACCACCGCCCTTCAGCTCGGTGAAAGTGAGTCACTGTGGCCGGTACTCGAGGCCCTCAAGTGGCATCGCAACTACCACGCCGCCGTCACCACGCCGCTCGAACCGCGCGACGTCCTCTGGGGCAAACTCGCTTGGCTGGCCACCCGGGGACTATTCACCGGTTTCGTGTACACCATCGCCATTGGCGCCTTTGGGGCGGTGCAGTCGTGGTGGGCTTTGACCCTACCCTTCTTGGCCGCCCTGATTACGGTGGCGGTCGCCGCACCACTGGTGGCCTACGCGGCGACCTGCGAGGACGACTCGTCCTTCGCCTACATCT
Organism: uncultured Actinomycetes bacterium; assembly: GCA_903828785.1. Lineage (GTDB taxonomy): Bacteria > Actinomycetota > Acidimicrobiia > Acidimicrobiales > RAAP-2 > RAAP-2. Next base: position 124,204 of record CAIKNP010000027.1, on the reverse strand, counting down.
ACCGCTTCGCCGTGGTACCGATGTTCTTGTTCTCGGCGACCTTCTATCCACTGTCGGCGTACCCCCGGAGCTTGCAGCCCATAGTTCAGTTCATGCCGCTGTACCACGCAGTGGCCCTGACCCGGGCCGCGGCCTTCGGACAAGGAAGTCTTGGTCCCATCACCGCCCACCTCATCGTCCTGCTCACGATGCTGCTGGCGGGACTGTGGTGGGGGCAACGCAGCATGACGCGGCGCTTGGTGGACTGATGCTTACTCGGGTGCTTCCCTCTTTTGGTTCGCGACGCGCGTGGCACGTCTTTGAGCGAAATTTCCAGGTCTATAAGAAGCGGTGGCTGATGTTCGTCTCGGGCTTCTTCGAGCCCCTCTTCTACCTGCTCAGCATCGGCATAGGTCTTAACCACCTCGTCGGGACTATCGCGGTGGGTCACGAAGTCGTTAGTTACGCCGCCTTCGTCGCGCCGGGAATGTTGGCGACCTCCGCCATGAACGGCGCCATCATCGATTCAATTTTCAATCCCTTTTTCCGGCTCAAGATCTCGCACAGTTACGACTCACTCCTGGCCACGCCCCTCGACGCGAACGACGTCGCGCTGGGCGAGACCTGGTGGGCGTTGGCGCGCGCCGCCCTCTACGCACTCTCCTTCCTGCTCTGCATGGTCGTACTCGGCGACGCGCCGAGCTGGTGGGTGATTCTCTGTTGGCCCGCGGCCATTCTGGTGAGCTTCACATTTAGTTGCGTGGGACTCGCGGTCTGCACCTACTTGCGGTCCTGGTTGGACTTTGACATCATCGCGATCGTGCAACTGCCACTCTTCTTGTTCTCCGCTACCTTCTTCCCCATTTCGCTCTACCCCGCGTGGCTGGGCGCCATCGTGGCCTTCTCCCCCCTCTACCAAGCCGCCGCCCTCTTACGGGGTCTCGACTTCGGACAGTTCGGTTGGATCATGATTCTGCGAGTGGCCTACCTCGCCGTTCTCGCCCTCATCGGACTACGAGTGGCGTCTCGCCGCTTCGCTCGCATACTTATCCCCTAGGGGTGACTAGGGCACGAGCTAGACACGTTGCCAGGGGACGACTTAGAGAAGCCGTAATCGACTGAGACGAATGAGCGAGTGACGCGAACACCTTTAGCGTTTTCGTATTCGTCGGTGGTGCCAGCAATGAAGGCACCCAGGCCCTTCGCCCTACACTGAAGTCGCGTCATTCAAAGGAGCATTGTGTCAACCACCCCTCGCGTCGGATTCGCCGGTCTCGGCACCATGGGCGCCTACATGGCCGCCAACCTCCTGCGAGCGGGTTGGACCACGAGCGTGTGGAACCGCTCCGCCGGTAAGGACGACGACATTCTGTCGCTCGGTGGCACGAGGGTATCGACCCTGGCCGAACTCGCCAGCGCGAGCGACATTGTCGTACTCTGCGTCACCGACGCTCCACAGGTCGAAGCAGTGTTGAGCGAACTCGCTCCCGCCCTCGCCGCCGGAACCCTGGTCATCGACTGCTCGACCACCAGCCCCCTACGCAGCCAGGACTTCGCACGCGAGCTCGCTCAACACGACGTAGCGTTCGTGGACGCACCCGTTTCGGGTGGATCGGAAGGGGCGCGGCTGGGAACCTTGACCATCATGGTGGGCGGCAGCGACGAGGACGTCGCGCGCGCCACCCCGGTTCTCGAGGCCATGGGCAAGACCATTACCCACCTGGGAGCGGTGGGGGCGGGTCAATGGACCAAGGCCATCAACCAGGTCATCATCGCCGGGACCTACCTGGGGGTTGCCGAGGGCGTGGCCCTTGGTCTCAAGGCTGGTCTAGACATGGAAAAGGTAGTTGCCGCCCTCAGCGGGGGAGCTGCTAGTTCCTGGGTACTCCAGCAGCGCAGCGGACGCATGATTGAAAACGATTACCCCCTGGGCTTCAAAGTCTCCCTGCACCACAAGGACCTCGGCATTGCGCTGGATCTCGCCCAGAGCGTTGCGGCTGATCTCCCCGTAACGGCCTTAGCCGCCGAGTACGAGCGTGAATTAATGGACCGGGGTCACGGCGATGACGACATGTCGGCACTGGCGCGCATTGTCCGAGGACGCAGCGGACTGCCCGACTAGTTACCAGCGTTGAGGGTCGAGGAAGGACCGAACCTCGTCCCTCTGCCCTGCTTCAAAAATCGCCGATTCTCGAGCAACCTCGAGTAGTTCTTCCACGAAGAGCTCGTGGGCACCCTTGCGCGGATCCTCGTCAGTGCCCTTCACGAAGAGAATGAGGAATCGAGCGTCTCGACCGTCGTGCTTTCGACGCATCACTCGCCCCATGCGTTGAATCATCTGACGACGTTGCTTCGACGAAGCCACAATGACCGCCAGATCCGCGTCGGGAACGTCCACCCCCTCCTCCAGCGTCTGCACCGAAGCCAAGACTTTGGTCGTTCCCTGAGCGAAGGCCTTCATGATTTCGTGACGCTCCTCACTCGACAAGTTGGAGTGATGGGCCTGGGTGGACACCCCCGCCTCCGTGACCTTGAGGGCCAGTTCATTAGCCGAGAGGATGGACTGGGTGAAGAGGAGGGCGCGATCGGCGTCCGCCAAGGACCCTGCGAAACCCGTTACGGCATTCATCTTGGCGGGGGTTTCGGCCAACAATTCTCGCTTCTCACGCCACAGGGTCAGCCAACGATTAGCCACCATCGAGGCCTTAAGGGGGCCCTTGCGCGTTAGTCGCAGGACGTCGTCGAGGAAGAGACTGAATGGTCCCCGGCGACAGCCCCAGGTTCGCACCAGCGTTCGTTGCAGGGTCTTGAGGTCGTGTACCAATTTGTTGTAACGAGCCATCTCCTCGTCGGTGAATTCCACGCCAACGAAGGCCACGCGCACGTTGGTAATCACCCCTTCGGCAATAGCCCGTTGGTAGCCCAGGGTGGTCACCACTTTCCCGAAGTAGGGGAGCAGAACGGTCTGGTGGGCGTTGTCCATTCGCTCGTGCGTCGCCGAGAGTCCGAGGCGCTTCACGAAGCGGTCGTCGAGTGCTTCTTGATTCTTCTCTGAGGCACTGCGGTGGCACTCATCCACCACGAGGAGCCCTGGTTCGCCGCGCAAGCGAAACACCCGAGTACGAGCGGAGGCCACCACCGCGACCACCACCTCGTGCGTATCGAGGTCGTCGTCGTGACCATCACCCACCCGTCCAATGCGCACACCGGGCAATGACTCCGAGAGGACGTGAAACCACTGATGAAGGAGCACAATGGTGGGAACGAGTACGAGTGTGCGGCCCCCACTTCGCTGGTGATCATCAATAGCCGCCACCGCGAGCCGCGTCTTACCGGCTCCGGTCACGGCATCAATAATGCCCCGGTACTCATTGTCTCGCCAGCGAATAAGCGCCTCACGTTGCCACTCGTAGAGCGCGTGCGGATTTAAAGCATCCTCCACCACCGGACGGTAAGGGAGACGAGGCGCGGCGGCAACCTTGGTGAAACGGGCGAGTTCCTGAGGGTCAATCTCTTCGTCGAAGTCCTCCTCGACGTCCAGCACCTCCTCGGAACGCTCGCTCGCCGCCCGTCCGCCCACCGACGGGGAGGTGGCGATTGAGGGCGCCAGCTCGGCATCCGAACGCAGGTACCACCGCGGCTTGTCCTCGTCGCTGCGAACAAAGCGCTCGTCGTGGTAGAGGACTGGATTCAGCACGCCCTTGGCCACGCCCATCTCACGAGCGAGTGCCGCGGCTACCTGGCCCGGTTGGGCGGCCAAAGCGATCGCCAAGAGTTCGGCGATTTCGGCCTTGCTGGATGATGGGGTCACACTACCTCCGTCGATTGGAATAATCCATGGTAGGAGAGCCTTGTCACAGGCCCTTGAAAAACTCACCACCATGACAATCGCCGACTTCCTCATTTCCCTCCCCGACGGCCCCCAAAACGACCGCCAATACCGCTTCACCATGACCAGCACCGACGCCGTCCACATCGCCGGCAACCTGATTGGGTCGGCTTTCATCGAGCTCTACTACGCCGGCACGTTTACCTGCTGTGAGCGCGTGTCGTTCAACTATCAACGCGATAATCGCATCAGCGTGGCCGACCTTTCTTTCACACTGCCTCCCTGCGCCATCGAACGTGAATTCACCGAGAAGAATCGCAATCACTACTTGTTGCGAGGCGACGATTGGTGGGCGTCGGCGGAAATATCGGGCTCCCACGTCGCGGCGTATTTCGGGGCCCGAAGCAACGAGCGCGTACGCGAGCTCGCCCAGCGCTTTACTGACGCCTTTGAGACCAAGGAACCCCGCAAGGTGACGACGGACTTCGAGGTGTGGAGTGGGGACATATTTCCAGTGATGCGCTCCTTTCCGGATACGCAATGGTCGGACATCAGCACGAACTACCCGGAGACCACCCGAAAGAGTCTTGATCGACTGTTCCAACTGACTCCTTCGAATCTCCTCAACAATGGACGCATCATCCTCTTCCACGGCCAACCCGGCACCGGCAAAACCTGGGCCATACGCTCCTTACTCACCACCTGGAAGGGCTGGGGTCGTGGGGCCGTGATCATTGACCCGGATCAGCTCTTTGAGCAATCGAACTACTTCATGAATCTTCTCGACTATTCCAATGGCGATCAGACCCACATTCTGGTGATTGAGGACGCGGACGAAATTGCGGAGAAGAACGGTACGCGAGGCAGCAACCTAAGTCGCCTGCTGAACGCCACGGACGGCTTGGTGGGGGCCAACAGTGATCTGCTCGTTGTTCTCTCGACGAACGCCGCACCGGAGGCTCTCGACCGCGCCCTCTTGCGTCCCGGTCGTTGTTTGGCCGCCATCGAATTCACTCCTTTCACCAGCGTGGAGGCAAGTTCCCGCCTCGGCCACCGAGTGCAAAGCGAGAAGACCTTGGCCGAAATCTACGAAGCGCTCGGTGCGGTTTCCAAAGTGGCGAACACGTCCAGCGTGGGTAGTACCGGTCAATACCTCTAGCGGCGGGGACCCCTTTGACGCTCACTCCTTAGTAAGATTTGCGCGACGCTCAAGGAGCGAAGCGAGGCCCTCGGGCAGTTGGGTGTTGAGCATGGCGACGACGTGGCGGAACCAATTACGGTCCCACTCCCCCTTCGCGAGCGGCCCCACGCCCACATCTGATTCCCCGCGCCCGTGGAGTCTTGGCGGTCTGGCCATCGTGGTCGTGGTCATTGTGATCGCCAACGCTTGGTACTTGGTGGGCATGAGTAATCCCGACGCCATTGGCTGGACCTCGCAGATCGCCTCGGTGGTCTGCCACCACGGTCTCTGCCTTCAGCCCTCTATTGACCCCAATGCTGGTTTCATTACGCAGGTGGAAGGCCACTTGGCGGCTATGGATTGGTTGCACTTTCACCTGCCCTGGTGGAATCCCTTCACGGGACTTGGTGCTCCGCTCGCGGGGGAGATGCAGTCCGGGGCGCTCTCCCCGCTCGTCCTGCTCTTCGCCCTTCCCGGTGGGCTCTTGTGGTTTCACATGGCCCTCGAGGTCATTGGCGGCGTATCGGCCTACCTTCTGGTCCGTCGACTCTTCCCCACCGAACTACTGGCCTGCGTGGGCGGCATACTCTTTGGCCTCAACGGCACCTTGGCCTGGGTGGGCAATGCGGTCGAGAATCCGGTGCCCTTTTTGCCCCTGGCCCTACTAGGGGTCGAGCTCATCATTCGAGGTGTGGGGCGCAAGCGCTGGGGGTGGTCGCTTCTCGCCATTGCCATCGCGCTCAGTATGTACGCCGGCTTTCCTGAAGTGGCGGCCCTCGATGACCTCCTGGTGGTCGTCTACGCCCTGGTGCGCGGCTGGACCCTGCCCCGCGGAGATCGCAAAGCGGGGATCGGGCAACTCGCCTGGGGCTTGGGAGTCGGTGGCCTCTTGTCGCTGCCCATCTTGGTTGCCTTCAAAGACTTCTTGAAGGTCGCGCTGATTGGTATTCACTCCAACGCCTCAGCCGCCCTGATTTCTCCCAAGATGATCCCGATGTTCCTCGATCCCTACATCTACGGAGGGCTCGCCGCCTACCACTCGGCCACGCCCTACTGGGATGGGGCCGGCGGGTACTTCACCATGGGGGTCTTTGTTCTCGCCCTCTTCGGCCTCACGGGGCCCACCCAACGACCCTTGCGCTGGGCTATGGGGGGGTGGGTGGCAATCAGTCTTATGGGTGCCACCAACGCCCTCGGTACTCGGGCGCTGTGGAATCTCATTCCCGGACTTCACCAGATCGTTCTTGGACGATACGTCATTGCGTCTTGCGAAATGGCCATGATTCTCTTGGCGCTCTTTGGCCTCGACGACCTCATCGCTCGTCGGCGTGGTCGGGTGACGTGGATAGTCACCGGAAGCCTCGCCATCGTCACTTTCATTGTCATGTTGCTCTGGGTCAGTGGGGTAACGGCCGGCTCGAGTGGTGGAACGCTTAACGAGCTCATGGTCGTCGCGGGACGAAGTATTCCCTTCGTACTCTTGCTGGTCATTGTCTACGCTGGGTTCCAGCGCAGTAGTTCGCTGGCGGCCGTGCTCATCGCTGGAGCCCTGACCATTGACGCACTGTTTAGCTTCGGTCTCGCCGAGGTCTTCGTTCCGGCCAAGGTCACCGAGGAACGAGGTCCCATTGCCTTCCTCCAAAAGAATCTCGGCCTCTACCGATTCGCCAGTGCCGGTCCTATTTCACCCAACTGGGGTACCTACTTTTCCATCAACGAGCTCAACGCCCACGACCTGCCCTTTCCGGCGGCCTTCGCCAACTTCGTAAACACGCAACTGCCGATCGGCATGGCGCAGTCGCCGTTTATGTACATGGTGTATCAAGGCGTGGCCGAGTCGGCCGACTACGAAGCGTCAATGGCGGCCCGCCTCGGGACCTTCGAAAACGCTGGTGTCAAGTACCTCGTGACCTACGAAGCCCGGCCCATGAATCCCACCTTGCGCGCTGAAGGTCTGCGTTTGGCCTACGCCGACGGTACGCTCGCGATCTACCAACTCCCCGCTCCCCAAGCGTTCTACACCGCCAATAACTGCACCACGTCGCAGGTCACCTTCTCCTCGGTGCAGGTTACGTGTTCGAAGGCCTCAACGCTCGTTCGGCGAGAACTGTGGATGCCCGGCTGGAGCGCCAGTGTCAATGGCAGGGGGGCCACGGTGGGCAACGAGGCCTCGCTGCCATCCGGCAATGGGGTTATGGCGGGTGTGGCGGCGCCGTACCAAGTCGTGTCGCTCCCCCAAGGTAGTTCCACGGTGCGCTTCCACTTCCTTCCACCCCACGAGCGCTTAGCGGAGGGTGGCTTCCTCGTGGGCGTGATCGCCATGGCCTGGGCGTGGCGTCAAAACCGTCAATCAACGGCCTCACGAGCTCGGCGCCGGGCGCCCCGTAGGACGTGGCCCTTCACCAAGTAGCTGTCCGGGGTCACCAAGAGTGGCGAACTAGAATTATCACAGTCACCGAGGGTCTCACACCCTCACTGAAGGGATCTCGTGATGACCACAGCGAGCAACAACGAGGGTAGTGACTTCGCGGCGGAGCACAATGCGCACACCCTGCGCTCCGAAGAAGTTACCGTCTTGCGCGAGATGGCCAAGGTCTACGAGCTGGAGTCGGGGCACAATCAGATAATCGCCGCGCAGTTTCGCAGCATCACTGAATCACGTCTCTACCCCCTCATGGTGCTCCTCATCAAAGCCACCAACGTTCTCGAACGGGGACTTCGTCGTCGCCTCAAGCGCGCGCCCATGATTTACGGCACGGCCTTGGCGGTTCCCACCCAAAACCTCCCAACCAGTCCCTCGGAGGACTTGGCCCGCGGGGGCTCGCGGAAGTGGGCGGTGCGCTTCTTCTTCCTTCGACGCGGTCTCGCGATGTTGGTCCACGCCGGAAAAGTACTCATCCGTGGTAACGCCGGCCGCCAGAGTCCCCGCCTGGAAGCCAATTCCTACGCGGCCTGGGCCCTCAGCTACCGACTAGTGACCGACGAGGTGCGCGCGCACCCCACCCGCCAGATGGTCTTGCTGGATCAGCGCCCCTTGCTCTCGGTGGTCATGGCCACCTACAACACCAACCACGACTTTTTGCGCGAAGCAATCGACTCGATTCGCCAGCAGATCTACCCCAACTGGGAACTGGTCATCGCCGACGACTGTTCACCCGACGCTGAGGTGCGGGCCATTATTGAACGTTACGCCGCGGCGGATGATCGGATTCGCCTCGTACGACGCAGTGAGAACGGCAATATTTCCGCCGCGACGAATTCGGCCATCGAAGCGGCCCGCGGTGAGTGGTTGGTCTTCATGGACCACGACGACACCATCGTGGAGCACGCCCTACTACGCGTGGTCCTGTCGATCAACGAGCGACCGGACGCCACGCTTCTCTACTCCGACGAGGACAAACTCAACGAAGCCAACGAAGTATTCATGCCCTACTTCAAGAGCGACTTCGATCCCCTCTTGTTGCTCGGCCAGAACTACGTCTGCCACCTCACGACCGTCCGCCGGGACTTGGTGACGCAGCTGGGTGGTCTGCGCAGTGAGTTTGACGGGGCCCAGGACTGGGACCTCGTGCTGCGGGTCAGTGAGGTCGTGGACCGACGAAGCATTATCCACATTCCGCACGTGCTCTACCACTGGCGCAGCCATGCCGGATCAACCTCGCAGACCTCCGAAGCCAAGCCCTGGGCACTCACCGCCGGAAGGCGATGCGTCCAAGAAGCCATGCGTCGTCGCGGCGTTGACGCCGAGGTTCGCGAGGTAGCGGGTACCGGCTTCGCCGACGTCTTTTTCGCCTTGCCGCCCCAGCCACCCCTGGTATCAATTCTGATACCCACCCGCGATGGAAAATACTTGCACGATTGCGTGCGCAGCGTGCTCGCCGAAACGACCTACCCGAACTACGAGATTGTGATCATTGACAACGGCTCGACCAAGCCCGAGACGCTGGCCTTCTTCGCGGCCATGGGTGATCAGATTCGAGTCCTTCGCGACGACAGTCCCTTTGATTACTCGGCGCTGCACAACGCCGCCGTGCCCCACTGCCGTGGTGAGATTCTCTGCCTGCTGAACGACGACACCACGGTGATTACGCCCGACTGGCTCTCGGCGATGGTCGCCCAGCTCTGGCAACCCGGCATCGGTCTGGTCGGGGCCAAACTGCTCTACCCCGATGGTCGAATCCAGCACGCCGGCGTGGTGTTGGGGCCCCAGGGACTCGCGGCCCACGTTGGTCAGTTTCGTGACCAAGCCGACTTTGGCTACTTCGGGCGGCTGGCACTCGCTTCGGAGTTCCAGGCCTGCACGGCGGCGTGCATTGTTGTTCGTCGTGAAACCTGGGACCGCGTAGGCGGATTGAGTGAAGAACTGCGAGTGGCCTTTAACGACATCGACTTCTGCCTGAAAGTGCAGCGCAGTGGTTTGAAGGTGAGCTACACCCCCCACGCCCAGTTGATTCACTACGAATCGGTGTCACGCGGTAACGACGTCGAGGACCACAAGTACCGCCGCCTCATGACCGAGGCGACCAGGGTTCGTGACGAGTGGGGCTTCGAAATCGCCCGCGACCCCTACTACAACCCCAATCTTTCCTTGCAGCACGGCCTCTTCGAGTTGGCTTACCCGCCGAGAACCTCGCCCTGGTACACCGGCTTCGAGTGAGCCGACGCCGCCCAGTACTGCTCACTCTCGCGGGTCGCTTGCGCTTCCTCACTCGTCGTGAAGCCCGGGGCCATCGAAGCCGCGGTGCCCGACATGACTTGGTGGTGATCGATGTTGAGCAGACGTATCCAGCTCTGTTGTCCCATGGTGAGTGAAATAAAGCCCGCTAACTCCACGAGTTCTTCCGCAGTGAAGTGTCGCTTGAGGCGCTCCCAGAACGCGTCGTCGGGGTCGAGTCGCCAGGTAATCGCTTCGGCGTAGGAGAGGGCGGCCTTTTCGCGTTCGTTGTACGTCGAGGACGATTCGAAGTTAATCAGTTCGTCAAGTTTTCCCTCATTCAGGCCCGACGCCCGGGCCGCGTCGGAACGCTGGTTTCCGCAGTATTCACACTTGACGCTGCGCGAGACGTAGACGCGACACAACTCCTTTAGTTCGTGGGGCACCACCCCTTCTCGAAACAGTCGGTTCCAGGCGTAGTCGAAGGACCAAAAAGCGGCGTCACTGTGGGCCCGCACCGCCATTGATTCGGGTCGAGGGGTGCCCTCGACAGCGCAGCGCTCCAGTACGGCACGCTCATCTTCACCCATTTGTTCGAGTGGAAAGTAGTCGATTCGCTGTGGACGTGACGTCATGGTTCTCCTCGGAGTATGACGCCACACTAGCGAATACGCCTCGAGGACTCTAGCGACGCTCGATCATGTCCATGTAGTCATCACTCCACAAGTCGAAATACTCCTCGGGCAATAAGACGGCGTGGGTGGGCTTGAGGGCCTCGACGAAGTCTCGTTCGTGACTCACGGCGACGATGGTGCCCTTCCACTGTCCCATCATCTCGCCCAGGGCGAGCACGCTGGCGGGATCCAGGTTGTTCGTTGGTTCGTCGAGCAGAAGAAGATTGGCGTCCGAGGCGGCCAAGATGGCCAGGGCCAACTTCGCTCGTTCACCACCCGAAAGGGTGCCGGGCAGCTGGTTGGCCGCCGAACCCTTCAGGCCGAAGGCTCCGAGCAGGGCCCGACGCTGAACTTCGGTCTGCACGGTGGCGTTCTCCAAGTGATCAAGCACGCTGCGCGAAAAGTCCAGCTGCTCGTGTTCCTGGGCAAAGTATCCCACCGCCACGTTGGCTCCGAACTTCACGGCACCACCGAAGTTCTTTTGGGTGCCCGCCAGACAACGCAAGAGCGACGACTTGCCGGCGCCGTTACGACCCACAATCACGATGCGGTCTCCCCGGCGGGTGATGAAATTCACGTTCCGTAAAACCTCGAGGTCGCCGTAGGAGACGGCGACGTTCTCTACCGTCATTGGCACGTCGCCACTTCGGGGGGGCTGGGGGAGGCGGAAGGTGACCTTCTTTTCAGCCTTGGTTACCTCAACTCGGTTGTCGACGAGCTTTTCCACCTTGCGGTCGAGTACCTTGGCCAAGCGGGCGCGAGCCTCGGTCTGACCACGCATGGAGTCGGCCAAGCCCTTCATCTTCTTAATTTTCTCGTCCTGGTGCATCGCGAGCTTCTCTTCGCTCAGGCGGCGCTCCTCTTCTTGTTGCAGAAACTTCGTGTAGTTCCCCTTGTACTCCCGCAGCTGACCTTCGCGTAGGGAGAGCACACGGTCGATGGATTTGTCGAGCAGGGGCAAGTCGTGACTAATGACCAGCACCGTCCCACGAAATTTGTCTAATTCGTCAAAGAGCCAACGCTTGGCCGCTTTGTCGAGGTGGTTGGTTGGTTCGTCCAAGACCATGGTCTCGGGCTGTTCGTACAGAACACGCATCAAATCAACGCGGCGACGCTGACCACCCGAAAGTGAGTCGAGGTCTTCGAGGAGGAGATCTTGGGCCAGCCCTAAACCGTCGGCGAGGCGCGCCACCTCGGATTCGGCTTCGTAGCCCCCGGCTTCCCGGAATGCCTCCTCGAGTGCCGTGAAGCGCTCGATGGTCTCGTCGGTGGGGTTGGCCGCCAACTCGTGACGAGCGTGCTGCATGTCGGCGTCGAGCCGGTCGATCCCCCGGGCGCTGAGAACGTGACTTAGGCCAATGGGTTCAACCCCCAGGCCACCCGCGACGGGCTCCTGGGGCAAGTGGGCGACGCGCCCCTGGTGTTGTACCTGGCCGCTGACGCGCAGGTGTTCGGGGGTGTGGAGGAGGAGGACCGACAGCAGGGTGGATTTGCCAGCGCCGTTGCGCCCGACCAGCCCCACTTTCTCCCCGTTGCCGACGGTAAAGGAGACGGGTTCGAGGATACGGCGCGCGCCGATCTCGATCCCTAAGTCTCGAACGATAAGCACTTAGCGCCCTGGGCGGGTAGCGAAAGGGCGCCAGCTATTGAGCCCACCCCGTCGAATGGTGGTGCGGTGACGTGGCGATGTCACTACCGAAAGGGGATTCATGCTCCCAATGATACGACCAAGACCCTCACGCTGAACAATCGGCCCTCAGGGCCGGAAATTCTGTGCTGTGGTCTCGGTGAGAATCACCACCGACCGCGGCCCAGAAGTGTCCGACTATTCGTCTTCGGTGGGCACGGCGGCGGCGGTCGCCACCGTGTGTCCGTCGTCCAGGTTCATCACGCGCACGCCGGTAGCGTCACGCCCCTGCGAAGACACCTCACGAACTGCCGTGCGAATAAGAACCCCACCACTCGAAGCGAGCAGAATCTCGTCACTCAGACGCACCATGAAGGAGGCCACCACGAAACCGCGGGCGGCTGTCAGCTTGATGGCCCGAACGCCCATGCCGCCTCGACCTTGACGATTAAAACGCTCAACCTTCACGCGCTTTCCGAAACCGGTATCCGTGACCAGGAAGAGGTCGGCGTCTTCGCGAATAATGTCGAGCGAGATCGCCTTGTCGTCATCTTTGAGCTTGATGCCGCGTACACCAGTTGAATCACGCCCCATCTCGCGCACTTCGGACTCGTTGAAGCGAATCGACATACCGCGATAGGTCACCATCATGACGTCATCGTTGCCGCTCGTGGCCACCACGCGTACCAGCTCATCACCGGGCCGCAGTTTGATAGCAATCCATCCCTCTCGACGAGACTTGTCGTACTCCGAAAAGGGTGTCTTCTTGACAGTGCCGTCGGCGGTGCCGAAAACCAGGAACTTGTCCTTGGGGAAGTCGTAGGTAGCGACGATGGCTTGAACCCGTTCGTTGGGCTGCAGGTTGAGCAGGTTGACGACGGCGGTTCCCTTGGCGGTGCGTTCCTTAATTGGGATCTCGTGACCCCGCAGACGGAAAACCCGTCCGAGGTTGGAGAACAAGAGCAAGTAGGCGTGCGTCGTGGTGTGGATAATCTGCTCAACGAAGTCTTCCTCTTTGAGCTTGGCCCCCTGGACGCCGCGTCCGCCGCGGGCCTGAGTACGGAAGGCGTCCGCCGAAACAGATTTGATGTACCCCGCCTGGGTCATGGTAATGACTACGTCCTCATCATCAATGAGGTCTTCCATGCCCAATTCACCCGGGTCGTTCACTATGGCCGTCACTCGCGGCGTAGCGAACTTGTCACGAATGGCCGTTATTTCCGCGGCGATCACGGCGCGCAACTTTGCGTCGGTCGAGAGGATTTCCTGCAATTCCGCAATGAGAGCGCGCAGTTTGGCCATTTCGTCTTCAAGCTCACTACGACCGAGCCGGGTCAAGCGACCCAGGGTCATGTCGAGAATGTGGTTCGCCTGCTCTTCCGAGAAGTCGAAGGGTGACGCCATAAGTGAGATCCGAGCGGCTCCGCGGTCATCCGAGTTGCGAATGGTCGCGATGACGGCGTCGAGCATATCGATGGCCTTAAGCAGACCTTCAACGATATGGGCGCGGGCTTGCGCCTTTCGCAAACGGAACTGGGTGCGACGGGTCACCACGTCGACCTGGTGGTCGATGTAGCAACTCAGCGCCTGGGCCAGGTTCAGTGTGCGTGGCACCCCATCGACGAGAGCCAGCTGGTTGACGGCGAAGGTGGTTTGCAGAGAGGTGTTCTTGTAAAGCTTGTTCAAGATCACGTTGGCGTTGGCGTCGCGCTTCAGACGAATGACGAGGCGCGCCTGGCGACCCGCGGAGTCGTTCTGTACTTCGGCAATGCCCTCGATCTCGTTGTTCTTGACCAATTCATAAATCTTCTCTTCGATTGATTCCACCGACACTTCATAGGGGAACTCGGTGACAACGATGCGCACATCCTTGGCCGTCTCTTCAATTTCCGCCACGGCGCGCATCTTGATTGATCCACGACCGGTGCGAATGGCGTCCATAATGCCCTGGCGTCCCAGTATCTGAGCCCCCGTCGGAAAGTCGGGGCCCTTGACGAAAGCCATTAGGTCGTCGGGGGTGGCGTCAGGGTTGGCCAGCAGGTGCAATACGGCGTCGATGGTCTCACCGAGGTTGTGCGGTGGAATCTTGGTCGCCATACCGACGGCAATGCCCTGTGATCCGTTTACTAAGAGGTTGGGGAATCGAGCCGGTAAGACGGTGGGCTGCTGCGTCGAGTTGTCGTAGTTCGGTTCAAAATCAACGGTCTCTTCGTCGATGGAGTCCAGAAGCTCGAGTGCGAGTGGCGCGAGACGACACTCGGTGTAGCGCATCGCGGCCGCGCCCTCGTCCGGACCCGTACCGCCGAAATTGCCGTGACCACTGATCAAGGGGTGGCGCATCGCGAAGTCCTGCACCATGCGAACGAGGGCGTCGTAAATAGCGCCGTCACCGTGGGGGTGGTAGGTACCCATAACTTCGCCCACCACCTTGGCGCATTTGGTGTGGGGTCGGTCCGGACGCAGTCCCTGATCGAACATGGAGTACAAGATGCGGCGGTGCACCGGCTTAAGTCCATCGCGGGCGTCCGGGAGGGCGCGCGAAACAATCACTGACATTGAGTACTCCAGGAAGGAGCGCTCCATCTCGAGATTGATCTCTATGGGTTCGATGTAACCGAGAACTTCGTCGCTTGGTGTGTCTGGGGTTTTAGGGGTGCGGGCCATGAGTTTTTATCCCTCTCGACTAGATGTCGAGGAAACGGACATCCTTTGCGTTGGTTTGAATGAAGTGACGGCGTTGGGGGACGTCGTCCCCCATGAGAATTGAACAAACTTCGTCCGCGAGTGCGGCTTGCTCGACGTTGATCTGCAACAGCGCTCGCTTCGTGGGATCCATAGTGGTGTCGCGGAGTTCGTCGAAGTCCATTTCACCCAGACCTTTGAGTCGCTGGAAATCGTTCTTGTGGTTCGGATTCTCCCGCAAGAACGCCTCCTTAGCGGCGTCATCACGCAGGTAGGTCTTCTCCTTGCCCACCAGGGTCGAATAGAGGGGTGGTTGGGCTACGTAGACGTGCCCCTGGTTCACCATTTCGGTCATTTGACGGTAGAAGAAGGTCAGCAGCAGGGTGCGAATGTGGCTACCGTCGACGTCGGCGTCCGCCAAGAGGATGATCTTGTCGTAGCGAATCTTGGTGACATCGAAGTCGGCTTCCACACCAGCACCAATGGCCGAGATCAGGGCTTGAATTTCGGTGTTCTTGAGAATTTTGTCGGCTCGCGCTTTTTCAACGTTCAGAATCTTTCCGCGAATCGGCAAGATTGCCTGGTTTCGCGGGTTGCGAGCGTCCTTGGCAGAACCACCGGCGGAGTTACCCTCAACGATGAAGAGTTCGCACTCGCGTGGTTCCTTTGATGAGCAGTCCACGAGCTTCCCCGGCAGACCAGCCCCATCCAGTGCCGACTTTCGACGAGTGAGGGCTTTGGCTTGCTGAGCGGCGAGACGCGCCCTCGAGGCCTGAATGGCCTTGGCAACAATTTGGCCACCCTCCTTGGGGTTTTCTTCGAGCCATTCGGCCAATTTTTCGTTGGTGGCGCGCTCGACGAGTGAGCGAATGGACACGTTACCGAGCTTGCCCTTGGTTTGACCTTCGAACTGCGGCTCGGCGAGGTGCACCGAGATGATGGCGGTGAGGCCCTCTCGAATGTCGTCACCAGTGAGGTTGTCGTCCTTCTCTTTCAGAAGATTTCGCTTGCGCGCGTAGCGGTTCAGCACGTTAGTGATGGCCTTGCGAAAACCTTCCTCGTGCATTCCACCCTCAATGGTGGAGATGCCGTTGGCGAAGGAGTGGATGCTCTCGTAGTATCCCGTGTTCCACTGGAACGCCACTTCTACTTCCTGTGCTTCTTCGGCTTGCTCGTAGGAACCCACCTTGCGAAACAAGGATTCTTTCGAGTTGTTCAGGTGTCTCACGTAGTCGACAATGCCGCCGCTGTACTTGAAGGACTCCTTCATCTCACGACCGGCCCGCTCGTCTTCGAATCGAATCTCCAGACCCTTGTTCAAAAACGCCATGATCTGCAGACGCTCGACAATGGTCTGTGCCCGGAAGTCGATTTCTTCAAATATGGTCCCGTCGGGGGTAAAGGTCACCGTCGTTCCGTTGCGTCCCCGTGGGGCGTCGCCCGTCACCTTTAGCGGACCTTGGACCTTGCCACCGTCGGCGAAGTTCAGTTCGTGGCGCTTGCCGTTTCGATCGATTTCTAGCCGCAGTTTGACCGAAAGCGCGTTGACCACCGACACACCAACGCCGTGAAGTCCGCCGGAAACCTTGTAGCCTTCGCCGCCAAACTTTCCGCCGGCGTGCAGGACGGTCAAAACAATCTCCGCCGCCGACTTGCCTGGGTACTGGGGGTGTTCGTCGACGGGGATACCACGACCATCGTCAATGACGCGACAACTGCCATCCTTCAGAATGCTCACATCAATACGGGTGGCGTATCCCGCCATGGCCTCGTCAACCGCGTTGTCCACGACCTCCCAGACCAGGTGGTGAAGACCGGCGGGACCAGTGGATCCGATGTACATTCCGGGTCGAACACGGACCGGCTCAAGACCCTCTAAAACGGTGATGTCGCTCGCGCCATAGCTCGACGACCCTCTGGGCTTATCGGCCACGAAGTAATCCTTTCAATACCAAAAATTGGTGCGTTCTAC
Organism: uncultured Actinomycetes bacterium; assembly: GCA_903828785.1. Taxonomy (GTDB): domain Bacteria; phylum Actinomycetota; class Acidimicrobiia; order Acidimicrobiales; family RAAP-2; genus RAAP-2. The sequence continues at coordinate 107,607 of CAIKNP010000027.1, read as the reverse complement.
GCCCCTAAATCCTAGTCGTTCAGGTGTTACAAAACGGTCGCATTATCGACCTAAAAGCCTTATTTTTTAAGGCTTAGGGGGTGTTTGTGATGAGTGGACGTAGCGAGCTCGGCGCACGACTCCCGAGGGGTGCAAATCCGGCAATTATGACATCATGATCTTCGAGAAGTCGCTGGGCGAAGGCGCCCGAAGGGACGGCCACCAAGAGCACGCCATTCTTCACTAATTCGGGTTGGCAGTGCTGCGCGACGACCTCACCAACGATGCTCGGCCACATCTGTCGAATCTCGTCGATAACGAGTAGATCCACCTTTCGAATCCGACGGGCCATCGTCGAAAGGAGGTCGCTCATCGACGTCGGTTGGTCACTGAAACGCCGGCTCATGCTGCGGTGATATCCACGACGACCGCGGGGGACATTCCTTCGGGCAATGGAGAGGCGGTCGTCACGAGTGTTTGACCGACGGGAAGTAGTTGTAATAGTTGCTGGGCTCGCATTGGGTCAAGTTCACTAAACACATCATCGAGAAGCAAAAGGGGATCGACACCACGAGATGATTGCACGACCTTGTGACCAGCGAGTCGCAAGGCCAGCGCCAATGATCGCTGCTCACCCTGAGAGGCTTGTCGGCGTGCATCCCGGTGCGCCAGGTGAATGCTGAGATCATCACGTTGGGGGCCAATGGTTGAGTAGCCCCGCAACACATCGAGTGACAGCGCTCGTTGTAATTCATTGCGCAGATCACCCGTCCATGACTGTTCATACCCCACCGCCACCATTTGTTGGTTCTGCGCCAGAGCGTGGTAGTACTCACCAACGAGGGGATTGATGAGCCTCACTACATCTTCACGGGCCCGCACGAGGGCGTGGGCCGCCAAGACAAACTCTTCATCCCACACCGCAAGCTCACTGCGAGCCGAGGCGCTGGGTAGTTGTCCCTGCCAGCTTCGTAGAAGAGCGTTTCGTTGTTGGAGGACTCGAGCGAATCGCTCTACCAACTCCCCGGCGGAGAGGTTCACATCGGTGAGCAGGGTGGTGAGGAAGTGCCGTCGGTGTTCGGGTCCCTGGCGGATGATGTCGACGCCCTCGGGGGTGAATATGGTCAGGGGAAGGACCTCCGATAGAGCTGCCCGCGACGTTGGTTTTTGCCCATTAACCAGCATTTTCTTGCTGGTGTTTCGTAGCCCTCGGGTGAGGGTCAAGTCGACCTGAATACGCCGTTCGTTGTGAAACAGAATCCCGTGTACCTCCGCAAGGGATTCGTTGGTCTTGATCATGTCACTCGCTGCGCTGGTACGGAACGAACTCGCGGTCGCTAAGGCGTACAGGGCCTCAAGGACACTGGTCTTTCCAGTGCCATTGGGTGACAAGAGCACGGTGATCGCAGTGCGGTCTGGCCTAAAGGTGTAGTCGTTGAAGAGTCGAAAGTTGCGAAGAGTTAGTTCTTGAAGACCCACGACCGGTTGGCAACTATTGCACGCGAACCGGCATCAACAGATACCGGAATCGAACATCTTCCACACCATGAACCATCGCGGGGCGAACAGCGTCGGTGATTTCAAGAAGGATCTCGTCACCCAAAACTGCCTCGATTCCCTCAATAAGGAAACCGGGATTGAAGGCGATGGTTAATTCATCACCCTGGTAATCGGCGTCAACATTGTCTTCAATGTCACCCGTGTCGTGGCTAAGGGTACGAATCTCTAGACCCTTGTCTTTCGTCGTCAAACGAACCGAGGAGGTGGAGTCCTTCGCTAGAAGTTTTGCTCGTCGCAGGGATGTCAGGAGGGTGTCCTTAGCGATTCGCAGCTGGTTGGGGTAACTCGCGGGAATTAACTGAAGCACCGAGGGGTAGTTTCCATCTATGAGACGTGAGGCAATGGTCGACTTGCCAACAACAAAACAAATTTCGGCGTCAGTTACCGTGACACCGATTTCGGCGTCGGTGGGAAGCGATGAAGCTACCCGTTGCAACTCTTGGAGGGCTCGCGCTGGCACCAGTAAGTCTGTGGTACCCGCAATAGCCGCCACACCAGGAATATCACGAACGGCCAAGCGGTAGGAGTCCGTTGCTATTAAGCGCAAAACACCTTCGTGGTTCGTAAACAAAACACCAGTGAGAAGGGGGCGGGCATCGTCTGAAGCCGCCGCACGAACCACTTGACTGAGCCCCTGAACGAGGTCCAGGGCCGCCATGGTGGTAATAGCTCCGGTCACGGGCGGCAGGTTGGGGTAGTCGTTGACGGAAAAGGTTCGTAAAGAGAATTTGGCCCGGCCGAGGGAGACCTCAACATTTTCCTCACCACTGGAAATAGTGACGGCACCCGCTTCGAGAGATCGGACGGCGTCGACAATAAGACGAGCGGGAACGACGGCGGCTCCATCTTCTAAACCAATGACGTCAACGTTGGTTCGAATGGTGATATCGAGATCAGTACCAGTGACGGTCAGTTGGTTCCCGCTCAGTGACAAGAGCACGCCCGAGGACGCTCCAATTAAACGGGTGGCAACAACCCGACTAGCGGCGCTCAGCGCCTCAACCAGGATGTCGCGTTCGGATTTGAACTTCATTGAACTACCTTTCTTCCCTACTGAGATTACGTGTGTTTTTGTATAGATAAATTCGTTTGTAGTAGTAGGGCTGTGCATTTGTGGATAAATCCATAAAATACCTGACCAGACTCTATTTATTCTGACCCACTCTTTCCACAAGACTGTGGGCCATTGTTGCAAGTCTCAAACCTCAACCTTTAAGTCATGTGGGTTACTCGTCACTTACCAAAGCGGTTTCCACAGGAAAAAAAGGACAATCCACAACTTCTCTAACTACTCTCCTTGCAGCCGTCGCTTTAGCTCGTTAACCTGCGCCAGGAGCTCGGGATTGGTGGTGAGTTGTTGAGTCACCTTCTCCACCCCACTAATAACGGTGGTGTGGTTTCGGTTATCAAATATCCGCGCGATCATGGGGTAGGAATAGTTATCCAAAAGGTCCCGCACCAAGAACATTGCGACGTGACGAGCGTGGACGAGGGGCCGGAGTCGCTTCGAACCCCGAACATCTTCCGAGGAAAGTCCATAAAAGGTCGAAACCGTATCAATGATTGTCTCGGGCTTAAGAACAATGTGCTCGTGACCGAGGTTGGTCAGGTGGTTCCTTGCCAGATCGAGAGTGATGGGCTCTTGGCGCAGCGCCGAGAATGCCCGCAACATAGTGATGGAACCTTCAAGTTCCCTGATGTTGTCCCTAACTCGGTGCGCGATCCACTCAGCCACATCAGTAGGGAGTTGTATTCCTTCGCGCTCAGCCTTGGCACCCAAAATCGCTATACGGGTTTCGAGGTCGGGCCGGTCAATTTCAGTCACCAAACCCTGAAGGAGTCGGCTGCGGAAACGGTCTTGCAAACCAGCCAGGTCTTTCGGCGAGCGGTCGGAGGTCAAAACAATCTGCTTGCCCTCGCTGTGGAGGGTGTTGTAGGTGTGGAAAATCTCCTCGTGGAAGGTCTCACCACGCTGTTCCATGAATTGAATGTCGTCAATCAGCAAAACGTCAATTTCGCGGTAGCGCTCGTGCAGGGCTAATTGCGTGCGAGTCTGAATTGCCCGAATGAAGTCATTCAAAAAGGTTTCGGTTGAAACATAGAGAACTTTGCGGTGCGGGTAGTTCTCTTGGATGTAGTTGCCAATGGCGTGCAATAGGTGGGTTTTACCCAATCCCGAGCTGCCGTAGACCATGAGGGGGTTATACGCCCCACCTGGGCGTTCTGCGGTTGCCACCGCTGCTGCGTAGGCCAAGCGGTTCGAAGGGCCCTCAACAAAAGACTCAAAGGTCATGTTCTTGTTCAAACGAAGGGGGCGGTCGCTGGCCATAACCACCGGGGCTTCGACTAGAGGAGCTACAACGCTGGCGTTCTGATCAAAGTTGGCAATGGTACCCAAGGCCTCGTCTGAGGGAGCTCCTAAGACCAACGAAACGGTCGTTGGCGCACCACTCACTTCCTGAACACTTTCGGTAATGAAGGGAAGATATTTCTGTTGCACCCGCAGAAGTTGAATTTGATTAGGAGCGGCGATCGTTAGCGTGTTTTCTGAGTAATCCACCAGGCGCAAGGTACTAAGCCCAGCCGACCACACGGCGCCAGAAGCCTTATTTTTCATAGCGTCTTGTACTAAACGCCAGAGATCATCACCACTCATTACAAAACTCCTCCACAGACCAAATCTGATGTTATCCACAGGGGTAAACGACTCGAAAATCATTACCAGGACACAGCAGGGAGACAAACCATACACCGTGGCACCTCGGTATTTCAAACCGGTTCTGATTTGCGGTAGGATAGTTCTCCCACAGTGCAGCAGCGACCCCCAGGGGGTACCGCGTTGCCCTAAAGAACAGTTTGAAAAGAGGACGTAATGAAGCGTACATACCAGCCAAATCAGCGCAAGCGCGCCAAAACGCACGGTTTCCGTGCGCGCATGCGCACCCGCGCCGGTCGCGCAATTTTGAAGGCCCGCCGTGACAAGGGCCGTCACCAACTGACGGTCTGATCCTTCCGTGCCGGGTCGGGTGGTTTCCCGACGGCAGTTTGCGGAATTTTCGGCCCCAACGGGTCGTGGGAGCAGCGGGCCACTTCGAGTGGTATTCGTAGCTCACCAGGGCGAATCCACTGTTGGTGTCGCCTACGCAATCAGCCGTAAAGTCGGGAATGCGGTTCATCGTAACCGTATTCGCCGCCGTCTCCGAGCCGTAATGGATGGACTTTCTCCGGCACCTCGGTCAGGAATTTACCTGATCAAGTGCTCAATCGGGACGAAAGACTGTACTTATGACGAACTCAAATCTCACCTCCGAGCCGCAGTCGAGCGAAGCAATGCCCGCTAAGACCTCACTCGCTGCTCGAGGAGCCCTCTTTCTGATTCGCGCCTACCAGCAATTGCGGGTTGGGCGAATCTCCCCCTGTCGCTTCTACCCCAGCTGTTCTGAATACAGTGCCGAGGCCATTGCTACCCACGGGGTTCTTCGTGGAACACTGCTCGGACTTCGTCGAATTCTGCGTTGTCGTCCCCTTGGTCCACACGGTGTGGATCTTGTCCCCGTGTCAAAGAAAGTAAGGAAAGTTACGTGAGCTCCATCACTCATCCCATCGGCCAGCTTTTCCAGCCAATCTTCCATCTATTTGCCTGGATTTTGGCCTTCTTCTACGGCCTAGTACCTAACTACGGCGTGGCAATTATCGGGCTAACCATAGTGATTATGGGTGTTTTGACCCCGTTTACTGTCAAAAGCACCAAGTCAATGGTGGCTATGTCCAAGGTGCAGCCTGAGATAAAGAAGCTCCAGGCGAAGTACAAGGGTGCGGAGAATCGCCAAGTTCTTAACGAAGAACTGATGAAACTCTACAAAGAACATGGCGTTAACCCCGTTGGTGGTTGCCTGCCAATGTTGCTGCAGGCCCCATTTCTCTTCATTCTTTACAGTGTTATCAAGGGTTTGTCGGCGCTGAACGCTCAGGGCGTCTCCGATCCTCGTTACATCCCCCACACGTCCAGGATGTACACCGACTTGGTGGCTTCACACGGTCAAATGAACGTTTTCGGCATGGACTTGAGTCTTAAGACTTTTAGCCATCACGCTTCTATTTATGCACAAATCCCCTTCTTCGCCCTGGTGTTGTTTGCGGTGGGACTGCAGTACTTCCAAATGGCTCAAATCAACAACCGTGCGAAGAAGTCTGGCCAACCCATTGGTTCTCAGCAGCTCATGATGCAGCGAATTATGCCAATTGCCTTCTTCTACTTCTACGTCATAATCCCGGCTGCCGTCGTGGTGTACATGATTATCTCTTCAATAATCCGAATTATTACTCAATATGCCATGTTCGCTAGTGGGATTTCCGATCCCTCAAAGCACAAAAAACTTGAAATTGAGAAGAAGCCCGAAGGGGAGAAGGAAATTCCCGGATCAGCCAAGGAAGGTAAGAAACCTTCAACCTTAAAGTCACCCGCAGTACAGAACCGCTCGAATGCGAAGCGCAAAAGAAAGGACCGTTAACTCATGGATTGGGTAGAAACAACAGGAAAGTCAATAGAGGAGGCCAAGGAGCGAGCATTGTCGCACCTTGGCATTCGCAATGAAGAAGCCGAGGTCGAGGTTCTCGAAGAGCCCAAGGCTGGTCTCTTCGGCCGGGTTCGCGGAGAAGCAAGGGTTCGCGCCCGCGTCTCCCCCGCCGTTCCACGACCAAAGCGTTCTCGCCGTTCGGGTGGATCGGATGACCGTCCCCGCTCAGAGTCTCGCCCTAAGGGACCAAAGTCGGCAGCTGGCGAGCGCAAACCTAAGGCTGACGCTGCTACAGGAAATCGCAATAAGTCGACGGAGCCCAAGCGGGCCCCCCGTCCAGAAAAAATCTCAACAAAGGAGAATGAAATGGCTGAAGGTATTTCCTTACAGGAACAGGGTGCAATTGCGAAAGAGTTCCTGGTGGGGCTTCTCGCCTCAATGCAGATTAATGCTGAGGTTGGTATTCGTGAAATCGATGCCGAAACGATTGAGCTTTCGGTGAACGCCAATCCCCCCACTGAATTAGGAATCCTGGTTGGTCCTCGCGGAACCACCCTTCAGGCTCTGCAGGAAGTAACCCGAACAGTGGTGCAGTCAAAGAGCCCCGCTCGCACCGACCGTATCTTGGTTGACGTTGCTCAGTACCGCGAGCGCCGTGTTGCGGCTCTTGGCCGGTTTGCCGCGCAAGTCGCTAGTGAGGTTGTTGAGACCGGCGAAGAGCGAGCTCTCGAGCCAATGTCAGCTGCTGACCGCAAAGCCGTGCACGATGCGCTCACCGAGAACACCGCGGTCTCAACGCGTTCCGAAGGTGAAGACCCTCGCCGCTTCGTGGTTATTGCTCCGGCATAATTAACTGCATGAAAACTGAATGGTTGTCACGCGCCCTCGAGGAATCGAGGGCGCGTGGCTTTTTAGGACCAGGCGCAATCGAGCCACAGATAGAACACGCCCGTGGCTTTGCCGCGGTCTGGCACGATATTTCACCAGCTCCCCCATCATCCTTTCTCGATCTCGGTAGTGGTGGTGGCTTGCCGGGCTTAGTGCTCCTGTCTGACTGGACCTGTCGCAGCGCCTTTGTCGACTCGATGGAAAAGCGTATGGCGTTTATTGGAGAAGTTCTGGCTTGGGATGACGCACCTGAAGGAGGAGAGATTCACCTAGGTAGGGCTGAATTGCTAGCCCATCAGCCAGGCCTCGCCGAATCTTTCGATTTAGTCACTGCTCGGTCTTTTGGTCCTCCAGCGGTCACGGCCGAATGCGCGGTCCGGTTTTTGAAAGTTGGGGGAGTGTTGATTGTTTCGGAACCACCCCAAGACGATGGCCCGAGCCGTTGGAAGCCCGACAGCCTCGGCCAGTTGGGGTTACACGTGGGAGACAGAGTTCGTCACGGGGCTGCCTACCAGGTGCTGAAGAAAGTCCGTGCCACCCCACCACGTTTTCCTAGAGGTGTTGGGGTTCCAGGGAAGTCACCGCTGTTTTGATGTTTCACGTGAAACATTCCTCTGACCGCCAGTTTCATTAATCGTCACCAGTCGTACTACGACAAGGCTCCTCCACACTGGTCTCCTGGCGCGGGAATACTACGCCCAGTCATGACCCAGGGGTAAAGATCTGTCCATACCTTACGCAGGACAACAACTCCGGTCCTTTCGCGTCGTGATCTTCGGCACCTTTCTGGATAAATGTAAGGAATGTGGTGTTGTTGCCTAGTTGGAGCCCTGGTACTTCCACCACCATTTCTTGACACCGCATCCTCCAAGGCTGGAAGTCGGGTTCCGAGTCAGCGAAGAATATTTGTCCGTGGTGGCCCTCGTTATTGGCATTGTCAGTACAAATGAGCTGTCGCAGGTGTTCTGTTCAGTACTCAAGAACTCGATCAGAAACACGGGAATCGAGCGGAGATAATTGGCCAGTCACCACTCTCTTTTCGCTTTCCAACTGGATAGCAAAGTGACTCATGGCCTAGACCATATATTTGGACTGTTTCACGTGAAACATTCTTCAACTGACAATGATGTAAATACATCGGTACTCGTTTTCGAGCCCGGGCAATTGGCAGAGTCTGATTATTTCGAGCATTTGCTGGACGTAGAGTAGGGGGTCGCGCAATTCTGGGAAAACCTGAATCCCACCCACTCTTCTGCTATCTGGGACCCTAGGTCGAAGTCGCCGCATTCACCCCCCATTGGAGGAAATAATTCATTGGAATGAGGAAAATGAACCAAGTCTTCGCCAGGTCGAAGAAGACGGCACCCACAACGGCGCCGAAAGACCATATACATCGGATGGCCTTAGTGGGAGATTCCACAGTTCTGTTAGAGCTGGATTGCCAGCCTCCTTTTCGGCGGGAAGAGGAAGTAGGGGATTGTTTCACGTGAAACAATCCCCTACCTCATTCGGGGCGACTAGCGAGAACCCAGAGTGATGTCCAATCAACACAGACGAAGATTGTTTCACGTGAAACACTACTTTTGGACCCCTCAGTGCTGTAGGCCTGCGTGAGCTTACAATTCTGGGATTCCCGAGGGGATTTTTTCCGCATTTGTTTCACGTGAAACATTTCGAAAGAAGGGTCAACAACCTTCTGCGAGTATGACGAGAGCATCGGGCGATCAGGTCTTCAGCCCTTTGATGGCAAGGAAATTGACTAAGTTTTGTTTCACGTGAAACATTGGTACTTGACGAATTGGCGAAAACCGTGTTGAATGGCAGGGGTTCGACGCAGTGTCGGAAGTCAACCAGTCTGGAAGAGGCTCATGGCAGACGCCAATACAATGCGGATTTTTGCCGTAGCAAACCAAAAGGGTGGGGTTGGAAAGACCACAACCACAACCTCTTTGGGTGCCGCGCTCGCTGAGCGGGGCAAAAGAGTCCTGATTGTTGACCTTGATCCCCAGGGTAATGCCACGACGGGACTGGGTATTGATGGGCGGCGCTTTGAGCGATCGGTCTATGACGTTCTCTTGAACGACATTCCCATGGTTGACATTGTCGAACCAACGGGCTTTGCCAATCTCTTCGTTGCCCCCGCCACCCTCGACTTAGCCGGAGTTGAACAGGAGCTCACTACGGTAATTTCTCGGGAATTACGTCTTAAAAAGGCGCTCGCCTCGGTTGAGGGTGACTTTGACTACGTCTTTATTGACTGCCCACCTTCACTCGGGCTCATCACAATTAACGCCTTTGCAGCGGCTACCGACATCATGGTGCCCGTGCAAACCGAGTTCTACGCACTCGAGGGTTTGACGCAACTTCGGAACATTATCGATCTTGTCCAGCGAAATCTGAACCCCACCTTGCGTATCTCGAAAGTGGTTTTGACGATGTTTGATTCCCGCAATACACTTTCTCAAGACGTGGCTATAGAGGTTCGCCGGCACTTTGCCGAGGAGCTGTGCCGCACCAAGATTCCCCGGACAGTTCGTTTGGCCGAAGCACCTTCGCACGGTCAGCCGATAACAACCTTCGACCCCACCTCCCGTGGTGCCAAGGCTTACCGGGCGCTAGCAGAGGAGATTATCAATGGTTAGGAAATCTGGATTAGGAAAAGGCCTCGGCGCACTTATCCCAGAGGGAGATGCACCAGACGAGGTCGATCAAAGTGAGATTGTGGCGGGCCCCTTTCGTCAGGTTTCCATAACCGCCATTATTCCTAACCAGTTTCAGCCCCGAAAGTCATTTAATGACGAAAGTCTTCAGGCGCTGGCATCATCAATACGCGAACTTGGCGTCCTCCAGCCAATAATCGTTCGACCCCACGACACCGATCTTGGCGTTTACGAATTGATAGCCGGAGAGCGCCGTTGGCGCGCCGCCGGTATCGCCGGTCTGTCGACCGTACCAGTACTGGTTCAAGACGCCGTCAACGATCGGGAATCTCTGGAAAAGGCCGTAGTAGAGAACCTTCACCGCGTCGACCTCCACCCCCTGGAAGAAGCGGCTGCGTACCAGCAGTTAATCGATGAATTCGACCTAACGCACGAACAAGTTGCTCAGCGTGTTGGAAAGTCGCGTGCGAACATCACGAACACCCTTCGCCTCTTGCAACTAGGTGAGGTCGCCCAGCTGGCACTTGCTAATTCTGAAATCACCGCCGGACACGCACGCAGTCTCCTGGTTCTCAGCGATCACGAACTGCAGGCGTCGATGGTGGCCCGCGTCATCAAGGGTGAGATGTCGGTACGGGCCACGGAAGAGGCAGTGAAGGCCTTAATGGAACCTCGTCCACTCGACCCAACAGGAACCACGGCGCCAGAGATTCCAGGTAAGCCGCGTCTTCGTCCGGTTCCTGACGCCTCGGTTGCTGAACTCGAACAACTGCTCGAAGACTATCTGAGCACCCGAGTTCACGTTGACCTCAAGGGTCGCAATGGCCGTATCATTATTGACTTTGCGGACCTCGACGACCTCGAACGCATCTACATCGCGATTAGTCAGGCCAAATAAGATTAAACCTTCAACTTAAGGTTCAGGTTAAAGTTATCCCCAACCTGTGGATTAAGTTGTGGGTTTAAGGATTAGAAATCCCAAAAGCCAATGAATTAGGCGAAAGATTCGTCAGTGGCTGTAAACAACTATTGTTTGACGCTGAAAAAATCGTTCAAAACCCGGCAAATAACGTCGCCGGCAACAAGCTCTTCCGGTTTGCTCAAAACGGGGTGTTCGATCACCATGGTTGTCATTCTGGTTTCACGAAGGATGGGAAGGGCCATCCCGGAGACGCTGAGTCGTCGACTGAGGGTCGAGTTGGCCAATGCGGCACCAAGTCCACTCGCCAAGCGCTCACCCTGGCGCGAGTGCGAAGTGTAACTAGCCCAGTAATGCAAAGAAATATCTGTGGCGGTATCAGATGAAACGATGGCCACCACGGCCCGCGCTCGAAGCGCGTTGGCGTGGGCCGCAAACGCTTCAGCACTCAAGGCTTGCAAGGATTCGTCGAAAAGACAATGAGGAATGACTCTCGTGAGTGTGGCGATTAAGGGACTCTCGCCGCGTACGAGCAGCGGTCCATCAGACTCGCTCGGGGATGGTGCTCGATCCCGCAGTTCGCTAATGAGGGTGCGGTCACCAACACTGGGAGTCACGCGAAGAAGCTCTGAGAGGGATTGGCGGGTCAGGGTCCCATTCACGTCGATGCCACAATTGGATTGAAAGTCGGCGAGTGCCTCGTGCACCCGGGGACCAAAAACACCATCGATGCGGCCGGGGTCAAAACCCAGCTGGGAGAGGCGAACCTGCAAATCAGCGACGTCGTCGCCCCGTAAATAAGGTCTGGTCAGGAATAATAATCGTCCGCCCAGATGCCATCCCGCTTCGACGAGTCGCTGCCAGGTGGTGTCATCCACTTCCCCCGTTAAGGCTAAGCCGCGCGAACGCTGAAAGGCCTCAACCAGACTGGAGGTGGCATCGTCGAAGACCTCACCGTCGCCCAATCCGCCAAAACCCAGCGTTCGCAATCGTTCGTGCAGTTCACGAACTCGTGGGCCGTTATCACCCTTTTTCAATCTAACCGAGTTCAAAAAGTGGTACTAGAGATTGGCGGTGATCTCTTGGAGCAAGGCACCCTTGGGCTTGGCTCCAACGAGACGAGCAACAACCTCACCATTCTTGAAGAGCAGAAGGGTTGGGATGCTCATGACCGAGAACTTGGTGGCTGTGGCCACGTTGACATCGACGTCCAATTTGGCAATGGCGAACTTGCCAGCCTGTTCGACAGCCAATTCCTCGAGGATTGGGGCAATCATCTTGCAGGGGCCGCACCATTCGGCCCAGAAGTCGACCAAGACGGGGACGTCAGACGCACCAATAACCTCATTAAAGGTGGCATCGGTGAGAGTGGTGATGTTGTCGCTCATGTAATCCTCCAAAGGTAGCGTCGATGAGTCAACGCAGGTACTACCTTAGCGACAAGCGCTACAAACCTCGCACCTCGAGCCAACGCTCGGCGTCGATGGCCGCTACGCAGCCCGACCCAGCCGAGGTAATGGCCTGGCGATACACGTGGTCTTGGACATCACCAGCCGCGAAAACGCCGTCTATCGACGTGTAGGAACCAGGACCGGTACGAATGTAGCCCCCATCTTCGAGTTCGAGGCTGTCGGTGACCAAAGTCGTGTTGGGAACGTGTCCGATGGCGACAAAGATGCCCGTCACGGGCAAATCACGCTCCTCACCCGAAATCGTGTCTTTGACTCGCAGGCCACTGACGCGATCATCACCAAGCACCTCTACCGGCAACGAATTCCAGGCGAACACAATTTTGTCGTTGGCGAAAGCCCGCTCCTGCATGATCTTGGACGCGCGCAACGAGTCCCGCCGGTGAACGACGGTTACCGATGACGCGAATCGGGTGAGGAACAAAGCCTCCTCCATTGCCGAGTCACCACCACCGACGACGGCGATGTCTTGACCTCGAAAGAAGAAACCGTCACACGTGGCGCAGGTGGAGAGCCCGTGACTGTACAGACGATCTTCCCCAGGGACGCCCATCATCAAGGACCTCGCCCCCGTGGCGAGAATCACGGCGTCCGCCGTGATCGATGGTTCAACATCATCAGTGAGCCAGGCGCGAAAAGGCGTCTCAGTCACGTCGAGTTTCTGCACCTTAGTGACGCGAAGATCGGCGCCAAATCGTTCCGCCTGGGCGCGCATTTTGAACATAAGTTCAGGGCCGGTGATGGACTCAACAAAGCCGGGGAAATTCTCAATTTCCGTTGTGAGCATGAGCTGTCCACCGGGTTGATCGGTCGTCGAGGAAGGCTCCCCCTCAATCACAATTGGATGTAATTGCGCTCGGGCGGTGTAAATTGCAGCGGTCAAGCCGGCGGGACCGGAGCCGATGATGAGGACGCGAGTGTGGGTCATTTTTTCCTTAGGGGGGCTGGGCGGCGGAATCGCCACACGATGAGCCCGCCGACCACGCACAAGAAACCAACCGAAAGGTAGTTCAACCAGACGTATCCCTGAAAGATGAAAACGTCACTGAAGCGAAGTAGTCCGAGCACGAAGGCGACGAGAGTGGTGACGGCGAGAACAAGGAGGACAAAACCCATTGCGAGAAAACGCGAAGCGATTAACACGGGTCGAAGAACGCGATCATGGAAGGTGTCAAGCACCCGATCGAGCCCTCCGAGGAGCAGATCTACGGGGTCGGTACCCTTGTCGTCTTGCGTCACGCCACCAACTTACTAGCGAAGCTCGTCGTAGGTTTCCAACCAAGCGATACCAATGGCGCCGGGACCGCCGTGCGTTCCGACGGTCGGCCCTATTGAGGCCACAATGAGGGGGTGATTGACGCTGATTCCAGCGACCAGCTCGGTCAGGGCGGCCACGTGAGGTGAGTTGGCGTGAATAACCGCGATGCGATCGAGGGACCCACGGGCCTTAACCTCGTCGGCAATTTGCCGGAGTGCTTTCGAAACCGTCCGTTGGCGACCAGCTTCGCTCACCTCCCCGTCTCGTAATCGAATGAGTGGCTTTATTGAGAGCATTTGCCCGATGAAGGCCTTGGCTCCCCCGACCCGACCACCCTTTATGAGGTGATCCAAGGTGTCCAACATGGCGACGACGCCCGTTTTGGTGACGAGTACTTGGCCCAGGGTAACGAGTTCGTCAAAGCTTCGGCCCGCGAGCGCCTCTTCGGCCAAGGCCGCAACGATGACGCCCTGACCCATGGAGACCGCCTCACTATCCAACACGAACACGGGGATTCCCTGGAAAGCGTCGGCCGCAATCTTGGCGGATTGGAAGGTACCCGAGAGCTTGCTCGAAAGGGTGACGACAATGACCGCGCTGGCTCCCTCCTCAACCGCTTTCGCAAAAGCGGTCAGAAATGCTCCAGGTGAAGGCGCGGCGGTCTCGGGGAGTGCTCGTTGAGTGAGACAGAGTTCCCAGAATTCATCCGTAGTGATAGTCACGCGATCGGTGAATTCGTCGTTGCCAAAACGAACACTTAGTGATACCAAATCAACACCTAAGCGAGCGCACTCGGTGTCGGGTAGATCACAGGCGCTATCACTCAGAATTTTCACCTTGGTCATGCGTCCTCCATTTGATGCTCTAGCCTCGCAGATTCGCCGACGGTCTGGCGTTACGGGGCCCCAGAAATGCGACCATCGCGTAGGCCCCCAATCCGGCAACACCTGCGACCAAGGTGCGCAGTATGAGGAGCACGCCCTCGTTCCAATTGACGGTGGCGTAGGCGGCAGCCATCACGATACCCATTGCCAAAGAAGCCGTCAGGCTGCGACGAATGTATTTGCTCCACAGGGTGGGGAAGATGACGACTTGGTGGTGGGCGAGTAGGGCCATTGCCACGAGGGCCGAGATGCTGTAGGCCAGGGAAATTGCCCCGGTAAGACCTGCTATCGAGTGGCGACCAATGAGGAGACAGAAGGCAATGGTGAGCAGGTTTTCAAGGGCGTAAAGGGCGAATACTTCACGAGCCCGCTGCAGCGACTGCAAACCTCGAACACCCAGTTGAAACACGGTAAAACCTGGCAGACCGATGGCCAAAATGGCGAGGACTCGCCCCACCATGAGAGAGCCGGTGGCGTGATTGTGATTGAGCAATATCCCCACTATGGGCTGGGCGAGCACGACCAAGATGACGGTGCAGGGCAGGATGATAACCAGAGATTGGCGTAGGCCCATGCTCAAGCGCTGGGTCAGGGCCGTGAAGTCTTGGGCCGTGGCCAGCGCCGCCAGCTGTGGGGTCAGTACGCTCAGCACGGACACGACGACGACGGCGTAGGGCATTTGCATGAAGGACCAACCGTAGGTGTACGCACTTACCGGTCCCTTACCTCCGGTGCCGAAGGCGAAAGCCAACACCACGTAGAGCGAGAGCTGGTTGCTGACGACCACCCCCAGGGTCCAACTGCCCAGTCGACCAACCGCCCGTACCGCCGGGTCCTTGAGGTCCATACGAAATCGCAGTCGACCGAGGTCACTTCGCGCCAGGGAGGGAAACATCACGATCAACTGGACGGCCACACCCAGAGTGGTGCCGAGGGCCAACCAGGTGATATCGTCACCCTGACCGGCACGAGAAAGAGTCGGGTTGGGCTCGACTAAGTGAAACCAGATGAGTACCGCAATACAGATGATGTTGTTGACCACGGGGGCCCAGGCGCCGGCCGCGAACTTGTGTCGAATGTTCAAGAGCGCCGTACTGATACCGATTACGCCGTAGAAGAAAATTTGGGGAACGAACCAGCGCAAAAAGAGGGTTGAGGCGGCGCGTTCTTTCACCAAGAGCACGCGACTGGCCGCTGACGTGTTGTGTTGGAGAAAGGTGAAACCATCGATGATGAATGGGGCAAAACACCAGGCCAGCGCGCTGGCGATCACCAGCAGGACCAGGGCGGCACTAACGACGCTGGAAATCGAACGCCAGGCGCGACGCTCGCCATCGATAGCCAGTCGCTCGACGAAAACCGGGATAAAGGTGGCACTCAATATCCCGCCGAGCACCAGATCAAACAACATGTTGGGGACGGTATTTGCCAAGTTGTAGGCATCGGCGAGTGGGGAAAACCCCAGAACCCAGGCCAGGACCAGCACGCGAACCAGACCGGTACCGCGAGAGATGGCCGTTCCCCCGGCCATCGTCAAAATGCGTCGACCGTGTAGGTGTTCACTCATTTTGCTCGCCGCGCCGTAGTCTTGCGCCGGTTGGTCCGCCACCACCAGATGCCCAGAATGAGGAGCGAAACGAAAGACAGGAGATAGCCCACGACGGAGGTACCGGTGACCCGTACTGGTATGGCGGTGTGAGCAAGTACCACCTGTCCCGACGGCGTCGTGATGATGACCTGCAGGGTGGCTTCAGATCCCGACGCGTGACGCAGGGGAACGCGCACCACGGTAGTGGGGGTGTTGAGTGTGACGGGGAAGGTGGCGCCCTTCGCGAAGTCAAGTGCGTTGCTGACCAGGTGAACCAGAACCGTCATCGGGTAGTGCGCGGTGCTCACAATCGTTATGGGTAGAGCAGTTCGCTGGCTGGTGAGGGTGACGGTCGAGTTATCAACGCGAAAACTCGAAAGCTGTCCGTTGAGAAGTGCCCGGCTGGCGTCAATGGCACCTTGTCGCTGATCCGCCGAACCGCGTACTTCGGCTTGGGCGACCGCACTAGTGAGTAGAGCGACTTCCTTGGTGCTCGCCACACCAGCGACGAAGGAATGCAGTTGCGTGACGAGCGCTCGCAGACTTTGAGCGTTTTCGACTGACCACGATGGAGAACTGGTGAGGGCGAGTGACCAGTTCGGGGCGGTACCGTTTGCACCGACGAGTGACGGCGCAAATGAAGAGACTAAGGGAACGGCTGAAACAAAAGGGCTGGTTCGCAGCCCGCTGAGGAAGTCATGAACGAACGCGGAACCGACGGTGCCAAGGTAGAGGGGTACGACAACGCTGCGAGCTGCGGCGTCACCCGGGGCCACGAAATGCAAGAAGGCCATGGTGTCAATTGCTAAGACCGAGCGAAGCTCGGGGGCGATGGTGGCGTTGTTCACTATCGCCGAGAGCTGGACGTCGGTGGCGAGTTCCGTCACCCCGGGTACGCCGGTGGGGTACTCCGGTTGTCCCCACGCCAACGTGGTCGAGGGCACCGGTTGCAGGGAATTTTCGTTAATCACCACGTGTTCAATACCAACGGCGTGGAGAGCATTGAGGTCCGCTACTGAGGATGTGCCCTGATCCCAAACAATTTTTTTGCTTCCTCGTCCCGTTAAGCCCTGCAGTAGACCAGTGGCTATTTGGAGTTGGCCAGCGACTTCGCTCGAGAGTCCGTTGGCGGCCAAGCCGCCAAAATCAATAGCACCTGGCGGCGCGGAAATGGCTTGGTGCTGGGGACTGGCGACGAGTCCGCGCAAGGCTCGCCGCCAGGAGGCCGCCACGGCGTCGTCACCGATTATGGCGTCAAGAAGCGGTCGATAGTCAACCCCTATTGCCAGGGGCAGGGTCGAGAACTTAGCCAAGGTTCGCATGGTGGCGGTGGCGCTCCGGGCAAACTCCCACGCACTGGGACCAACCGACCCGAGCACGACCAAGTGAAGGGGGACGGCTACCGGAGAGAACTTCAACGCGAGTAGCGACCACGTGGTGCTGGTGTGGCCATTGAATTGGACTTGGTAACGCAAGGGAAAAACACCATCACAGCTTGAGGCGTGGCAGGACAGGGGAAGGACTGGTTGGCGACAGTGGGCGGCCACCGTCTGACCATCCGTCGTCAGTCTCACGGAGAGTGCTCGGCCGCTGGTACTGCATTGAGCGGACGAAAGCGTGGTCACCGCCGTGGGCGGGCCACTGATCCCTCGCCCATTCACGAGTAGGGCAATTTGGCCACGCGCGAAGAGGTGAGGGTAGATCGCCAGGGTGACCTTCGCCGTGGCCGGGTGGGAAATCGTCAATGAGAAATGTGCGACGCCCGGAGTGTCGACGGACACCGTTACGTCCTGGTGGACCAGATTGAAAAGGGGCGTGGGGGTAGCACCCGAGGCCGAAGGCCACGTCACTGTTGCGAGGCTGAAGAGGACGACGCCGAGCGCCCGCCACCAGTTCGGAAGTCGGTCGAACATGATTCCCTAGGCTACCCCCCGCCATCGAAGGAACGAGGGTGAGCACTAGCCTTACTAGGGAGTGACGATTCTCGACGACCTACTCCCATCTCGCCTCGCGGAGCTCGCAACGCTGGCCGAACCACTCGCGCGCTCCTTCGCTGACGCGGGTTTCTCGCTCTACGCCGTCGGTGGCTCAGTTCGCGACGCCCTTTTGGGTGCGCCAAAAGAAGAATTCGATATTGACTTCACGACGGACGCTCGACCGGATGACATTGCTCGATTGATGCAGCCCCACTGCGGAACGCTTTGGGAACAGGGCCGCGCTTTTGGCACCCTTGGCGGTGTCTTGCGGGCCAGTCGAATTCAAGTTGAAATCACCACCTTTCGTTCGGAGGCCTACCTCGACGATTCCCGCAAGCCCGAGGTGGAGTGGGGTAATTCCTTGCTCGAGGACTTGAGTCGGCGTGATTTCACCATCAACGCCATGGCGCTCGATGTGGTGGGTGTGCTGCACAAGAGCGCAGAACAGTCCGTGTTTGACTTCCTTCACGACCCCTTCGGGGGAATGGCTGACCTCAATAGTCGTCGACTGCGGGCTCCTATTGATCCCCTGGTGCTCTTTAACGACGACCCCCTACGCATGTTGCGGGCCGCTCGCTTCTCAGCTCGTTTTTATTTAGGTATTGACCCAGAACTTGAGTCGGCGGCGGTTCTATTGGCCGAAAAGATAAACATCGTTAGTGCCGAACGCATACGCGCCGAGTTGGACCTGCTGTTGGTCACCGAGATGCCCTCGGTCGGTTTGGACTTCATCGTGAGGACGGGGCTCGCGGCCCACTTCTTTCCGGAACTGCCCACGCTGCAGCTCGAGCAAGACCCGGTGCATCAACACAAGGATGTGCTGAAACACACCTGGGCCGTGGTGGACAAAACGCGGCCAGCGTTGCGCATACGTCTGGCCGCCCTGATGCACGACATCGGTAAGCCGGCGACCCGCGAGATCACACCCGAGGGCGTCACTTTTCGGTTTCACGAAGTCGTCGGAGCTCGAATGACGCGCAAGCGCATGAGCGAACTTAAGTACTCGAATCAAATGATTGACGACGTCAGCGAACTCGTCGAGCTGCACCTGCGTTTCCACACCTACAAGTTGGGCTGGAGCGATTCGGCGGTGCGTCGCTACGTGCGCGACGCCGGGGAGTTACTCGACGACCTGAACGAGCTCACTCGCTGTGACTGCACGACCCGAAACGCCCGCAAGGCGGCCGAACTGGCCAAGCGTATGGACGATCTCGTCATTCGCATTGCCGAACTGCGCGAGCAAGAAGACGTCGATAACCAGCGTCCAGCGCTCGATGGTGAAGAGGTGATGGCCATTCTTGGACTTCGCCCAGGCCCCCAGGTCGGGGCGGCCTACCGATTCCTGCTCGACATTCGACACCACGAAGGCGAAATCTCCAAGTCAGAGGCCACCTTTCGCCTGAAGGAGTGGTGGGCCGATCAATCCGGGGCTACGTAGAGTACTAACTTGTATATTGCAAGTTATACTAGTGATTGACGCCCGCGGGTAGTTTGCTCGCCTGGCAGAAGAGAGAAATTCCATGACGCAACGCGTTCTCGTTACCGGCATTAGTGGCTACCTCGGTCAACACGTGGGGGCCGAACTGCTCCGCCAAGGTTTTGAGGTGGTGGGCACCGTTCGCTCGCTCGCGAAAATTGACGCCACGAAGTCGGCTATTGCGGCCGCGGTATCGGTTGAAAAGCTCACCTTCGTCGAGGCGGACCTCCTGTCGGATACGGGCTGGGAGGAAGCCATGAAGGGGTGCACCTACGTTCTACACGTCGCCTCACCCTTCGTTTTAGGTGAGCCGAAGGACGAAAACGATCTCATTGCTCCCGCGGTCGAGGGAACCCGCCGGGTTCTTCAAGCGGCCCAGCACGCCGGGGTGAAGCGCGTCGTCGTAACCTCGTCGATCGTATCGATGGTCGCCGGAAAGTCGAGTGGTACGTACGGACCCGACGCGTGGTCGGACACTGAGGCCAAGATTGGAGCGTACGCCAAGAGTAAGACGCTGGCCGAACGCGCCGCCTGGGAGGTCGTCGGTGACGGTCCAATGGAACTCGTCGTCGTTAACCCTGGTTTCATCGTTGGTCCCTCACTGGGGGCACCCGGTGAGGGTGTGAGCGTCACCATGATTGGTGAACTCGTCGCGGGCAAAATGCCCATGATTCCCGATGTGGCGATGGGCATGGTGGACGTGCGCGACGTGGCCCGACTTGAAGTAGCGGCCCTCAGCGCTCCGGGTGCCCCGGGGCAGCGCTTTATTGCCGCCAGCGCCAGTCCCATTCCTCTGGCCCAGGCCGCGCAGATTCTGCGTGCTGCGGGCTACGGCAAGGTGCCTACTCGCAAAGCGCCCAACGTGGCGATCAAGCTGATGGCCCTCTTTGACGCGCAAGCTCGCGCCGTGGTGCCACAACTCGGGGTGCGCATTGGCTTTGACACCCACCGCACCACGGAGGTATTGGGATGGTCCCCCACGCCTATTGAGAACACCCTCATTGACATGGCCGCTGCGCTCACCCGGTAGACGACTGATGAATGACACTGACGGTAACGAGATGCTTTGGCGATCGGTGTGCCCAATTAGTTCGGGCCTGGATGTGCTGGGGGACCGGTGGTCGCTGCTCATTGTTCGCGACCTGCTCGTCCACGGCACTCGCACCTTCTCGGAATTTGGTGAATCACCCGAGCACATTGCCACGAACATTTTGGCGTCACGACTCAAACAGCTCTCGACACTAGGAATTATTGAGCGCAGTGAGCCGAAGCGATCGGCGCGCAATAACGCGTACCGCCTAACGCCCTCGGGTGAGGCCCTGCGCCCAGTTCTCGAGGCGCTCGGTCGATGGTCACAAACGAACCTCAAAGCGCTGCACCCGACCATCGTCACTTTGTAGGAGCGACATCGCGCCAGAAATACCGAACCCCCCGCCAAAAGCGGGGGGTTCGGTACGTTCAGTGGGCCGCTTACGGCCAGACGGGGTTTTCCCCACCTGCGGCGAAGCTGTCCACCATGTGTTGAGCGACGTCGTCGTGGAACTGCACGGGCGGCGACTTCATGAAGTAGGCGCTGGGTCCGAGGATTGGTCCACCGATGCCACGGTCCAGGGCCACCTTGGCGCAACGCACGGCGTCGATGATGACACCCGCGGAGTTCGGGGAGTCCCAGACTTCGAGCTTGAGTTCCACGTTCAGTGGGACGTCACCGAAGTTGCGACCCTCCATGCGGATGTAGGCCCACTTGCGGTCCTTCAACCACGGCACGTGGTCGCTCGGTCCGATGTGGACATCGTCGGCGTGCAGGGTGTAATTCTCTAGTTGCGAGGTAACGGCCTGGGTCTTGGAAACCTTCTTCGACTCGAGACGTTCGCGGTCGAGCATGTTCTTAAAGTCCATGTTGCCACCAACGTTGAGCTGGTAGGTGTGGTCCAGGGCCAGCCCACGGTCCTCAAAGAGACGCGCGAGTACGCGGTGCACAATCGTCGCACCAACCTGACTCTTGATGTCGTCTCCAATGATGGGTACGCCGGCGTCAGCAAACTTCTTGGCCCATACGGGGTCCGAAGCGATGAAGACGGGAATGGCGTTGACAAAGGCACAACCCGCGTCCAGCGCGGCCTGGGCGTAGTAACGCTGGGCGTCTTCGGAACCGACGGGTAGGTAAGACACGAGCACTTCGGCTCGTGCGTCGCGCAGGGCCTGGGCGACGTCAACGGGCTCGACGGGCGACTCATCAATGGCGGCCAAGTAGTACTTGTTCAGGCCGTCCATACTTGGTCCACGTTGCACCGTGACACCGATTTCAGCCACGTCAGCAAACTTGATGGTGTTGTTCATGCCACCCTCAATTGCCTTGCTTAGATCGACGCCAACCTTCGAAGCGTCCACGTCGAAAGCGGCTACGAATTCCAGGTCCGACACGTGGTAGCCACCCAGGCTCACGTGCATCAATCCGGGAACATTTTCGCCGTCTTGGGCGTCGCGGTAGTACGTCACGCCTTGAATGAGTGAGCTCGCGCAGTTACCCACACCAGCAATAGCCACACGAATCTTTTCCATGACTACTCCTTTCCTGTCTTCACCTGTTCGGTGAAGGTCTGTTGATTGTTTCGTTCGGTGGTTAACAGGGTGTCAATCCACTCGATGTCCAACTCGACGCCCTTGGCGGCGTGCGTCATGACGCTGCGCGCGTAGGTGTCAAGTTGCTCATTGCGAGCGCCGGCCAGCAATTCGGCGAGGCGCTCCACAAGATCTGTGCGACGGCGTTCGAGCAGGGTCACTCGAAGGGTAGGCGTGAGGTATTTGGCCAGGGCCACCCGCAGGGAAAAATTGCGACTGTCGTCAACAGTCGCTGGATCGGCGAGCAGCTCAACGAAGACGCGACGACCCTCGTCACTAATGCGGTAGACCTTGCGCCCACGTCGTCCAAGAACCTGGGTGGCGCGAAGCGCGCGTAGCGAAGCGCGCTCGCCACTCAGCGAGCCGGTGGAAATCATCATCGGCGCTGCGTCCGTGACGCTTACTGCTTCAACCAGACCCTGGCGCTCGAGCCGGGCGAGGGCGGGGTAGATAGAGCCAAAGGAAAGGTTGGAGGTCACACCAAGACGGTCACGTACCTGGGTGCGAATTTCGTAACCGTGATGATCGCGGTCCATGAGCAATCCGAGAATGGCTAAATCCAACATATGTTTAATACTATCGTTTCGATACATCGAAATGCAATATAGCTTCCATCAATCGAGTAGTGGCGAGGGCGGTAGAGTCCTAAGCAATGAAAAAAGATCTTCGCAACACCACAGCCGACGGGGCTGTTGTTGAGTTTGGGCTGGTTCGCCACGCCCTACTCGCAAAGATCGAGGCTGGTCTCATTCGGGCCGAAGATGTCTGCGACGCCCACCCCGAGCTACTGCGGGCGGCCAAAAACATAGGTCGTGACACCGGTGAAACGTGTCCGCTGTGCGAAGACGGCGAGCTCGTGGAAGTTACCTACGTTTTCGGGGCGCGGCTCCCAGCGGGTGGGACTTGCCCATTGAGTCGCGCTGAACTCCTCAAACTTGAGCGTCGTCTTGAGCCCGTCCAGTGCTACGCCGTCGAAGTGTGCACCTCGTGTAAGTTCCACCACTTGGCTCGAAAGTGGACCGCGGGGGGCCGAGTACCGGGTCGGCAGCGTCGCTCGGTGGAGAAGTAGGGGCTTCGCGACTGCTCCATTAGCGGTGTGGCTCGTCGTGCACTAAAGTAGAGAGTCCCGCAAGTGCGGGGAAGTACCCAGTCACCCTGCTCTGTTTTCCGCAGAGCCCGATTCGTCGGACCAGAGGGAAAGGAAAGTGGCCATGAGGCCTTACGAAACCATGGTGGTGTTCGATAGCACTATCGACGCACAGACCATCCAAGTAGCACTCGATCGAGCGCTCGACACCATTCGAAATAATGGTGGCACCCCAGGATCCATCGACCGTTGGGGCAAGCGTCCCTTGGCGTACGAAATCAACAAGCGCAAAGAGGGCTACTACGTCCTCGTGGAGTTTGAGGGCCAGGCCGACACTGTCGCTGAACTGGACCGCATTCTCACCCTGACCGATGAGGTCATGCGCTTCAAGATTCTTCGGCGCAATGAACGGGCCAAGGCTCGCCGTGTCACGGCGCAGGCCTAGGTTCGGACGCCCAGAACAAAGGAGAAGAGATGGCTGACAACACCATCACCGTCGTGGGTAACGTTACCCGCGACCCCGAATTGAAATTTCTAAATAGTGGCCAGGCCGCCTTGAGACTCGCGGTCGCCGTGAGCCGAAAGTGGACGAACCGGCAGACCAATGAAGCCCAGGAGCAGACGTCGTACTTTGATGTTCAGGCCTACGGTACCTTGGCCGAGAACGTTGCTAACTCCGTGCAAAAGGGGACCCGCGTTGTGGTCACTGGACGCATGGAACAGCGTTCCTGGGAAACTCCCGAAGGTGAAAAGCGTTACGCCTTCGAGATTGTCGCCGACGACATCGCACCTTCACTGCGGTGGGCCACCGCCGCTATCAGCCGTAACCCTCGCAGCGAAGGTGGAGCCCCCTACGGCGGTTCTTCCTCCAGTGCACCACAACCAACCAACCACGCTTTTGATGAGGAGCCCTTCTAATGCCCCGTAAGAATATGCCCACCCTGCCCAAGCGGGCACCGAAGATTGATACCCGTCGCGGTGCCAAGGTGAAGCCCTGCTCCTTCTGTGCGCACGGCGTCGGCACCGTTGACTACAAGGACTTGGCCCAGCTCCGTAAGTACATCTCGGACCGCGGCAAGATTCGTGGGCGCAAGGTGTCTGGCAACTGCCAGCAGCACCAGCGTGACGTCACGGACTCAATCAAGACTGCTCGCGAACTGGCCCTCTTGCCCTACACCCAGCGCACCGTCACCGAACGTCGCACTGGTGGACGCGGTCGCGATGACCGTGGTCGTGGACCACGTCCCGACCGTGATCAGGCTGCCGCAGCTGAGTCCGACGAAGTGATGGACGACGTGATTGCCGTTGAAATGTTTGAGGAAATGGTTGAAGAGGTGGCCGAATGAAGGTTCTATTGCGCAGTGACGTCAAGGGAGTCGGCCGTCGCGGCGACATCGTTGAAGTCCGTAAGGGATTTGCTCGTAACTTCCTGCTCCCCAAGGGTGCGGCCCTCGAAGCCAACACCGCCATGGAGAGCCAGGCTGCGTCGATGCGGAAGTCGCGCGACCTCAAGGACGCCGCTACTCGTTCCGCCGCGGAACTGCAGAAGGCCACCATTGAACAAGCCACCGTGGTCGTCGCTGCTCGCGCCGGCGCCAACGGTCGTCTCTTTGGTTCGGTCACCGAGTCTGACATCGTCAATGCCCTGCGCACGGCGACGTCGATCTCCCTTGACCGCCACGCCATTGTGATGGACGAGCACCTCAAGGAAGTTGGATCGGCGACGGTTTCGGCCACGCTCTTCCCCGGTGTTACCGCCACCTTCAATGTCGAGGTCGTCGCGAAGTAGTTCGCCGTACTCTCAAAAAGGCCGGGGCGAACGCCCCGGCCTTTTTGTGTCACAGCCCTCTGTGAGGGTGTTTATGCACAGGGATTTCCCCACGTTGTTGTTCTTGTGTTGCACAAGTGATTTGTGCAACCGTTGAGGTCTTATGACACAGCTCGAATCTGAATACGCTCGCTCCGCCCCGACGACCACGCCGCGCGTCCCGCCACACGCTCTCGAGGCCGAGGAGGGTCTCATTGGTGCGATGCTGCTGTCGTCGGATGTCGTGGCGCAGGTGAGCAGTACGGTGTCACCCAGCGACTTCTACCGACCACTGCACGCGCAGATTTACACCGCCATCTTGGACCTCGTCAATAGTGCCGAACCGGTTGACCTCGTCACCGTGCAGGCCAAATTGCAAGAACAGGGCGTGGTGGCCCTCGACATGGGTCTGCTCATGGCCCTGTCGGCCAACACTCCTTCGGTGAACAACGCCGAGCGTTATGCCGTGATTGTTCGAGAGAAGTCCCAGCAGCGGCGACTTATCGCCGTCGCGACCGAAATCGTGGACGACTCGTATAAGCCAACTGACGACGTCGTCGCATTGATTGACGATGCGGAACGAAAGATCAACGAGATCGGTGATGCCTCCAAGGCCGACACCGTCGCACCACTGCACGCCCTCCTGCTCGAGGAGGCCAATATTCTCGAGGCTCGTGGTGAGACCCGCGGCGTCTTCAACGGTCTCGAGACGGGGTATCGCGGATTGGACCTGATCTTGCAGGGACTCCAGCCCCACGCACTCACGATTGTCGGTGCTCGCCCGTCGATGGGTAAGACCTCTTTCGCGCTCGGCATCTTGACCCACGTCGGGGCGGTGGTTAAGCGCCCGGCCCTGTTCTTCTCCTTGGAAATGAGCAAACAAGAGCTCACCGAACGCGTTCTCGCCTCAACGGCCCGTATTGACTCGAGCAAGTTGCGCACCGGTGACTTGAGCGACGCCGACTGGAATCGCGCCCAGGAAGCCTTTGGCTACCTCGCGTCGGCCAAGATTTACATTGACGACAACCCCACCTTGACCGTCATGGACATTCGCGCCCGGGCTCGCCGTATCAAGTCCACACACGGTGACCTCGGTGTGGTGATTATTGACTACCTCCAACTCATGACTGGTCGTTCGCGCGCGGAGAACCGTCAGGTGGAAGTGTCTGAAATGAGCCGCGCCCTCAAGATCCTGGCCCGTGAACTCGGTTGTCCGGTGATTGCACTCTCGCAGTTGTCTCGCGCGCTCGAAACCCGACAAGAAAAGCGGCCGATGATGAGCGACCTGCGCGAATCGGGATCCCTGGAGCAAGACGCTGACGTTATTTTGTTCCTCTACCGGGCCGAAAAATACGGCGAAGTGGCGAACGACAAGAAGTCGGAGGTTGAGGTCATCGTTGCTAAGAACCGAAACGGTCCCACAGACAAGGCCTTCCTCACCTTCCGCGATGAATTCGCGCGCTTCGACAACGTGCTCGACAGCTCGAACTTCTAGTTGTAGGGAGTCATTGGACGTGATCAATAGTCAGCCATTTGGGTGCCTCGTGATCTGACCGATGTCGGTCCTCTCCGATCAAGGCCTGCTCAAGGTGGGTCGACAGACGCAATCAGGCCTCATCACTCACCCAGATTTCGTCGCTCCGACGGGCTCCCATACATCTAACTGCTCCCTATTTCGGGGGCATGCGAATGCCGGCGTCGAGCCGTACGCATTCGGCGTTTAAGTAACTGTTCTTCAGAAACTCGAGCGCCAAGGAGGCGAACTCCGAGGTAAAACCTAGGCGCTTCGGAAAGAGAACCGAACCCGCGAGTTGTATCTTGAAGGCGTCGGACTCGGGACCTTCGCCGTAGATGGGAGTATCGATCAGCCCCGGGAGAATGGTGTTGACGCGCACGCCCACCACGGCGAGGTCGCGGGCCAGGGGAACGGTGAGGCCAACAATGCCACCCTTGGACGAGGCGTAAGCCGCTTGACCAATCTGTCCCTCCGACGCCGCTACTGAGGCCGTATTCAAGAGTGCTCCACGCATGCCGTCGGGGTCGGGAAGGTTGTGGCTCATCGCGGTGGCCGCGAGCCGGCAGACGTTGAAGGTCCCCAGTAAGTTCACTTCGATGACCTTTCGGTACGCGTCCAGGTCGTGAGCGGACTCGTAGCGCCCATCCTTACCAACAGTGCGCTGCGCCCAGGCAATCCCGGCGCAGTTGACGACGGACCAGAGGGGGGCGAGGGCGGTGGCTTTGGCGATCGCCCCAATTATTTGATCGCTCT
Source organism: uncultured Actinomycetes bacterium (assembly GCA_903828785.1). Lineage (GTDB taxonomy): Bacteria > Actinomycetota > Acidimicrobiia > Acidimicrobiales > RAAP-2 > RAAP-2. The sequence continues at coordinate 80,647 of CAIKNP010000027.1, read as the reverse complement.
GCGTGACGTCGGCGTGCACGTAGACGCCATTAATTGCTTCAGCCACGTCGCGACCGGAAGCGTCGTCGAGGTCAACGATGACGACCTTCACGCCAGCGGCGGCGAGGAGGCGAGCGGTAGCCTCACCAAGGCCCGACGCTCCACCAGTCACTATCGCGGATGTATTAACAAGTTCCATGAGACTCCCTTTATCGTCGCAACTCCCAGTCAAACAGATTCCGTCAGTGTCGTGTCGGGTTCTGCCCTAGCCTTGGTAGGTGACTTCGGTGTACGAGTATGAACCAGCAGCCTTGGCCGAACTCCTCGTCGGTGAGCCCCGCTATCGAGTCGACCAGATTTGGCAGGGTCTGTGGCGCGACGGTCTCGATCTCGCCGACATCACGACCATCCCCAAAACCTTGCGGGCGAAACTCGTACAGGACTTCCCTTCGTCATTGACGGTGGCCAACGACGTTGAATCCGATAACGGCGCCACGCGCAAGTGGGTCTTTCGTCTGCACGATGGGGCGACCATCGAGACCGTGCTCATGCGTTACGCCGACCGAGTGACGGTGTGCGTCTCCTCGCAAGCCGGCTGCGCCATGGGCTGCACCTTCTGCGCCACGGGCCAGGCGGGGTACAGCCGCCAACTAACGCCCGGCGAGGTTATCGAACAAGTGATATTCGCCACTCGCGCGGCCGCCCCGCGACGACTCAGCAACGTGGTCTTCATGGGGATGGGCGAGCCCTTGGCGAACTACGACACGACGGTGGCCGTGGTGCGGCGCCTGCACGAACACAAGGGTATGTCGGCTCGACACCTCACGGTGTCGACGGTGGGCGTAGCACCGGCTATCGAGCGGCTCGCGACTGAAGGGCTGCCCCTCACCCTCGCAGTGAGTCTGCACGCGGCGAATAACACGACGCGTGACGAATTGGTGCCGCTCAACCGGCGTTACCCCCTCGAGCGACTCTACGAGGCCTGCCAGAAGTGGATTGACGCCACGTCTCGTCGCTTGAGTTTTGAGTGGGCGCTCATCGACGGGGTGAACGACACCGATCGCGCCATTGACGAACTCGCGGGCTACGCCAGCGGACTCAATGCTCACGTCAACCTCATACCGCTTAATCCCACGCCGGGCTACCTCGTGATGGGATCGTCGCCCGAGCGGGTGAACGAGTTCCGTGACGGACTCGTCGACCTGGGAATCAACGTCACGGTTCGCAACACCCGAGGACGATCCATTGACGCGGCCTGTGGTCAGTTAGCCGCCGTGACCAACGGCAAGCGCCGCTCAGTAACGCTGCGATCGCGCTAGTCGCTCGTCGCGGTCCAGAAGTAACGACGTCGCCAGGCCAGGTAGGCCACGCCGATGACGCAGGCGAGGCCTCCCGAAACGATGGAGAATTCGGTGGTCGTGAGGGAAGCCACCAGTCCGGCTTCCCCATCGCCGAGACGGGGGCCACCCTGGACGACGGCCATCTGAATCGCCGAAATGCGACTACGAAATTCGTCGGTGATGGCCAATTGCAAAATGGTGTTGCGCACCACGGTAGAGATGACGTCCATACCGCCGGCGATGGCGAGAACGAGGAGGCCAAACCACAGCACGTGAACCAGGCCAAAGAGCGTCATGGCCACGCCGTAGCCGACGATGGACAGCACGACCAGGCGTCCACGCCGCTTCACCCGCTCCACCCAGCCGGTGAGCAGGGCGAAGACTAAGCCGCCCGCCGCGGGCGCCGCGTAGAGGAGTCCGAGGGTTCGCGGTCCTCCGTGATAGAGCGTTAGCGCTACGGCCGGAAAGAGGGCTCGGGGTAGACCAAAGACCATGGCGTTAAGGTCAGCGAGGTAGACCGTCTGGGCCACCGCGTGCGACCTGACGTAGCGAAAGCCGTCAGCGATTGCGCGACGCAGGCTCGTAGGCGATATCCCAGCGGCGGGAGGGAGCGAATCGATGCGAAGCGTTTGCGCAAAAACGAAGAGAAAGGTGGCGGCGTCGAAGAGGTAACAGTCGCGGAGTTGGAAGCTTGCGATAATCAACCCGGCCAAAGAAGGTCCCGCCACGGAAGCGAAATTTAAGACCACTTGGTTTAAGGAGTACCCCGCGATGAGATCGTCGGGTCCCAAAATGCTGGGCAGGGCCGACGATCGAACCGGGCCGGTGAATCCGGCGGCCCCCGACATGAGAGCCGCGAAGAGTACGAGGACGGGGAAGTGCGTCCCGTGAACGACCGCATTGATGGCGAGTCCTCCATCGACGAAGGCGCAAACGATAGCGCCGATGAGGAGGAGCTTTCGTTTGTCGAAGCGATCGCCGTAGGCGCCACCGAGGAGAGCTCCACCTATGAGGAAGGGCAGTTGAATGAGACTGATGAGGCCCACCCAGAGGCTGGAATGCGTTTCCCGAAACACCTGGTAGGGAATGGCAACCTGCACGACACCACTTCCCATCAGGGAAATTAACTGTCCGGTCACGATTAAGCGAAAGTTTCGGTTCGTTCGAAAAGGCCGCCAATCGACCAAGAGTCCTGCCACCCCGCCACTCTAGAGGACTAAGGTTTGCACCTGTGAAGGGTTTGCGTGGAAACAGAGTCTGAGCAGGGTTTGATCCAACTGCTGTCACCCGAAGGTCAGCGTGTCACGCAAGGTGAATACGCCTCCTCACTCAACGGTGACGACGTCTTCAAGATGTATCGCGACATGGTCATTTCCCGTCGCATCGATAGTGAAGCGACCGCCCTGCAGCGTCAAGGGGAGCTCGCCCTGTGGGCCTCACTGCTCGGCCAAGAAGGTGCCCAGGTGGGCGCTGGGTGGGCGCTTCGACCCAACGACTTCGTCTTTCCCAGTTACCGTGAGCACGCCGTGGCCTGGTGCCGCGGCATACCACCATCGGGTATGTTGCGACTCTTTCGGGCCGTCAGTAGTGGCGGGTGGGACCCCTACGAATTCAACTACTCCGTGCCCGCCATCGTGCTCGGCAGCCAAGTGCTCCACGCGGTGGGGTACGCCATGGGCATTCAGCGCGACGGTCGCGAAGACGCCACCATGGTTTTCTTTGGTGACGGCGCCTCCTCCGAGGGCGACACCCTCGAAGCCTTCGTGTGGGCGGCGTCCTTCAACGCACCGGTGGTCTTCTTCTGTCAGAACAACCAGTTCGGTATCTCGACGCCGGTGACGACGCAGTCGCGCAGTCCCCTGTATCTGCGGGGCCCAGGATTCGGATTTCCGGGTCACCGCGTCGACGGCAATGACCCCCTCGCCGTCTACGAAGTGACGAAGGAGGCGCTGGCCCGCGCTCGCGCCGGAGACGGTCCGACGCTGATTGAGGCCTACACCTATCGCATGGGCGCTCACACGACGTCCGACGACCCTTCGCGCTATCGCATGGGCGCCGACGTGGAGAAGTGGCGCTTGCGCGATCCCATTGAGCGTATGAAGGCCTTGCTCAGTCGCGAGTACGGCGTTACCGTGGACAGGTTCGAAGAGGTGCGCGAGGAGGCCGAGACCGTGGCCACCGAACTGCGCAGTGAGATCCTCGCGATGCAGGCCACCAACCCCATGGAGATGTTTGACCACGTCTACGCCCACGAGCACCCCCGTATCGACGAAGGTCGACGCGACCTCATCGAACTGGGATTAGGAAAGGCGACCTCGTGACCGAGACCATGACCGTGGTGCGCGCCCTGAACGAGGGGCTGCGACGAGCGATGCAGGACAACCCTCGCCTGCTCCTGATGGGCGAAGACATTGGAACGCTCGGTGGTGTCTTTCGCGTGACGGACGGCCTCCAGAAGGACTTTGGCGCGCAGCGGGTTATTGATTCACCCCTGTCGGAGTCGGCCATCATTGGCACCTCGGTGGGTTTAGCGGTGGCGGGTTACCGCACGGTGTGTGAAATCCAATTCGACGGCTTCGTTTTTCCGGCCTTCAATCAGATTGTCAACCAAGTAGCCAAGATGCACAAGCGAACCGACGGTATCTACACCATGGGTGTGGTTATTCGCCTACCTTTCCAGGGCGGAATCGGCGCGATCGAGCACCACTCGGAGAGTCCCGAGGCCTACTTCGCTCACACCCCGGGCCTTCGCGTGGTGTCGTGTTCGACACCCCACGACGCCTACTGGATGATTCAGCAGGCCGCCGCCAGCGACGACCCCGTTATTTTTTGTGAGCCGAAGTCGCGTTACTGGGACAAGGGTGAGGTGGCTACGGACGCGCCGACGCACGGTCTCTACGAGGCAGTGGTCGTTCGTCCGGGGAGCGACATCACCATGGTCGGACATGGTTCCTACGTAAAGGTGATGCTGAAGGCCGCCGAAACCGCGCAGGCCGAGGGTCGCTCCATTGAGGTTATTGACCTGCGCAGTCTCGCTCCCCTGGACCTCGAAACGATTGAGGCCAGCGTGAAGAAGACTGGCCGGCTCGTGGTCGTGCAGGAAGCGCCGCACTCGGCGTCAGTCGGAGCAGAGATCGTGAGCGAAATAGCTCGCCGCTGCTTCTACGAGTTGCGGGCGCCCGCTCTGGTCGTCAGTGGATACCACGTGCCCTTTCCCATCAGTCGCTACGAGGACGTCTACCGACCCTCGGTGGAGCGCATCCTTGACGGCGTTGACCGCGTGTTGGAGTACGACTCGTGACCCAGCGCGACTTTCTTCTACCCGACGTCGGTGAGGGGCTTATTGAAGCCGACGTCGTCACCTGGAAGGTCCAGGTGGGTGACAGGGTTGTGCTGAACCAAGTCTTGGTGGACATTGAATCGGCCAAGGCCATCGTGGAGCTGCCCAGCCCCTACGTCGGGGTTGTTGTCGCGCTGCACGCCAAGGAGGGCGACACCGTCGCGGTGGGATCGCCGCTCGTGACCATTGAAGGGGAGATTGAAGAAACTCCCGCGACGAGCGAAAAGCCGCAGCGTGAAGCGGTACTCATTGGTTTTGGGGTGGCCCCCGAGGGCGACGCCCCGACGACGCGTACCCGACGCTCGACACTCGCCCCCAGTGCCTCTCGCGTCGATTCGCCCAGCACCCCGACCGTCTCGACCGGTCCCGCATCGGCGGTTCGCGCCGCTCCACCCGTTCGCCAACTCGCCAAGCAGCGGGGCGTCGATTTAGCCACCGTCAACGGAACTGGTCCGAATGGGGCCATCACGCGAGAGGACGTGGAGCGCGCTGTGCCCAATGAGGCGACGACCGCCCCGAAGTCGCCGAGTGTCGCTACGCGCTTCGTGGGTCGTGAGCTGGCGAGCTGGGACGAGGGCGAGCGTGAAGAGCGCATCGCTATCAAGGGACTACTCAAGGTGATGGCCGACGCCATGACCGAAAGCGCCTTAAGCGCTCCCCAAGCCGCTCTGTGGGTGCGCGTTGACGTGAGCGCCACCGTCGCCAGGCTTGCTTCGCTGCGGGCCAACCCCGCCTACGCCGACCTGCGCTTCTCGCCATTGACGCTGGTGGCGATGGCGGTCGTTGACGCGGCTCGTCACTTTCCCGGCATCAATTCCTTCTTTGACGCGGCCGCGAATGAGGTCGTCGTCAAGCGCTTTATGAACCTCGGTATTGCCGTGAACGCGCAGCGTGGTCTCCTGGTGCCCAACGTGAAGAACGCAGATCAACTCGATCTGCTGGGGATGGCCCGAGCCTTGACCGACCTCTCGGACCGAGCGCGCGAGGGAAAGACGACGCCCGAAGAAATGGCCAACGGCACCTTCACCATCACGAACATTGGCCCCTTCGGTATCGATGGGGCAATCCCCATGTTGCCCCTGGGTACGGGGGCGATTCTCTGCGTGGGTTCAGTGGTGAAGTCACCCTGGGTGGTCGATGATCAGCTTGTGGTTCGCGACGTCGTCGAAATTTCGATGACCTTCGACCACCGCCACATCGACGGCGCCTTGGCCTCGTCAGTGTTGGCCCACATCGCGGCCTACCTGCGAGAGCCACCGAACAACTAACGAGCGCGCAGTACCTCGAGCGCACGGTCGGCGTGCACCTCCATTGAGAGTTCCGAGCGAATGGCCTCGAGGATACGGCCGTCGACGTCAATCACGAAAGTCGCTCGTCGAACTTTAAAGAGGTCCAAGCCGCGCTTCACCCCAAACTGTTTGGCGACGAGTCCTCCGGTATCGGAGAGCAGCGGGTAGTCCAGTTGGTTCTGGGTCGCGAAGCGCGCCTGGGTGGCCTCGTCGTCCATGGAGATACCAATGCGCTGCGCCCCGAGGGCGTCAAAGGCGGGACCCAGATCGCGGAAGTGACAGGACTCCTTGGTGCAACCCTTGGTCATCGCCGCAGGGTAGAAGAACAGCACGACTGGTCCCTTCGTGAGGGCGCTCGAGAGCGTGAAGGACTGTCCGAGGTTGTCATTGAGCGTGAAGTCTGAAACGCGGTCACCAAGTTGCATACCTTCATCGTAGGGAGAGGCCGCATCGTGGCAGCCGGCTCACCGATCTACAGCCGTGCGGTGAAACCCTCGTAGGTGCTTCCCGATACCAGGTAGCTGCCCGACACCTCGCAGCCCAACGTCGCGAAACAGGCCAGTCCGTAAATACCGCCATTCACACCAACGGTGGCGGCGTTGTTGGGCAGGGTGACGATGCTGGGGCTGCCCCAAACGTTGTTAGTCTCGGTAATCAACATCGCCTGGTACTGCTTACTCGCATTGACGAAGGCGGCGGCGGCGGTGCAGTTGCCCACCGCGGTGCAACTGTCCGCGATGACGCCACCATTGGCCCCGGCGTAGAGTGCCCCGGCGGGCAATTTAAGGGTGGTGGCCGTCTGCCACACGCCGTTGACTTCGTTGGCGAGGAAACCCTGGTGGTAACCACTCTTATTGAGGTAATTTCCTCCGAAGGAACAGTTCCCGGCGCTGGCGCAGGAAATGCCGGCGTAGCCCCAGTAGAAGGGTGTGGGGTTGGCGGCGGCGATAGTCGGCATCGCTACCTGCACCGCGGGCAACCACCCCCGAGTGTTTCGGGTCAGCGCCATCGGCTGCTGGGAACCCGCCAAGGTCGTGAAACTGCCAACGGCCGTGCAGAAGGTCAGCGAGCAGGTGATCTCGTTCAACGTCGCCCCGGCGTAGGCCGAGGATCGAGCCGGGAGAACCACCACTTGCGCCGGTCGCCACGTGCCACCAGCCCGAGGAACAATGATGGCGTTCGTCACGCCGTTGGCGTCGACGTAGCTGCCCACCGCGGCGCAACTTCCCGTTCCCCAACAGGCCACCTGATTCAGGGCGACGAGGGGATTGAGTCCCTGGTCGGCGGGCAAACTCACACGCTGGGCCGCTTGCCAGGTCCCGGAGTGTTCCGTCGCGAGGAATCCCTGCTCGGTGAACATGGTGGAGGCGTTGTAGGTACCGACCGCTACGCAGTTTCCCGCACTCCAACACGTGATCGCACGGGGCTGCACCTGTAGTTGCGCACCCAGAGCGTCGCTGGGCATGACCAGCGCCCGCGCCCGCGTCCAAGATCCATTGACCTGGTCGGCGACCAGCGCTTGCCCGTTACCAGCGTGGTCGTTAAAAGTACCCAGTACCGAACAGCTACCGGCTGCCCCGCAGGCTCCGTCGTACAGAGTGATCGCGGGATTGGGAGTACTGGCCCCTTGCGGTGGGAGCAGGGCCACCCCCGCTTGCCAGGTTCCGTCCAGTTCGCTGTAGAGAACACCCTGCTGGTTGTTGCTCCCGTCGCTGTAGGCGCCACCGGCAATGCAGTTTCCACTGGACGTACAAGCAAAGGCGGGCAGGAAGCCTTCGAAGAGGCCCTTGTTGGGGGTGGGCAAGGTCAGGAGCGTGGCCGAAGCTGCAGCCCCCGCGTGGGTGGAAAGGGGCATCACGGAACCAGCGGCCAAGGCGACGAGAGCCACTAATCGAGTGATTTTCATGCGTCTCCCCTCGTCGAACATGCGCTGTTCACGGACAGTTGCAGTATAGGGAGAGGGAGTCGCTCGAAGGGCTCGACGCCGAAGAGCTGATTGTTGAGCAATTACAGTGGTGACGTGTCGCTCGTCTTGACCAACGTCCATCCGGCTATGGCCCACGCCTGGCACCCGCTGTGTCGCAGTAGTGAAGTCACGAACAGTCCCCAATCCTTCACTCTTATGGACATCCCCTACGTGGTGTATCGCCAGGGTGGCGCTCTGCGCGTGTTCGTGGACCAGTGTCCGCACCGCCGCGCTCCATTGTCACTGGGCAGTTGCGAGGGGGCGACGCTGCGTTGTGCTTACCACGGGTGGGTTTTTGATGGTGACGGTACCTGCGTCGAGATTCCTTCGCTGGGTGCGGGCGCCACTCTGCCACCGCGCGCTCGCCTGAGTGCCCCCGCGGCGGTGGCCGAGTCCCACGGCATGGTCTTCATCGCCCCGCAAGCGCCGCGCATGCCCCTGCCGACACTGGCCGCTGATCGTGACCCCCACTTCATGCGTGGCGACCTCGAACCCATCGTGACGCGCGCTAACGCCGGACTCTTGGCGGACAACTTCTTAGACATGGCGCACTTCGCCTTCATCCACGCCGAAACCTTTGGCGCGGGCGAAGCAACGATGGTGGGCCCGTACGAAGTGGAGCGCGACGGCTACGCCTTTGAGGCGGTCTACGAACACGACTTCGCGAATCGGGAAGACCCGGGCGTGGCGCTAGGGATCCGTCCCTTGGTGCAACGGCGCCGATTGACCTATCGCTACAGCGCGCCCTACCACCTCGAACTGGCGCTCGATTTCGTCGAGGCCGGTGGCACGAACGTCATCGGATTCTTCCTGGTGCCGCGCGACAATGAGACCGTGGTTATCTACTCATCACTGTGGCGCAACGACCTGGACGGGTCGCTCGAACGTATGGCCGAAGCGGTGGACTACGAGGTCGCGGTTGTCGAAGAAGACCTGCGAGTCCAGTCTCGCTACCACCGTCTCGAACTCCCGCTGGACCTCACTGACGAAATTCACGTGAAGGCCGACAAGACCACCATCGAATTACGACGTATTCTGCGCGACCTCATCGCCGACGTCGAAGAAAGCTAAGTCGTCGTACGCAAAAATCAGCCATTACCCGCGAACAATTTCCTCGCGAGTAATGGCTGCTGGTTCGCAGCGGACGCTCTAGAGCAGTTCGAAACGGTCGAGGTTCATGACCTTGTCCCAGGCCGACACGAAGTCCTTCACAAACTTCTCGCCGCCATCGGCGCTCGCGTAGACCTCAGCGATGGCGCGGAGCTGGGAATTTGATCCGAACACCAAGTCGTTGAGAGTGGCCGTCCAGCGGACTGTACCCGACTCGTCGAGACCTTCAAAAATGCCGTTAGTCGCGCGGCGCCACGTGGTGCTCATGTCGAGGAGGTTGACGAAGAAGTCCGTGGTGAGCGTCTCGGGCCGCTGCGTAAACACGCCGTGAGCCGTCTGTCCCGTGTTGGCATTCAGTACGCGCAGTCCGCCCAGCAGAACCGTCATCTCGGGAGCGGTGAGCGTCAACAAGCACGCCCGCTCGAGCAGTTCGTGGGCCGCGTCCTCGCGTCCGCCGAGGAAGTTGCGGAATCCGTCAGCCTTCGGTTCCAGTACGGCGAAGGAATCGACGTCGGTCATGGCCTCGGTGGCGTCGCTGCGACCCGGTTCGAAGGGCACGCTCACGGGGAAACCGGCCCGCTGCGCCGCTTCCTCGACGGCCGCACAGCCGCCCAACACGATGAGGTCAGCCAGTGACACCTGGACTCCATTGTGCGACTCGTTAAAGGCTCGACGCACACCGTCGAGAACGGCCAAATTCTGCGCGAGGCGCGCGGGATCGTTGACCGCCCAGTCCTTCTGTGGGGCGAGAGCGATTCGCGCTCCGTTCGCCCCACCACGCTTGTCGGTGCCCCGGAAGGTGGCGGCCGACGCCCACGCGGTGTTGACCAACTGGCCCACGCTCAGACCACTAGCGAGCAGGGCACTCTTCAGCGCCTTGATGTCGTCGTCACTCACCAGCTCGTGGTGTACGGCGGGCACGGGGTCCTGCCATATCTGCGGCTCCGAAGGCACCAGCGCACCAAGACCGCGAACGTAGGGGCCCATGTCACGGTGGGTGAGCTTGAACCAGGCTTTGGCGAAGGCCTCGTCAAAAGCCTGGGGGTTCTCGTAGAAGCGCTGAGCGATGACCGCGTAAGCGGGGTCGAAACGCAGGGCGAGGTCGGTGGTCAACATGGTGGGGTGAGTGGTACCACCGCCGTGCGCGGCCGGTACGGTGCCGTCGCCAGCACCCTGCGCGGGACGCCACTGCTTGGCTTCCGCGGGGCTGTCGAACAACTCCCATTCGTAGCCGAAGAGGTTTTCGAAGTAGTTATTGCTCCACTGCGTAGGCGTCGTCGTCCAAATACCCTCGAGTCCACTCGTAATGGTGTCGCCACCCTTACCCGTGCCGAAGGCATTCTTCCAGCCCAGTCCCTGTTCGAGAACGTCCGCTCCTTCGGGTTCACGTCCGACGTTGTCGGCTGGTCCCGCACCGTGCGTCTTGCCGAGGGTGTGACCACCAGCAATGAGGGCCACTGTTTCTTCGTCGTTCATCGCCATTCGAGCGAAGGTCTCGCGAATGTCGCGAGCCGCCAGCAGGGGGTCGGGGTTGCCGTTGGGTCCCTCAGGGTTCACGTAAATGAGGCCCATCTGCACGGCACCCAGCGGGGTTGCCAACTCACGATCACCGCTGTAGCGCTCGTCGGCCAGCCACACTCCTTCGGGGCCCCAGTAGACGTCGTCTTCGGGTTCCCAGATGTCCACGCGGCCACCGGCGAAACCAAAGGTCGTAAAACCCATGGACTCGAGTGCGCAGTTGCCGGCAAAAATCATGAGGTCGGCCCAGGACAATTTGCGACCGTACTTTTGCTTCACCGACCACAGCAGGCGGCGAGCCTTGTCGAGGTTGCCGTTGTCGGGCCAGCTATTCAAGGGAGCAAAACGTTGCGCCCCTGATCCGGCACCCCCGCGTCCGTCACCAATTCGGTAGGTTCCGGCGCTGTGCCAGGCCATACGTATGAAGAGTGGGCCGTAGTGACCCCAGTCCGCGGGCCACCAGTCTTGTGACGACGTCATGAGGGCTTCGATGTCGGCGCGCACCTCGTCGAGGTTCAAGGTCTTGAACTCCTCGGCGTAATCGAAGTCGTCGTCCATGGGGTTGGCGGCGGCGCTGTGCTGGTGCAGTAAGCGCAGGTTCAATTGATTGGGCCACCACGCCTCGTTGGGCGTTGAACCAGCCAAGCTACTGTTCGCTCCTCCGGGAAAGGGGCACTTTGCTTCGTTCGTCATGTTTTCTCCTTTGTTGAGTGCCCTGTTGGCCCTCAACGATTTTGGTCAGGGTGGTACTGCGGTACGGCAGAACTTCGTTTGGCTTGTCGGCGGTCAGTCGAAGGATCGAGGGCGGAAGCGACTCGACCGCTCGCCAGACAGGAGGGGCAGCGTCCCCAAAAAGCCACCTCGGCTTCATCAATCTCGAACCCTAGTGTGTCGTCGGCGTCGAGGCAGGGGCGCAGGCCGACCGAGCAGTCGACGTCACGCACAGTGCCACAAAGTCGACAAACAATGTGGTGGTGGTTGTCATTGACGCGGTCTTCGTAGAGGGCCGGTGATCCACTGGGCTGGATGCGACGAACGAGACCGCTGGCCACGAGAAGTGAAAGGGCGTCGTACACCGACTGGCGCGAAATAACGCCCAGGTCGCTCCCGGCTATTTCGAATATGTGATCGGCGGTGGCGTGCGGCGACGCGCTTATCGCGCGCATCACTGCGAGGCGTTGCGCGGTGGGGTGGACGTCATGGTCTTTTAAGAACTGTGCTTCGCTGATGGCCACTAGCCAACGCTAGCAGAAATTTTACCGTATCAATATTTTGAATGAGTCAAAATACTTGATCGGGGAACGAAGCTGCGCCTCCCCATTTCCTTACTACCGTAGGGAGACCAGTCGCAAGGAGAAGGAGATCACGTGTTGATCGATGCATTGAGTCCGGCCACCGTCGCCACCCTGGACGCCGTGGTGAACGAGCGCGTATCGAGTGGGGACTGCCCGTCGGTGATGAGCACGCTCTTTGTCGGTACCCACACCCTGTACGAACGTGGCGCTGGGGAGACCACCCTGGGTGGCTCCTTGCCCGACCGCGATTCGGTGTATCGAATCGCCTCGGTGAGCAAGGGCTTCACGGCCGCCACCATTATGATTCTGCGTGATCGAGGCCAGTTAGATCTCGACACGCCAATCACTACCTACGTCCCCGAATTTCGTCAGGTCGCCGAAGGCCCCCAGTACAGCGCTCCGACCGTGCGGATGTTGATGGCGATGAGCGGGGGGCTGCTCACCGACGACCCCTGGGCCGATCGCCAAGAACCCATCTCGAACCAGGAGCTACGCGACTTCGTGAAGGGTGGCGTCTTCCTCGCCGCGGCCCCGGGAACGCTGTTCCAGTACTCGAACCTGGGCTACGCCCTCTTGGGCCAAGTAATCGAGGGCGTTACTGGTCGAGGATTCCGCGACGTCATTCGAGACGAAGTACTCATCCCTCTGGGACTAAGCAGCACGGGATACGAGAAAAGTATCGTGCCCGATGACCGATTGGCCCGAGGCTACCGGCGGAGCATAGAGGGCTGGGTGCCCCTCGAATTTGCTGGTCCTGGGGCCTTTTCTTGCATCGGAGGCCTCTTTAGTAGCACCCGCGACCTCAGTCGCTGGGTGAACTGGTTGGCCGAAGCTCTGGTGGGTACCAGCTCGTCGAACGACATCTTGTCCTTGAGTTCTCGCCGCGAGATGCAACAGATCGCCACGACTATCCCCTTCGAAACCTCACAGTGGGTGCAAGAGAAAGAGCAGCGTATTACCGGCTACTGCTTTGGTCTGATTAGCGAGTACGACCGCCGCTGGGGGCAGTTCGTTTCCCATTCGGGTGGTTACCCCGGATTTGGTTCGCACGTTCGCTGGCACGCACCCAGCGGTCTGGGAGTGGTCGTGCTCGAGAACAGCACCTACGCTAGGGCCTTCGCAACCGCCACCACCATGATCGAGACCGTTCTGCGAGACATTGATTTTCAACTGCCGGCCCCTGCTGCGTGGCCCCAGACCTTGACGATGGCCGAGCGGGTTACCCAACTCCTCACGGACTGGGACGAATCGACCTTTGATGAACTCTTTGAACCGAACGTCGACATGGACGTTCCCTACGCCGAACGCCGCATCCTGATTGACCGAGTTATCGCGGCCGCCGGGGGGCTGGTACGGCCGCTGGTCGCCTCCTTTGAGAGCGCGACCAGCGACTCCCCGATGCACCTGTCCTGGACCGTTAAGGGCGTTGACGCCGATCTGCTCTGTGCGATTCGCTTGAGTCCGATTTCGCCTTCTCGCGTACAAACCTTCCGGGTATCACTGCTCTAGGGTCGCCCAACTTGTTCCAGTATTCGGACTAGCGTTCCTGTAATACGACTCCTCGGTATAGTTGCCGTAGTGGCTAGTACGCGGGAGCGAACGTGGTGAATCAACAGTTGACGCACGCGGAAGTCTCCTCGGATGACGCCGGTATTGGCAGTGGGGCCGACCGCGTCCTGGCGATTCTCACAATTCTGGGCTCCTATCCCGATGGCATTGGGCTAAATGATCTCGCCCGACTCACCAATTCGCCTCGCTCGAGCGTGCACCGGGCTCTCGCCGTGCTGCGGCGAGCGGATCTCATCGAGCAGGACGGCAATAGTCGCTATCGGCTTGGTTACGGGCTCTTGAAATTGGCTTTCTCCTACTACGAAGAGCTTGACGTCGTCAGCCGAATCCGCCCGGTCCTGGCCGACCTCGCCGCCGCCTACGGCGAAACGGCGCACTACGCGATCCTGGACGGGATCGAAGTCGTTTACCTGGCCAAGGTGCAGTCCAACTCGGGTCGCTTTCAGATGAAGTCGGCAATCGGTGGTCGTAATCCCGCCTATTGCACGGGGGTGGGTAAGGCGATATTGGCCTATTCGCTCACGAGCCTGGCCAAAGTTGAAGCCTTCATTGCGCAGCACCCCCAGCCCCTGCATCGTTACAACAAGCGCACTCTAACCAGCGCCCAGCAACTCTTCGATGAGTTCACCCTCATCCGCCAGCGTGGTTACGCCATGGACCGAGAGGAACACGAAGAAGGTCTGCACTGCTTGGCCCTACCGCTGTTCTTGACCTCGAGCGCTATTCCTGACGGGGCCATCAGCGTCACTGCAATGACCCAGCGCATCTCGCCGGCCACCTTGGAAGCCAGCGTTGGGCGCGCGCAAGATCTGATTAGCCAACACCTCGGCGCTGTCCTGGCGTGACCATGCCGTACCGTGGAGTAATGAAAGGAATGCGTCATGTCGTCGATCTCTCTTGAGGGAATAACCAAGGTCTACCCCAACGGCTTTCAAGCCGTCACTGGTTTGAGCCTCGAAGTCCAAGAGGGTGAATTTATGGTGATGGTCGGGCCCTCAGGCTGCGGCAAAACCACGGCCTTGAGGATGGTCGCTGGTCTCGAAGAAATCAGCTCGGGCACCTTGCGTATTGGCGACCAGGTTGCCAACCACCTCACCTCAAAAGAGCGTGATATCGCCATGGTCTTCCAGAACTACGCGCTCTACCCCCACATGACGGTGGCGCAAAACATCGCCTTTGGACTGTCGCTGCGCAAACTTCCGAAGCAGGAAATTGACCAAAAAGTGGCCGCCGCCGCTGACATCTTGGGCTTGACGGATTTATTGAAGCGCAAGCCAGCCCTCCTCTCGGGCGGGCAGCGTCAGCGTGTAGCCATGGGCCGGGCGATTGTTCGCGACCCTTCCGTGTTCTTAATGGACGAACCTCTGTCGAACCTGGACGCCAAACTTCGTGTACAGATGCGCACTGAAGTGCACCGGATTCAGCGACGCATTGGGGTGGCTACCCTCTACGTGACCCACGACCAGACCGAGGCGATGACCATGGGAGACCGGGTCGCAGTAATGCGCGGTGGGGTATTGCAGCAGTGTGCCGCGCCCCAGGATCTGTACACCAATCCAACCAATCTCTTCGTGGCCGCCTTCATTGGATCGCCCGCCATGAACCTCTTCGAGGCCGGATTGAGTGAGGACGGGACGGCGCTGCACCTGGGCTCGCAGGTCATCGCCCTAGGCGACGAGGTGCACCGTCAGCGTCCCGGGCTGGCCGCCTTTAAGGGGCAGTCGCTCATCGTGGGTATTCGACCCGAAGACCTCCCCGTGGCGACGGCTGCGTCGAGCACTATTCTGCGCACCCGAGTGGAAGCCGTCGAGGCCTTGGGTTCAGAACTCCTGGTGCACTTCGTCATTGACGCCACCAAGATCAGTGGCGAGGGCCACGACGACGAATCCATGGCGGGGAGTGGCGTGGGCATTGCTCGTGTTGAACCTCGTGCGGGCGTGGTCGTCGATAGCGAAGTCAGCTTGAATGTCTTTGCTGAACGCTTGCACTTCTTTGACCCCGCGAGCCAAGCAGCAATTCGCTAGCGGACGCGACCGCGGCTCGCGACGAGTAGCTCCTGAGTGACCTCACCCTGGCGGTGTCCGTACGCCATGTCGAAGAGGTTCACCACGGGGCAGGCGTGTGGTGGAATCAGCAACAACTTGTCACCAATGGATAAGGAGCCTCCCTGGCTAAGGTCGATGGCCCCCACGCCGTGTTCTTCGGTGATGAAACTCATGGTGAGGTCGGGGCGACCAACCACTTGAATCCAGCCCGGTCGACCCATCCCGTCCGAAGTAAAGCACTTCGTGCCGGCGTCAATGACGAAGCGCTCATCGGTGGGTCGAGCCACCACGGTGGTAAGGATGTGCGCGGCGCAGGTCTCGGCGCTGGCGACACCCAGGTAGATCATGGCGGTGTCGTTAAAGACGTAGGTGCCGGGCCGCACCTCGGTGACCCCGGCCCGCTTCATTTCGGCCCGAGCCCCGGGTGTTGAGCCCACGGATATCTCATCGAAGACAATGCCGAGTTCCGCGCATCGTTCCTGGGTGCTGCGCATGTCCTCGATCGCACTCGCCACCACCTGGTCGCGATCCTCGAGGGTAACCGCGCTGTAGGCGTGACCGGCGTGGGAGAGCAGCCCGAGAATGGTGATGCCCTCGATGGCGGCGAGTTCTTGCACGAGGGCCACGGTGGGCTCGCCCACGGGTCGACCCATACGGTGGTGCCCGGTGTCGACTTCGACGTACACCTCGACGGGCTTGCCTGAGGCTACGCCCAGCGCCCCGAGTCCGCGCGCGACCTCGACGGAATCCAGGGAAGTAATGATGCGCGCTCGTTCGCGCAGTGCCTGCAAGCGCGCCAGCTTGGCCTCTCCGACGAGGGGGTAGGCAATCAAGATGTCGTCAAAACCATTCTCCACCCAGACCTCGGCCTCGCCAAGCTTGGCACAGGTGATGCCATCGGCGCCGGCCTCGATCTGCATGCGAGCAATCTCAACCATCTTGTGGGTCTTCGTATGAGGGCGCAAGCGAACCCCGGCGACGCGCGCCTTTTCGGCCATTTCAGCAATGTTGACTTCAACGCGGTCGAGATCAATCAACAGGGCGGGAGTGTCGAGATCAAAAATGTTCATGGCTCTAGTAAAGCCTTGATTGGAGTACGAGCACCGTGCATCAGTTCGGTGAAGACTCGGGCCCCCTCCTCAAGGGGCACCGTCGTGCCCCAGCGCAGGTCGAGTTGTGGGGCCAGGGCGATGGCCTCCACAAAGCTTTTGTCGTTGTAGGCAAACATGCCCCGCACGTTCTTTTCCCAGCGAATGAGGTCGAGCGCGTCAAATCCCGCGTCGGGGTTCGCGAGGCCGAGCCACACCGTCGTGCCTCCCGCCCGAAGCTGGGCGATAGAGGCAGCCCTGGTGGCCGCGACACCGACGGCGTCGAAGATGACGTCGTAGGTTTCCGACAAGGTCTCCGTCACGAGGTCGGCCCCGAGAGCGGTGGCTACGGCGAGTCGCTCGGGAGCGAGGTCCGCGACCGCGGTGAACGACGCACCGAAGTGGCGGGCTACTTCGAGGCAAGCGAGTCCAATGGCGCCCGCCCCAATGATGGCGACGCGCTGGCCCGTCGGTGACCCACCCAACCGCCAAGCGTGGAGCGCGTTCGCGAGTGGCTCAATCAAACCGGCTCGGTCCCATTCGAGTTCGTCGGGAATCTCGTGGACGAGTACGGAGGGCACCGCGACTCGCTCGGCGAATCCTCCCGCGAGGTGAGCACCGAGGAGTCGCCGGGACGGACAAATTTGGGTCTCACCACGAAGACAAGCAGAACAAGTACCACACGTAATGAGCGGATTAACAGCTACTCGCCGCCCGTTACTCGTGAGGCCAACGAACTCGTGTCCCATCACCAGTGGCGGAACACGGAAACTGGCGTGACGGATGCCGTGGAGTTCACTGCCACAAATTCCCGAACGGGTGACGGAAATAATTTCTTCACCGGCACCAGCGATGACCTCGGGGACGTCCATCATTGAGACCACGTCAATTTCGGTAAACACCAGTGCTCGCACGTCACTTCTCTTTCACTTTGCTACCCGTACGCTAGTTGGGTCCCCGGAGCACTCGACGAATTCTGCCGATGAATTTCGTTCCAGTGGACGTTCTGTCGAAGGGAGCGACACCTTGGGTGCGCCCAGGTTCGCCATGATGGTGTAGTGAGATAAGCGAGAGAATGGCGAAAGTGAAATCATGAAGATAGTTCGCGTTGGTGACGTCGGTCACGAGCGGCCTGGGGTGGTCCTGGATGACGGCCGGGTCGCGTATCTGCCTTCGACGATGGGTGACGTCGACGCCGCCTTCTGGAATCGGCAGGCGGTCGCTGAAATCAGTAATCTCCTGGCGGCGGGAAGCCTCACGGACATTGCTCCGCGAGGAACACGCTTCGCTGCGCCTATCGCCAAACCCGAGAAGATTGTTTGCATTGGACTTAACTATTCCGATCACGCCTTGGAATCGGGGCAGCCCGTCCCGAAAGAACCAATCATCTTCATGAAGTCGCCGGGCACCATCGTGGGACCAAACGATGAGATCTTGGTACCTCGTGGATCGCTCAAGACTGACTGGGAGGTCGAGCTCGGAGTCGTCATAGGGCGGCGCGCCCGCTATCTAGCCACGCCGGAAGAAGCCGCGGCCTACGTCGCTGGATACTGCGTTTCGCACGACGTATCGGAACGCGAGTGGCAACTCGAACGCGGAAGTCAGTGGGATCGCGGGAAGTCGTGTGAGACCTTCAACCCACTCGGTCCGTGGCTGGTGACGCCCGACGAAGTGCCCGATCCCCAGAACCTGACCATGGGTCTTTCGGTGAATGGGGTGCTTCGCCAGAATGGTTCCACGGCCGACATGATTTTTGGTGTCAATTATTTGCTTTGGTACCTCAGTCAGTACATGGTCCTGGAACCCGGTGACCTCATTAACACCGGTACGCCCGCGGGTGTTTCACTCGGGCACGACGACGTCGCGTACTTGCGCGCTGGGGACGAAGTGTCATTGCGTATCAGCGGCCTCGGTCAGCAACGAAGTCTTCTGGGTCAGGCGTAGAAGGATGGCGACGGGGGTCGAAGTCGCTCGTCGCGAGGACCGTTCATCACTCAATGAGACGGCCCGCCAGGCGCTCGAGCGTGATCTTCGCTCCGTCGTCCGCGGTGAGGTCCTCTTCGATCCGGCGACCCGGGCCATTTACGCCACCGACTCATCGAACTATCGCCAAATCCCCCTCGGGGTGGTTTGCCCCGTGGACGAAGCCGACGTGCGCTCGGCCCTGACGGTATGCGCGCGCCATCAGGCGCCGGTGCTTGGTCGTGGCGCGGGCACCAGCTTGGCGGGTCAGGCCTGCAACGTCGCGGTCGTACTGGACCTCAGCCGTCACTTCACCAAGATTCTTGATCTCGATCCCGTGGCCCGCACCGCTCGGGTGCAACCCGGCGTGGTTCTCGATGACCTCAACGCGGCGGCTCGAGCGATGGATTTGACCTTTGGTCCCGACCCGGCAACGCACGCCTGGTGCACGCTCGGGGGGATGGTGGGCAATAACTCTTGCGGCGTCCACGGCATCATGACCGGGATGACGGTGGACCACGTTGATGAACTGGTGGCCCTGACGTACCGTAACGAACGAGTGGTGCTGGGCCCCCTCGAGGACATGGATACCACCAACCCAGAAAGTGCTCGTGTCCTTAGCGCTCTACTGGCCCTTCGTGATACCTACGCCGACGAAATTGCGACGGGCTACCCCAGCTTGAATCGGCGAGTTTCGGGCTTCAACCTTGATCAACTTCTCCCCGATAAGGGGGTCCACCTGGCTCGTGCTTTAGTGGGGTCTGAATCGACCTGCGCCATTGTGACCGAGATGACCTTGTCCCTGTCCCCCTGGCCCAAAGTGCGCGTGCTGGTGGTGCTGGGTTATGCCGACATTTACGTCGCCGCCGACGCCGTGCCGGGGCTGCTTGCTCATGACGTCATGGGACTCGAAGGTTTCGACGAGCGATTGACGCAACAGATGCGTAGCGCCAACATGTTCGTCGAGAACCTGGCCATGCTCCCCGAAGGGGGTGGGTGGCTCCTGGTGGAGTTCGGTGGGGACAGCCTGGTTGAAGCAATGGGCAAGGCCTTACGCCTGCGGGCCACCCTGGCGCCCGAGGTGAGTTCGGTCGTGTTGAGCAAGCCCCGTGACCAGGCGCGCGTGTGGCAGGTGCGCGAATCGGGACTCGGAGCCACCTCGCACCCACCGGGCCAAGCGGTGAACTTCGAAGGCTGGGAGGATGCGGCGGTTGATCCACGCCACCTCGGTGCTTACCTGCGGGGCATTCGAGCGCTATGGGATGAGTACGGGTACGACGGTGCGTGGTACGGCCACTTCGGCCAAGGCTGCGTGCACACTCGCAATAATTTTGACTTCGCTACTGCGCAGGGGCGCGCCGATTTCCGCTCCTACGTGGAGCGCGCCGCCGCGCTGTGCGTGTCCCTCGGCGGCTCAATCTCGGGTGAGCACGGTGACGGGCAAGCCCGCGGAGAGCTCTTGGCGACGATGTACTCCCCGCGAATGCTCGAAGCCTTCCGGGCTTTTAAGGCTGCTTGGGACCCGGATCTGAAAATGAACCCAGGCAAACTCATCGATGCCTACCCCCTCGACAGCAATCTGCACTACGGGGCCGATCACCAAAGGTCGAATCTCACCATTCGCGGCTACGCCCTCGCCAAGGATGGCGGCTCGCTGCAACAGGCGGTGGAGCGCTGCGTCGGCGTGGGGAAGTGCCGCAGTGACCAGGCCGGCGTGATGTGTCCCTCCTACCGGGTGACTCGGGACGAGAAGCACTCGACTCGGGGTCGGGCCAAACTCTTCGCCGAAATGTTTCAAGGTGAAGTCGTGCCTGAGACCTGGCGCAACGAGGAGTTGAAGGAAGCGTTGGACCTCTGCCTCTCCTGCAAGGGCTGCGCCACGGACTGCCCGACACAGGTCGACATGGGAACGTACAAGTCACAGTTTCTTCACGAGTATTACCGCGGACGATTGCGCCCGCGTTCGGCGTACGCTCTGGGACTTTTACCCTGGGGCGGCCGGGTGGCTAGTCGGCTCGCCGGACCGACCAACGCACTCTTGTCGTCGGCCCTGCGCGCACCGCTGATGAAGTCAGCGGGTTTGACCTCGAAGCGCCCTGCTCCCCGCTTCGCTCGACGTTCCTGGCGGCGTCAAGCGCGCACCACCACCGCGCTCCCCACGGTCGTGGTGTGGCCCGATACCTTCACCGACCTCTTTTCACCCCAGCGAGGTGACGCGACGGTTGCCGTGTTGGAGGCTTTGGGTGAGCGGGTCGCGGTGCCTACGCAATGGGCCTGTTGCGGCCGAACCCTCTACGATTCGGGCATGCTCACCAAGGCGAAGGCCACGGCGAAACAACTGCTTGACGTACTTCAGCCCTACGTCGATGGGGGGATAGCGATAGTGGTCCCCGAACCAAGTTGCCTCGCGGCCTTCCGCGACGAAATCCCCGAGCTGCTGCCGGAGGACCCTCGTTCGCTGAAGCTCGCGGCGTTGTCACATTCGCTCGCCGAGTACCTCCTCGCGCGAAACTGGCAAGCGGATCGGGTGAGTGACCGTGGGCCCGTGGCAATTCATCCGCATTGCCACCAACGCGCTACCGGGGGGGCATCGGCTGACGCCGAAATTCTTCGTCGCGCGGGCTACGAGGTTACGACTCTCGACGTGGGCTGTTGCGGACTGGCCGGTTCATTTGGCTACGAGCGCGATCACGATGAACTTTCTCGGCAGATCGCCGCCGATAGATTCGTCCCCGCGATGCAGTCGTCGGCGATTCGAGGACCAGTGGTGCTTGATGGCTTTAGTTGTCAACTGCAAAGTGACCAACTGGCTGGAGTGCCAAGCACGACGCTGGCCGCACTACTCAAGGCCACCCTGGTCTAAGAAGGAGAATTCCATGTCATCATTAACTCCCCGCACCACGCGAAATTTTTCACCCTGGGCGTACTGGATGCACCACCTGGCCTCAGTGCAAAATGACGACGGCTTCAATCCAAGTGTCATCGAAGATTTTGCCCCGTGGCGCGAAAGGACGCTGCACCGTTTACGCACGCTGGTGGGACCGACGCCCCATCCGGTTCCCCTGAATTTCGAAGTTCTGGCGAGTGAAGACTGTGGGAGTTATCGCCGCGACAAGGTGGTGTTTGACAGCGAAGAGATGATGTCGGTGCCGGCCTATCTCCTGGTTCCCCACGACCGCGCTACCGCCGGACCGGCGGTGCTCGCGATTCACGGCCACAGTGCCGGCAAGGCGCAGATCTGCGGACTCGTTGATGACGGTATCTCGGGGGACTACGCGCACCAGCTGGCCCTGCGGGGCTACGTCGTGCTGGCACCTGATTTGCGTTGCTGGGGGGAACGCGCGGATGCCGTGCCTGATGACCACTACCTCTGCGACACAAATTTGGTCCACGCCGTCATGGCTGGCGCCACGCCCCTATCGCAGAATTTGTGGGACCTGGCCCGATGTCTTGACGTACTGGCGCAGCACCCTCTCGTTGACGCCTCGCGGATCAGCGCTTGCGGCTTCTCGTACGGAGCAACCTTGACCTTGTTCTTGGCCGCTCTCGACGAGCGCGTGCACGTAGCGGTGGTCGCGAGTTTTTTGACATCGTGGTCGGCGAGCCACGCCGTGGCCCTCAACATGTGTGGTTCACAAGTGTTACCGGGCATGCTCGGTCAGATTGAACACCTTGACGTCGCGGCGCTGCTGTATCCCCGCCCACTCTTTGTGGAGTCGGCGATCGATGACCCCCTGTTTCCCGCTGCCGAAGCGAAGGTCACGATGGCCGCCCTGGAAACCTTGTACGAATCCTGCCCCCCGGGCACGCTGGTTCACGAGATAATTGACGGCGAGCACCAATGGCTCGGTGAGCAGGCCTACCCCTTCGTGGAACGATGGAGCCCGCTAGGGGTGGACTAGCGTCCAGGTTTTTCGACGTGGCCGCCAAAGGCGGCGCGCATCGCCGAAAGCATTTGAGCGGCGAACTCTCCCTCGCGGCGTGACTCGTAACGTTGCCAGAGCGCGGCGCTAATGACCGGGACCGGTACGGATTCGTTGATCGCTGCCTCAACCGTCCATCGCCCTTCACCGGAGTCCGACACGTAACCGCTGAATTCGGCGAGATCGGGCGAGTTAGCGAGGGCCGTCGCAGTGAGATCGAGTAACCACGAACTCACCACTGAGCCGTGGCGCCAGGACTCGGCGATGTCGGCCAGATTGAAGTCGTAGGCGAAGAATTCGGGATTGCGTAGCGGCGAGGTTTCGGCGTCGGCGCCCGCTGGACGCAAGCCCACGTTGGCGTGACGCATGATGTTGAATCCTTCGGCCAGCGCCGCCATCATGCCGTACTCCACTCCGTTGTGGACCATTTTGACGAAGTGCCCAGCTCCATTGGGGCCACAGTGGAGGTATCCCGAGCGCGCGCTGCTGTCGGGGGACTCGCGACCAGGGGTGGGACGGGTGCCGTCATCTCCCGGTGAGAGGGAAACAAAGAGGGGCTCCAGTCGAGCGACGATCTCGGCCTCGCCACCGATCATCAAGCTGTAGCCACGCTCGAGTCCCCAGACACCCCCACTAGTACCGCAGTCGACGTAGTGAATACCCGACGTGGCGAGCTGTCGCGCACGAATGATGTCGTCTTGGTAGAAGGAGTTACCACCGTCAATCACGACGTCGTCGGGGCTAAGCAGCGGCACGAGTGCGTCGAGGGTGGACTGGGTGAGGGCGGCGGGCAGCATCAACCAGATGGCGCGCGGCGTGGCCAGTTGCTCGACCAGATTGGCCAGTGAGGTCGCCGCCACTGCGCCGTCGGTCACGAGTTCATCAAGCGCCGCGGTGTTGAGGTCAAAGACCACGCTGGAATGTCCGTCGCGAATAATGCGGCGGGCGATGTTGGACCCCATGCGTCCGGCGCCAACCAAGCCGAGTTGTAGTGGTGTCGAAGTAGTCATTCGCGTTACCAGTCGTGAACGGTGCCGTCGAGGAGACGGTTCACCGGCAGATACGCACTCTGGTAGGGATGAGCCGCTGCCGCTTGGTCGTCGTAGGTAACACCGAGCCCGGGCTGCTCGCCGGGGTGTAAGTAACCGTCGGTGAACGTAAAGCTTTGTCGAAAGACCTGGTTCGTGGCGTCGCCGTGTCGCATGTACTCCTGGATTCCGAAATTGTGAATGGCGATGTCGAGGTGGAGCGCGGCCGCCATCCCTACGGGGGAAATGTCGGTGGGTCCGTGAATACCCGACTTGATTTGGTACTGCGCGGCGTAGTCGAGAATCTTTCGTAGTCCTGAGATACCGCCGGTGTGGGTCACGGCCGATCGCACGTAGTCAATTAACTGCTCACTGATCAGGGTCTGGTAGTCCCACACGGAATTGAAAACCTCGCCAATGGCCAGCGGCGTCGTGGTGTGCTGACGCACGAGTCGCAGGGCTTCCTGATTTTCGCCCGGCGTGCAGTCTTCGAGCCAGAAAAGGTCGTAGGGTTCGAGGGACTTTCCCAGTTTGGCGGCCTGAATCGGCGTCATGCGGTGGTGACCGTCGTGGAGCAAGGTGAGCTCGGGACCGAACTCGTTGCGAACGGCTTCAAAAACAGTGGGGACGTGACGCAGGTAGGCCGGCGTGTCCCACTGCTCTTCGACGGGCAAGGCGGTGCGGCGGGCCGGTTCGTAGTCGTAGCGCTGCTGGCCAACGGTGGGACTCGAAGCCACCCCGTAGACCGTTCCCAGACCGGGAACTCCGGTTTGAATGCGTATGGCCTTGTAACCCTGGGCTTGGTGGGCGCGAATGGAGTCAAAGAGTTCGGGAATATCGCGACCACTGGCGTGTCCGTAGGCGCGCGCGCCGTTACGTGACGCTCCGCCGAGCAATTGGTACAGCGGCATGCCGGCGGCCTGGGCTTTGATGTCCCAGAGCGCAACGTCGACGGCGGCGATGGCGGCCATCGTCACTGGTCCACGACGCCAGTAGGCCCCCCGGTAGAGGTACTGCCAGGTGTCCTCGATGCGGTGCGCATCACGATTGAGAAGGAGCGGGGCCACGTGGTCTTGCAGGTAGCTGGCTACGGCTAGTTCGCGTCCGTTCAAGGTGCCGTCGCCGAGACCGACCAGACCATCATCAGTGGTGAGTCGAAGGGTAACGAAGTTCCTATCTGGACTTGCTACCAGTACTTCTACGCGGACAATGTTCACGGACCAACCTCACTTGTGTTTACCGCTAGGGCAATTGTAGATACTGCTAAACGGGATCTTACGAGGAACGATATTTCCGCGGGGTCGAGCGAACACTCCACACGCTGTCCGTACTCGTCACTCTCGAGCGGCTCGAGAATCGCGAACTGTGACTCGAGCATCGAGGGTGCCATGAACTCGTGCGTGCGAGTCTCCATACGTTCCTTGATGAGTTCGAAGGAGCCGTCGAGGAAGACAAAGAAGAGCGTTGGGACGTGCGCCCGCAAGACATCGCGATACGCGCGCTTGAGAGCGGAGCACGCGACCACGCTCCGTCCGCCTTGGCGGGTTGTCGCGTTCACCTGATCGCCGATAGCCCGAAGCCAGGGTTGGCGGTCGTCGTCGTCGAGTGGCTCGCCCTTGGCCATTTTGCTGATGTTGTCAGCGGGGTGAAGCCAGTCGCCGTCGAGGTAATCGGCGTTCAGATCGGCCGCCAGTCGGGCGGCGACGGTGCTTTTTCCTGAACCAGAAACGCCCATGACGACAATGGAGAGAGGATCGGCGGTCATTAGCGGATTCCTTCCATGGTGGTGAGTCGGGGTACCTAAAGAGCGGCGCTCGCGACGGGGGACACGTACGAATCTAGGGTCAAGAAACACTGGACGCAAACCTTCGATGAAGTCCAATAATCGGAAATGCGAACAGGGCATTTGGGACCTGTCAAACTTGGCTAACTTTGGTCCAAGTCGACGGGTGGTGAGTTCGGTACTCGCGACGGACACGACACATTGGAGCTCACGTGCAACGAACAACATACGGTCTTCTCGAAGTGCTCATCAGTGAATCGAATCAGGCCTTAGGCGAATTGGCCGCACAAGACTTCGCAACTGTTGTTCGAGCCGACCTACAAACGCGTGACGAGATCGCGGTGATTTTGGCCACGGGTAATTCACAGTTGAGTTTTATGGATGCACTGTGCGAGCGCGACGACATCGATTGGTCGCGCATTTCTATTTTGCACATGGACCAGTACCTCGGGATGGCGCACGAACACCCCGCTAGTTTTAGTTTGTACATGGAAGAGAAGCTGGTCTCACGAGTGTCGCCCAAGGCCTTTTACGGCGTACGCGGTGATCGGACGCCGATTGCGGACGAGATCACTCGGTACAGCAATCTGTTGCGTGACCTCGATCCGACGGTGACGGTGATGGGTATTGGTGAAAATGGTCACCTCGCCTTCAACGACCCCCCAGCCGATTTCGAAACTCGCGAACTGATCCACATTGTCGATCTCGACGAGGCCTGTCGAACGCAACAAGTTGGTGAGGGTCACTTCGCCAACCTCGCCGAGGTACCAACGCAGGCCTTGTCCTTGACCGTGCACGCGCTGCTGCGCCCTCCGACGGTGTTCGTGTTGACGCCCGAAGCCCGCAAGGTCCACGTGGTCAAGCGCAGTCTTGAGGGGCCAGTAACGCCGGACTGCCCCGCGTCGATTCTGCAGACCGTGGCCCACGCTCATCTCTACCTCGACCAGGATTCCGCCGCCGGCTTAGACGTGGTGGCCTAGGACTCGTCGACGTTTGTCGCCCGTTTATCGTCATTGTTAGGAAGCGCATGAACTACCCCACTGGATTGCAATCAGGCGACCTTTACTTGAACGTCGTTTATTTCGCGGGTCAGGGGAATATTGAACTCCGTGGTCCCTCTGCTGATGCACTGAAGGGCTTTGAGGGTGAGGCGAGCGAACTCGACGGTGGCGTCGTTTTGCACGGACCGCTGTCGGCGAAAAACGCCCGTGAACTTCGGCGACGAATTCCCAGCTTGGCGCCCCAGCCCGTTGGGCTGGCCACTTCCGCCGGTGTCGGTGACCGTATGGGTCTCGCCACCCGAGGTCACGCCCGCGCCTTTCAGCGATACGGCAGCGGACTACGGGCAGTGTTTGCGCAGCAATCCGCTCGTGAAATGCAGCGGCTGGGTCGCACGCCTCAGCAGGTGCTGGATGACGCCACCTTTGGTGCCCTGGCGGCTGGATGGGACCAGCCCTTCGGCGCTGACGCTGATCACTTGAAGACGACCGACGACATCGACCTTTGCCTCGCTGCGGGTTTTACTTCATTCACTATTGACCCGGGTGATCACGTCAATGACGTGGGCGTCACATTCGACGGCTCATTGGCGGCACTGCCGTGGGCCTCACTCGAAGATGACGAAAGGTCCTTTCTTCGTCGCTACGCCCCGGGCACCTACGATGATCGCGGCACGGGGGTGTTCCCGAGTGAGCAAGACATTCGTCACGCTGCGGCTAAATATGGAGCCGCGGTCGCCCACGCCGTGATGATGTACCGGCACTTGCGCGCGATGGCCTCGCACGCGATTGAGGTGGAAATCGCGATTGACGAAACCGAGGACGTCACCACCATTGTTGAACACGTCTACTTCGCGACCGAGCTGCGGCGTCTGGGTGTGGAGTGGATGAGTTTCGCGCCTCGCTACATCGGTCGCTTTGAAAAAGGCGTCGAGTACATTGGCTCGCTTGAGGTGCTTCGTGATTCGCTCACGCAGCACGCCGCGGTGGCGCTCGCCTTTGGTCCATACAAATTGAGTATTCATTCCGGTTCGGACAAATTCAGTATCTACGAGCTCGCTATGGTGGCGACGGGTGGCGTAATGCACCTCAAGACTTCAGGAACGAATTACTTGGTTGCCCTGGAACTCGCTGCGCGCCACCACCCCGATTTGTTCCGAGATATCTACGAGGTCAGCCGCGAGGCGTACGTGGGAACGCGAGCCAGTTACCAGGTGTCGGCGGATCTCGCCAATGCCCCTCCCAGCACTTCGCTGCGGGACAGCGACCTGCCATCGCTGCTGGGGCACTTTGACGCACGTCAGTTACTTCACGTGGGTTATAGCGCCGTGCTCACGCGCGAAGACGAACAAGTGACCACCTCCTTAAACGACGCCCTACGCGGTCTGCTCACTGACCGGGGCGATGAGTACGATTCATTATTAGTGGCGCACATCGGTCGCCACCTGGCCCCACTGGCGGGAGCACGATGAGCAAGGTCCCTTCACCATCCTCACTCTTTGATCTCAGTACCCAGCGCGCGGTGGTCATCGGCGGAACCGGGGTGCTCGGGAGTCGCTTCGCCCAATGTCTCGCCGCGGCCGGCGCGCGGGTAGTCGTGGCGGGGCGTTCGCACGAACGGGGTGAGAGTGTCGTTCGGACAATCATCGCGGCGGGTGGCGAGGCATCATTCCTCGAGATCGACGTCACTGACCGCGCGAGCGTTGCCGGAGTCGCCTCTCAACTCGCCGCCAGTGGTGGGACCGACGTTCTCGTTAATGCGGCTGGCGTGAATTCGCGCACACCCTTTAGTGATTTGAGCGAGGAAGAGTGGCAGCAGATCCTCGACATCAATCTCGGGTCAGTCTTTCGCGTCAGTCAGCTGTTCACCGAGCAGATGAGTCATCGTTCGGGCGGGGCATCAATCATTAATGTTTCTTCGGCATCCTCGGGCCCGCCCCTCAGCCGGGTCTTTGCCTACGGGGCAGCTAAGTCGGGTGTCAATAACGTCACCCAATACTTGGCGCGGGAGTTCGCGCCCCTCGGTATTCGAGTAAACGCCCTCATCCCAGGCTTCTTTCCCGCGGAACAAAATCGCTCCCTCTTAACGCCGGAGCGCATTGCCTCCATTACTGCTCACACCCCAATGAACCGGCTGGGTGAGCCCGAAGAGTTGGATGGGGCCTTGCTGTGGCTCGCGTCCTCGCGCGCGTCAAGTTTTGTAACGGGGGCGCTCGTTCACGTCGACGGTGGCTTCTCGGCGATGTCGATTTAGCTCATCGCTCGGACAAAACGCGAGGCGAAAACATCAATCGGTGTTCGAGTAGGTGGAACAAAAGAGGTCGAGCATTTTCCACAATTTCCGATAATCGGAACAGCGTTCCATCACCCGTCGTGAAGGCTAAGTTGTGCTTAAGGGCATTCAAAGTGAATGACGTACAGGGGGATCAATGACCAAGAAAGTTTTGGGAAGCGACCAGCCATCATCGATGCGAATTTCGAAAATGGCTTCGAGCACCATCAAAAGAATGTTGACAATGTTGTGCGCGGTATCGGTAGCGCTCGGTGCTGCCGCATTGCCAATCGCCACTAACGCCAGCGCGGCTGGAAAGACCAACCTCACCTACTGGTTCTGGGGCGAAGGCGACATCCCGGGAATGAACAACTGGATGCAACAGCGCATCGCGATCTACGAGAAGGCCAACCCGAACGTCACCGTTACCTTGGTCCCGCAGTCAAACGACTCGGTTATTCCTAGTTTCACTTTGGCGGCGTCACAGAAGAGTGGACCGGACATCGACACGCAGTGGGCGACCCTGCCGGTTCTGCAGCCAGCCCTGGCTGGTGCAGTCACGCCAATTTCTAACTACATCCCCAAGAGCGAAACATCGCACTGGCTCGACACTGCCGAAAACACCTACATGGGCAAGATCTACGCCATGCCGCTGTACGTCATTGGTGTGCCACTGGTTTGGAACAAGAAGCTCTTCGTTAAGGCTGGTTTGAACCCTAACGTTGCTCCCAAGACCTGGGCCCAGTTCCTTACGGACTGCGCCGCCTTGAAGGCGCACGGCATCATCCCCTTCGGCATGGGTAACGCCGGTGGAGACTTCGGTGCGTGGATGTTTGCCATTTACGAAAAGCAGCTGCTTAACTCCATTTCGCAGCTGACCAAGGGTGTGGCCAACGTGGGCAGCAACCGTGCTGCGCTGTTGGCCTCGTTGACCAAGATGTACACGATGTTCCAGAACTTGATTAAGTCTGGTTACGTGAACAGCAACGTCGCGACGCTGGACTTCGCGCAGGGTTGGAACTTGTTCCCCGAGGGCAAGTCCGCCATGACCTTCACCACTGACGGCAACGCCCTCGCTTGGGCCAAGACCCTCGGTCAGGCCAACGTGGGCGCCGCGGCACCTCCCATTTGGGGTAATGGCGCACTGGCGAAGACCTACGACGCGACGCAGTCGTCGTCCGAGTTCATCGCTTCGTGGTCATCAAACAAGGCGGCTGACGCTAAGTTCATGGGCTTCTTGCACAGCGCCGTCAACATGAAAGCGTTGAACACCGAGACGGGGGCCTTCCCCGCTGACAACCGTTTCCCCAAGGGTGACATTGTTGGTACCTTGGCGAAGCAGTTGGACGGTCTCGACACCGCTGGTCCGTCGGTGTGGCTGGAAAACTTCATCCCGCCAACCATCGACACTGCTGCTGACCGTCCGGCCGGACAGGTCATCACGTCGGGTGGTTCGGCCGCTAAGGCCGTGGCCCTGTGGAGCACACAGTTGACCCTGTGGCAGACCCAGCAGCCCTCGCAGTTCCAGCAGTTCAGCACCTGGGCTAAGAGCGCCTGATCATCACGTGTCTCGTAGTGCGCTATGCAAGAAGTGAGAATTGGCGGAGTGACATCCGCTGACGTAGTTTCGAGCAACGATGTCTCGACGCCGGCCACCAAAGGTGGCCGGCGTCGACGTCGTGGCCAGCTGTGGGCCTACGGGTACATGGCCCCGGCTCTCGTCATGCTGGGCCTCGTCTTCGCCTACTCGCTCTACCAAGTTGTTAAGTACAGCTTCTACGCGGGCGGTGTCGGGCAGCTGACGTGGGTTGGAACAAGTAACTACAAAGATCTCCTCATCGATCCGCAGTTCATGAGTTCGATGTTCAACAACTTCAAGTTGTTAATAGTGGTGCCGATTGTGACGAGCCTGTCACTCATCGTCTCACTCATCATCAATACCTCGTTCCGGGGTATTCGCAAGTACCGCGCCATCCTTTTCGTGCCCTACATTTTGCCCGCGGTGGCCATGGGACTTTCGTTTTCGTATCTGCTCCAGGGCAACGGCATTCTGGATTCCTTCCTGACCAATGTGCACCTGTCGGGCCTCATCCACGACTGGCTGGGTTCACCGAGTTGGGTCATTTTTAGTATTGGTGGCGTCATTGTGTGGCAGCAATTCGGCTTTGGGGTTGTGGTGTTTAGTGCCGCCCTGCTGGCCGTTCCGCAAGAGATGATCGAAGCCGCCCGGATCGATGGGGCGGGTTGGTGGGTGATTCAGCGCCGCATTTTGGTGCCGCAGATTATTCGCATCATTGAGTTCTTCGTCATTTTGCAATCAATCAACATGTTGTCGTCCGTCTTCACCTACGTCTACGTTTTGACGGGTGGGGGACCCGCGTACGCGTCGAGCGTCCTCGAATTCTTTATCTACCAGAATGGTTTTGAGAACGGATCCATCGGTATCGCGTCCGCCGCCGCGGTCGCTTTGCTGGCCTTGGCGAGTATTTTCATCGCCCTCTACATTTGGGCGCGCGCCCGATCAGCGAAGGCGCCGCACTGATGCAACGCTTTCGCAACGTCATGCGCCACGTGCTGCTCATTGTTCTCTCGGTGCTCTCGCTCTACCCGGTGTGGTTCATTCTGCAGACCGCACTCAAGACGCCAGCCGCCTACACCGCCAGCCCCACCGGATTCCCGCTGCACATCACTTTTTCTAATTTCGAGCAGGTGTACCGAGACTGGCCGCTCATGCTCTGGGTGCGCAACAGTGCTATCGCCACGGTGGTCTCGGTGGCGATCGCTACGACCTTCTCGATCATGGCGGCTTTCGGCATTGTCTTTGGCAAGGTTCATGGACGCGAGGCATTGTTCCGCGCCAACATGGCGCTGATGGCAATTCCTTCCGTGGCCCTGTTGGTGCCCATGTACATCTTGATGATCAAAGTGCACCTGATCAATCAACTGCCCTCGGCCATCATTTTCTACATTGGTCTCCTCATCCCCTTCTCGATTTTCTTTCTCGTGAATTTCTTCCGAGAGATTCCCATGGAGCTGGTGGAGGCTGCCTACATGGACGGGGCGCCACACCACCGCATTCTGCGAAGCATTATCATGCCGATTTCCGGGGCGTCGACCATCACCCTCGTTATCGTGAACGCCATATTCGTTTGGAACGAATTACTCGTGGCCCTGGTGTTTCTGCAAAATAACGGGGCGCGGACGCTGATGGCGGGGCTCACCCTCTACCAGGGTCGTTTCGTGTCGAACGAGCCACTCCTGATGGCCGCGGCCTTCCTCTCCATTCTCCCCCTCGGCGTGTTGTATCTCTTCGGACAGCGTTTCTTTGTTCGGGGACTCACGGCAGGTATGGGTAAGTAAATACTCCGCGACGCCCGTCGCGGACCAACGAAAGAAAAGGTTGCACTATGGCACGTATTGAAGGAAAGACCGACAAGGCCCCCACGCCGATCGCCCCGTATTCCCAGTCGGTGCGCATTGGTACGACGGTGGCGGCCTCGGGCCAGGCGGGAATTGATCTCGCTACGGGCACCTACGCGTCCACCGACGTTGGCGGTCAAACCGTGCAAACCTTTAAGAACATCGCGGCGGTACTCGAAGCCAGTGGTGCCTCCCTGGACGACGTCATTCGCGTCGACGTTTACTTGTCCGACATGGCCGACTTCCCGGCGATGAACGCGGAGTACGAAAAGATTTTTTCCAAGCCCTACCCGGCTCGCACCACGGTGGGTGTCTCGCTCCCTGCGGGTATGAAGGTAGAAATCACCGCCCTCGCAGTGACGGAGTAGTCGACCACTTTGGACCCCGCGCATTGGCGGGGTAGCGAAGCGGCCCGAAAGGAGTAGTTATGTGGAATGAGTTCTTTACTGATCAGGTGGTCGTAGTCGCGGGGGGTGCTGCGGGTATCGGTGGCGCAGCGGTAATCGTCTTCGCTCGCGCTGGGGCCATCACCGTGATTCTCGATTACGACGACGTGGCCGGCCAGGGCCTGGCCGATCAACTCACTGGTGAAGGTTATCGAGCCTTCTTTCGTCACTGCGATGTGTCGAGCGAAACGGAAGTCACGGGCGCCTTCGACTGGGTGGAGACACACTGTGGGCCACCAGACGTGGTGTACGCCAACGCGGGAGTGGAGTGGACGAAGGACGTCCGTCATACTTCG
Organism: uncultured Actinomycetes bacterium; assembly: GCA_903828785.1. Taxonomy (GTDB): domain Bacteria; phylum Actinomycetota; class Acidimicrobiia; order Acidimicrobiales; family RAAP-2; genus RAAP-2. The sequence goes on along the minus strand of CAIKNP010000027.1, from coordinate 47,980 downwards.
CTGGACGAGTGGAATCGGGTGGTGGCTATCAACCTGACGGGGGTCTTCTTGGTAAGTCGCGCGGCTCTGCTCTCGATGTGTCCCCGTAACAAGGGAGCCATCGTGGTGACCAGTTCACCGCACGCGCTGGCCACCGTGCCTGACGCCGGTGCCTACGCCGCCTCGAAGGGCGGGGCGCACGCACTGGTGAATGCACTGGCCCTTGAAGGAGCGCCCTTTGGGGTTCGGGTGAACGGCATCGTCCCCGGGACGATTGATACGCCCATGGTCCGGCGAGAGGCCGAGGCCGCGCGTGACCCCGAAGCGCAGTTGGCCTTCATGGTGCTGGCGCACCCGCTGGGTCGCTTAGGGCAGCCGAACGACGTGGCTCAGGTCGCTCTCTTTCTCGCCTCACCCCTGGCCTCCTTCGTCACGGGCGCGATGTACGCGGTCGACGGTGGCTTAATGGCCGCCCTGCCGGCGGGTCCCGCCATGACCTACAACGCGGAGTAGCGGTAGAGCTAATGAAGATCGCCAGCTGGACGCTCACCAGTGCCAACGTGGCCTACCACCATCGTGAAGTCTCCTCGCAGGTTCAACGCGATGGGGTGACGGCCGGCGTCTTGCGACTCGAAACCGATGATGGCCTCGTGGGCTGGGGGGAAACCTCCGCCGGCGCCGATATGGCCTCAGTCAACAGTGCCGTGACCGCCATGATGCCCTTCGTGCTCGGCCAAGATCCGTGGCGCAGCGAAGCCATGCGACGCGACGCGTGGCACCGGGGACTGTGGCAGTTTCGAGAAGGAACAGCCAACTTCGCCTGGGCCGGGATTGATATGGCCTTGGCCGACATCTGTGGTCAAGCAGCGGGCGTGCCGGTGCACGCCCTTCTGGGCGGCGCCTTGCGTGAATCGGTTGACTACTTCTGGTACTTGAGCGGTTACGACGTCGAGGATTTAGTGGCGCAGGCTCGCCAGGGCGTCGCTCGCGGCTACGGAACCTTCTACTTAAAGGTGGGCCTCGACGACCGCGCCGACCTTGAGCGGGTCTTGGCTATTCGCGAAGCGGTCGGTGACGCCAACATCCGAATTGACGCCAACGGGGCGTGGACGCTGCCCCAGGCACGGCGGGTCTTGACGGACTTGCGTTCCGCGCGCCTCGATTTCGTCGAGCAACCCGTGCGACAGGTGCCCGTCAACCTCTTAAAGGACCTCCGGAACTTGATAGACGTACCCGTTTGTGCCAACGAGGGCTTGTGGAGTGAAGAGCAGGCTCGCGAGCGCATTGAATCGCGCGTCGCCGACGTCTATTGCTTCAGCCCCTACTGGGTTGGTTCGCTACGAAGCTTTCAGCGCCTGGGCTACCTCGCCTACGAACACGGAGCGCGCGTGTGCAAGCACACGCACGGTGAGCTGGGTATCGCCGCGACTGCCGGTCAGCACGTCATGCTCACGCTGCCCGGAATCGTCGATGGTAACCAACAGACCACGGCTCACATGGTCGGTGACATCCTTGCGGAACGCTTGCCAATCGCCGACGGTCCGAGCTGGGGCGTACCCACCGCCGCCGGACTGGGCCTTCGCATTAACGAAGACGCCCTCGCGGCGGCGGCCGAATCCTACGAGCGTGACGGACAGTTCTGGCCCTACCAAATGACGGCGTCACAATGAGCGAACGCGTGGTCACCCTCGAGAACGACGACGTCACTGTCGAGGTGCTGGCGCACGAGGGCGGGCGTATCGCCAGTCTTCGCACCCGCCGTGATAAGCGGGAATGGCTGAGCTCCCCTAGGGGTCAGCCCGCCACGGCCGCTGTGCTGGGGGCGGTCTACACCGACACGGCGCACTACGGGTGGGACGAAATGTTACCCACCGTTGATCCCAGCGTCTACGTCGGTGATCCCTACAATGAGCTCGAGCTCGCGGACCATGGTGAACTCTGGAGTGCAAAGTGGGAAGTGGTCAACTCTTCTGCGACCTCACTGCGGCAAGTGGTCAAGGGCCAGCAGCTGGACTACGAATTTGAACGCACCCTGACCCTTGCAGGTCATACCCTGCGCGTGGCGTACTGCTGCACAGTGGCTCGTCCAATGACGATGTTGTGGGCCCTACACCCTCAGTTCGTGACTCGACCGGGGACGCGACTCGTGTTGGACCGGACGGACGGATACTGGTTCAAGGGTGACGATGGTGTTCTCACCGAAATCCCCTGGCCCGGCGACTTCGTCGTCGAGCGCGACCTGGCCGTGGGCAGTAATCAGAATTACTACCTCAATCCCGCTAACCCCCACGTCGAACCTCGACTCGTTGATCCAGACGGGGCCACCTTGACCTTGGAGTGGGATAGGGAGTTTGCCCCATATCTGGTGATCTGGTCAGACCACTACGACCTCACCGAACATCGAGTCATCGCTATTGAGCCGATGAGTGGTTTTTATGATGATCTCGGACGAGCCCAGCGCGCCGGACTCGTATCCGAATTTGTTCCCCAAGACCCATCGCGCTGGTGGGTCGACCTTACCGTTAAACCAGGAGAAGCATCATGAAGCAATTAAGCGCTCAGCCGTGTACGACGGATCGCTACTTTCTCGGCGAGTGTGCTCGTTACGACGAGGTACGACAAGAGCTCTATTGGGTGAACGTTGCTCCCGAGGGGGGGCAATTCTTTCGGGCGCGCGCCAAGGGAACGAATCTCGAGATCATTACCCACTACGACTTTCCTGGATCCTTCACGGCACTGGCGCCGCAGGAGAACCGGGCTGATGGATGGATTGTCGCGATGGATGATTCCCTGTTTGCACTGAGCGAAGCGGGCGAGCTCACCCTCCTCGCTTCACCCGAAGCCCACAACGGCGGAAGGGTGCGATCCAATGACGGAGCGGCCGACCCTTGGGGGGCGTTCTGGATTGGGTCGATGTCGCGTCGCGCGGAACCCGGCATGGGTAGCCTCTACCGCTACCACGAATCCTTCGGGGTAGAAACGGTCTTCGAGGACCTCACCATTGCCAACGGCATTGCGTGGAGCCCTGACAATCGGACCATGTACTACGTGGACTCCGCCCCCGGCACCATTCACCGCTACGACGTTGATGAGGAAGGTGGTATTTCCAACCAACGCCTCTTCGCTCGTTTCGATGTGGCCAGTGAAGGGGCTCCGGATGGCCTCTGCGTCGACGTTGAGGGAAATGTGTGGGTGGCCGTGTGGGGTGGTTACGAGGTTCGCCAGTACGCGGCCAGTGGTGAGCACATTGGCTCGGTGAAGGTGGACACCCGCCAGCCCTCCTGTCCCACCATTGGTGGGGCGAACGGAACCACCCTTTACATAACCACCGCGCAAGAGGATATGAGCGCCGAAGTACTCGCCGCCGAACCCAACGCGGGGCGACTCTTCGCCTGCGAGGTGGGTGTCCGTGGTTTGCCCCTGAACCCCTACCGTCCACGTTTAGGAGCACACCATGGCGAATGAACCACTCATTGTTGGATTGGGTGAAGCGCTGGTGCGTTTCACTGCGACCAACAACATTCCCCTGGCGGCGGCGCAGGATTACCGTGCCTACGTGGCGGGGGCGGAACTTAACGTCTTGATCGCCGCGCGTGCCCTAGGCGCGTCGAGTCGATTTGTCACGCGCCTACCAAAAAATGAATTAGCCAATTTGGTGCGGCGCCACGTCGGGACCAACGGCGTTGAACTGGTCGCGCTGGAGGAGGAGGGGGGCCGCATGGGGACCTTCTTTCTCGAAGTGGGCGCTCCACCTCGCCCCTCGACCGTCCTTTACGATCGAGCGAATTCGGCGGCGAGCCACCTAGGCGCGGCGGACTTTGATTGGACTGCCTTGCTTCAGGGAGCCGGGGCCGCTCACACCACCGGCATCACCTGTGCACTGGGTGAGGCCCGCGAGGCCGTGCGGGCCTTCTTCGAGGCTGCGCGCGCGTCGGGCGTGATGACGAGTTTTGACGTCAATTACCGCAGCCAGTTGTGGACGCCGAACGAGGCCGCGTCGGTCGTGCGCTCCTTGCTCGATCAAGTAGACGTCCTCTTCGCTTCGGAGGAGGACTTACACATGCTGCTGGGAACCTCACTACCCTTTCTCGAGGGAGCGCAGGAGGTCCGCCGCCGTTACGGTATCGGTACCGTGATGGTGCGTGAACGTGAGCAGCTGCCTTCGGGTGGCTTCCTGGTGCGCGTGCACCTCATCGCTGATGACGTGACGAACGCCGAAGCGACAGGTCAAGTGATTGACGAACTCGGAGCGGGCGACGCCGCGGCGGGCGCGTTTCTCGCGGCTACCCTACGCGGGGAGACTTCCGAGGTTGTGGCCGAGCAGGTGGCCCGCGTCTACGCGCGAATGCTCACTATCCCCGGTGATTCGTGGGTGGGCTCGCTCGCGGACGTCACGACGAAGTACCGCGCGTCCAGATCGTTGTTGCGATGATGGCGCGAAACTTTGACGGAGACCTTCGTCGGGCTCGCCTGGTGGCGATCCTGCGACTGCATCACCACGACGACGTGGTCGCCATTGCCCAGACACTGGTGGAAGCGGGCGTGGAGTTCCTCGAAGTAACCGTCGAGCGTTCGACCGGTCTGCGAGGTCTGGCGGAGGTCGTGGCCGCGGTGGGGGGACAAATTCACGTCGGAGCCGGCACCGTACTGCGGGAGTCGGACGTGACGGCGGTGGCTGATGCCGGAGCCACCTTCGTTGTCATGCCCGACACCAACCCGGCCGTGATCGGGGTGGCGAAAGAGCGTGGTTTGTTTACCTTGCCCGGAGCCTTCACGCCAACTGAAGTTGCCCGAGCCGTGGAGGCTGGGGCTGACTACGTGAAATTGTTCCCCGCCTCAACGGGAGGAATTGACCATCTCCGGGCGCTTCGTGGCCCTTTCCCGCAGGTGGCGTTCATTCCTACCGGAGGGGTATCGAGCGAGAACGCGAACCAGTGGTTCGCCGCGGGCGCCGTAGGCGTGGCGATGGGTACGAACCTGGTGCCCAGCTCGGGATCGCTCGAGGGCCTGCTCGAACGAGCCAGCGCCGCGGTGCGGGCCACCGCTCTCTAAAACGCACGCGCCAGTTCCTTTGGCGTCGCTAGAGAGTGTCGCTTTCGTCGTAGGTGGCGCGCTGCAGGAGGACGAGCAGCCGGTCGATTTCTTCGCGAGTTTCGTCGTCGAGCACGTAGCCCGAGGGTCCGCGAACCCGAGTCGACTCGAGTACTCCCTGACGCCACAACAAGTGCTTTTCAATCGCCACGTAGGAATCGAGCGAGGTTTGAACGTTCACCAGGAGCGCGAGGTAGGCGTTGATACGCGTCGCCCGCTCGAGGTCACCGGTGGTGAGGGCTCGCCACATCACTTCAATGGCCCAACACACTTCACCACCGGGCATTGATCCAATAACGCCGCGGTGAAAGGCGTCGACCAAGTTAACCCCCGCGGTGCCCTCAAAGCTTCGGGCCGCCCCAGAAGTAGCTTCGCGCAGTTGTGAGAGCCGCTGGCCCAGGGGTGGTGCCTCGGGCTTGAAGTAGACCTGGGGGCCGAGCTCCTCTTGGAGGCGTGCTTGCAGGGCAATGGAGAGTGGTTGGCCTACGTAGGCGCTGGCGTCCTGGACGACTACGGCGAGGTCGGTGGCGTCGGCGATGGCGACGAAGTAATCAAAGGTGGCCTCTTCGCCCAGCGACACCGTAGTCGGCGGAATCACCATGATGCCCTGCGCACCCAGGTCGGCGGCCGCGCTGGCGTAGCGGATGGCGAGGCGTGTCGATTCCGCACCACAACTCAGTATCGCCAGGGCGCCACGCTCTCGCGCCACGCTCGTCACCATCGCGGCGAGTTGGTGACGCTCGTCTTCGTTTAAGCGAAGAATTTCTGAGACCATACCCGTCGTGAGCCCGCTGACACCCTGGTCCAGTATCCAGTGCAGCTCTCGTTCCAGACCGTCGAGGTCGATGGCCCCATTCTCGAGAAATGGGGTTTGCACGACGGGGAAGACGCCGTTCAGTCGGTGCGGTTCCATAGCAGTGAGACTAGTGATGGCGAAGGTCTTGGTGGTGGTTTGCGGTGACGTCAGGTTCTGACCGGCGATCTCACTTCGTCACGAGGCACGATACCGTGAAGGGGGAGCGAAGGAATTGTCATGGCGCCAACATCGGTATCGGTACTCGGACTCGGCTGGATGGGGACGGCCATTGCCAACACGCTGCTTCGAGAAGGCCACCAGCTAACAGTGTGGAACCGTAGTCCGGAGAAATGCGCGCCCTTCGCTGGTCGCGCGCTGGTGGCCGAGAGCGTTGAACAGGCCGTGCGGGCGAGTTCACTGGTCTTCGTTTGCGTTCGTAACTACGACGTCAGCGACGAAATGTTGCACCCCCCGGCGGTGACCGCGGCCTTGTCCGGTAAAACGCTGGTGCAGTTTTCGTCGGGAACCGCCCAACGAGCCCGCGCCAGCGGTCAGTGGGCGAAGGATCACAACATCGCCTACCTCGACTGCACGATGCACGGGGGTCCCCATCAAATTGGTACGGGCCTTGGGACCTTTCACTACACCGGTGACCTTGCGGTCTTCGAGGCCACCCTTGACGTCCTGTCGCCCCTCATTGGCGACAGCGCGTACCTCGGCGAGGACCTGGGTTACGCCGCCGCGCTGGATTTTGCGCGACTAGGTACTTACACCGGGCTAATGACGGTGCTGGGCAGCGTGTTCGCCTTGCTGGAGGCCCAAGGGGTTCGCGAGGAGGACTACCTCGCCACTGTTCCCTTCATCGACCCCTCACTCTTTGAGGCCATACGCGACGCCCGCTCGGCCGACGTCTACCCGTCGGGCACCGCGTCGCTCACGACCTGGAAGGCCTGGTCCGACCAGTGGGTACAGGCGGGGGCCGAGTCGGATTTGGACCTTAAAGTGCCCGAACTCGTCCGCGACGTCTTGGCCCTCGCGGTAGAGCGCGGTTACGGGAGCAAAGACATCTACGCTCTCTTCGAGGCCTTTCGAGCACCCTCGACGAAGAACTAAACACCTCACGCCAGCGCGGCGACGACGGAAGGAGTAGTAATGGATCTACGAATGCAGGGGACGGTCGTCCTGATTACCGGAGGTGGACGCGGTATAGGGCGGGCCTCGGCTCTGGCCTTCGGGGCCGAGGACGTCTCGGTCATCGTGGCGGACATCGATCTGGCGGTAGCCGAGTCGGTGGCGCAAGAAGTGGTAGCGAAGGGTGGGCGAGCGACCGCCGTTTTCATGGACGTCGCGTCGGAGTCATCGGTGGAGGAGGGAATTGCGGCTGGCGTGGCCGTCTTTGGCCGGCTCGACCACCTGGTCCTTTGCGCGGGCGTGTCGGGCTTGCTCGGCCAGCCCTTTGACGAGATCGAGGCCAGCGCTTGGGATGACGTTTTCGCGGTCAACGTCAAGGGCCAGTGGTTGCCCGTCAAATACGGTGCCAAATACCTCCGCGCTAGCGATCAGGGTTCCGTGGCCATCATTGCCTCGGACTCGTCCATAGTGGCGTCCCCACTGCACGTGCCCTACTGCACGTCCAAAGGGGCCCTCTTGATGTTGGTGCGGGCATTGGCGGTTGACCTGCGTCGTGACAACATTCGCGTTAACTGCGTTTGCCCCAGTGTGGTGAACACCCGCATGCCCAAGATTGACACGGGCATGGCCGAGAGCGATTCCTTCGACGGGTCCTTTCCCGTGCACGAAGCGAGTGACATCGCGAACTACTTGGTATGGCTTAGTTCACCAGTTACGCACACCATCAGCGGTCACGCACTCGTGGCGGACTTCGGCTTCAGTGGCGAGTCCAGCTTCCCCATGTGATTAATTGAGGGGCGAGGGCGTTCCGCTGAGAGCGTGACCATTGAGCCGGTGCCGTGAAACCTGAATCAGAATGATCAGCGACGAGGGCACCATCACCACCGAAGGTATGGAGACGGGCGTCTTGTGCAGCAAGAGTCCGTAGATTCCCCAGATCAAGCTGGTTACGAGCGCGGTCGCCCAGCTCACCACCGACACGCCTTGCAGATCCTTGGATTTCAAACTGACCACCAACTGGGGTAGGTAAATCAATATGGCGCTGCCCACGGCGACGGTGCTGATAATCCATCGCCAGTGCACGGAGAATCCCGTGGTGGCGACCAGCGCGATTGCCACGAGCACCCCACCGCACTGCCAAGCAGTGATGCGCTCGCGTTGCTGGTGCCGAGCGGCGATGAAGATGACGAGGAAGCAAATTGCGACGAAGGGGAAGTTGCAGTAGAGCTCGGCGGGTACGTGAAAGGCGAAGCCGTAGATGGCCCACGTGCTCGCGACGAACATGGAGAGTATCCAGGTCAAAAGAGACACCCCTTGCGCACCCGAGCGCACCACGCGAGTTGCCTGCGCGACGCCGACGAAAACGGAGAGGGTCGGAGCAATCACGCCCAAGGTCAAGGTCAGAGTGGAGGTTGTTGCGAGCACCACTCAGGTCTAGTCGCTGACACCGGCCAAGTGCTTCGAAGTCTACGAATTTCCACGCCTAGGGACTGTGTGAATTCCGGGTGATATTCGTCAACCGCCGTGGGCGATGTGTTAAAAACACTATGTACCTACGTAGAGGAGTATCCCTTATGACCGAACACACCGAAGACAACATGCCGGAATTTTCTGACTCCGACGCCTCGGGAGTTGCCCACCGCGTTCTCGGCACCACCATGCCGGTGCTCGAAGTGCAACTACAGCCGGGCCAATCGGTCATCTCGCAGGGTGGTGAATTGTCCTGGATGTCGCCGACGATCGCCATGTCGACACAAACCAGTGGGGCTGGTGGATCGGGCTTCGGCGGCGTCTTCAAGCGCGCCCTTTCGGGAACGTCAATTTTCATGTCGCAATACACCGCCTCGGGTGGTCAGGGAATGGTCGCCTTCGCCACCAAGATGCCCGGACACATCAAGGCCGTTTCGGTAGACGCGAATCAGGAATACATGGTTTCACGCCACGGCTTTATGGCCGCCACCCCCGATGTCAACTTGACAATTGCCTTTCAACAGAAGCTGGGTGTCGGCATTTTTTCGGGGAACGGATTTATCATGCAGCGCATCGGTGGGCAGGGGACCGCGTGGATCGAACTCTCGGGCGAATTGGTGGAGTATGACTTGGCCGCGGGAGAGGTGATGATGGTGCACCCCGGCCACATTGGTCTCTTCGACGCCCGCGTGAACTTGGAGATTCAGGCCGTGAAGGGCATCAAGAACATGCTTTTCGGGGCCGATACGATTTTCTTGGCCAAGCTCACTGGCCCCGGGAAAATCTACCTTCAGACCTTGACCTTGCCGGGCTTGGCGCACGCGATTTCGCCCTATCTGCCCCAGAGCGAAGGCAACTCGGGCTTCAGCATCAAGCTCTAGCCTTTACACAGAATTTATCGAAGCGAGGGTCTTTTTCTAAAGAGGCTCCGTAGGCTGATGAGTCGCGTGTGCAATACACGCCATCATCATTCCTGGAGGAAACGTGCGTCGTTCATTTCAATTGGTAGTTGCCAGTCTGGCCCTAGCGCCCCTCATTACGGTGGCCACGGCCACGGTGGCGAGTGCTAAGGGTCTCACGTGCTCAGCAATTACGAAGTCCTTGGTGACCAGCAAGGGTTTTACCCACGCCACTGGTCCCGTGGTAAAGCCTTACAACTTCGTCAACGAGAGCAAGAACGCTGATAACGCTCTCGGTACCACAATCGACTTTGGGGCCAAGGCCCTGGTCGTTGGATGCGTTAGTCCTTCAGACATTGCCAAGTTGTCGCAACAGGCGCAAAACTCGATGATGCCGGCCATGACCGCCCAGCAGTACATGAACTACATGGTCCAGCAGGCGTCGGGCGCCATGAAGAAGACTCCCGTCGCTGGAACCAACGACTACCTGGACTTCGGTAACGGTAAGGAAGACGGTCTGGGATCGACGAAGAGCATGGCGTCGGTGCGCTTGGACGCCTGGGTTGCTGGTGGTTACATCTTCCTTGGTTTCTCTGGACCCGTAACGTCAGCGAAGCCCTCAGCCGCATTGGTGAACTTCATCAAGTGGACCGAGACTTCCTTTAAGTAGGAGAGCGGTGCCCGACCGTGAAGTAGGCGGTCGGGCACCGCCAAGGTCAGCGACCAGGGGCGAAGGCTGTCACTCGCCCGCCGCACACCGGTGCAAGCAGTACGCCGGGTCCGGGACAAGGCATGCCATTAGTCGGGGTCCCCGTACGTCGTAACATGGGTACTATGACCCTTTGCGCAAAAGTAAGTAGCTAGGCCGTGCGAGTTCTCGTTACCGGTGGATCCGGATTTATTGGACAGCACGTTGTTGCTTGTTTGCTTAGCGACGGTGTTGAGGTGGTTATCGCTGATCTCAACCCATCGCCGAATAGAGATTTCGAGGTCGTGGAGGTCATTGGCGACCTTCGCGATCCCGCCGTCGTCGCCAAAGCCTTCTCCTACGGCATTGATGGCGTTATCCACTTGGCCGCTCTGACCTCGGTCATTAAGAGCATGGAGAATCCCCAAGGCGTCTTCGAAGTGAACGTAGCGGCGACCCAACTGCTCCTCGAGGCCGCTCGCTTGTCGGGTACTCGGCACTTCGTCATGGCGAGTAGTAACGCCGTCACCGGTGACGCCGGATCAGCGGTAATCACCGAAGAGATGCCCCTTCGGCCCCTCACCCCCTACGGTGCCACCAAGGCCGCTGGCGAAATGCTGTTGTCCTGTTACGGTTCGAGCTACGACATGGTGACGGTCTCGCTGCGACTGACCAACGTGTACGGAATCGGGATGCAAGTGAAGGACTCCATCGTCGCTCGCATGATGCGCTACGCCCTCAACGGGGGCACTCTCCAGGTCTACGGCGATGGCGAGCAACGTCGTGACTACGTCTACGTCGTCGAAGTTGCCCGAGCCTTCGTCCAGGCGCTTTCCTTGGAAACAACGGACGTGCTTATTGTCGGCGCGGGTCACTCGGTCTCGGTCAATGAACTCTACCGTCTCACCTGCGAAGTCACGGGAGCCGCGATTGGCTACGAACAAGTGCCGGCCAAACTTGGCGAAATGCCCGCAGTTATCGTAGACAACGCTAAGGCTGCCTCGCGAGGCATCGTGCTGTCGGTGTCACTTCGCGAGGGTCTCAGCGCGACGTGGGCCGACTTTCAGGCCTGACCCCGTTGACCTCGCTCGACCTCGAAGCTCCCGACCTCCGAGGTCGTCGACCCTGGTTCCGCACCGCCGCACAAGGGCTGTGGCATCGATGGCGTGACGCCGACTTCTACGTCATCCCTCCTCGCAGTGAGTGGTCCTCCGGTCTGCGTCGTCTTCGCCTCATTGGCTTGTGCTTCTTCGTCCTTGAATTCATCGGCTTCGGCTGGTGGAGCACGGTGGTTGTTAATAAATTTGCCCTTTCCTGGGACTTCTCGATCAACCTCCAAGCGGTTTATCAGTGGTCACAATTCCACTGGGCGGCGCACCTCACCACCTTCGGCAACCCGGCGCTCGGCCTGCAGGGTGTCGTGGCCTTCGTGCGAATTCACGGAGTGTTTCTCGAATTCTTGATAGGCATGCTGTACCGGCTTTGGCCCCACGCCATTTTGCTGCTCTGGGTGCAGAATCTCTTCATCGTGGTCAGTCAACTGGTCGCCTTCGTGTGGATTATTGAGTATTTGGCCCGCCAGGAAGCGCGTCGCCGCAGGCGGACCTCGTGGCTACTCGGAACCATAGGCTTCAGCCTCCTGGTAGTGAATCCGTGGATTCTCTGGACGATCTCCTTCGACTACCACTCTGAACCCATCGGCCTCTTCATGGTCTTGCTGACCGCACGGGCCGTTCTCAAGAGACAGCGCCGAGGATTTGTACTGGCGTTTTTGGCAATGCTGACGGGTGATGTCGCCGCCACCTACTTGATTGGCGTGGGCGTCTCCTTAGCGTTGATCGGGCGCCGTTACTGGAAGCAGGGGGCCGCGCTGGCGCTTATCGGTCTGGTGACCTCACTCCTGCTTATTCACTTTCGCTTTGACCGAGGGTCACCGACTGGGGCGTTTAATTACCTCATTGGCCCTCACGGCGTAACGCAGTTTCGAAAATTGAGTCCGGCCAAGTTACTCATCTCGTTCATCGAGCGACCGTGGCGACCGCTGGGGGTGTTGTGGTCGCGACACGTAGACATTGTGGCCAATATTGCCCCGAGCGGCATTATCGGTTTGTTCACCCCGTGGACCTTCACCGTCCCAGCGATTTCGCTCTTGGTGAACGCCCTGCCCTTCCAGTTCAAAGACGAATTCATCGTCCCCTTCTTTCAGAATTTGCCGGACTACATCATTGTTCCTTTGGGAACGGTAATTTGGCTCTCCTTCTTAACCGCCGCCCGGCAGCGACTGCTGCGGGTACTGGGTTGGTGCTTGGCCCTGGTCGTGGTGGCGAATATCGTGGGGTGGGCCGTCTACTGGGACGGCACCACGGCCTCGCACTGGTTGCCCGTTACGCCGGCTGCGGCCCAACAACTACGCATTGCCGAAGCCATGATTCCTCCCACCGACGAAGTGATTGCCTCCCAGGGGATAATGGGACTCTTCGGCGCTCGACCATATCTATATCGACTCAATAATGGACTTCTCTTCCCCTCCCTGGCCCCCAATCACGTGACCTGGGTTGTCATTACTCCCGAGCAGGGAATTGAGATCCAACCTTCGTTCAGTGCGCAACGCCTGATTACGGCCTTGGCTCGCAACCCGAGGGCGCAACTCAAATTAGAAGCGGCGGGTGTGTACGTCTTTAAGGTGTACACCCCCAGCAAGAGGGTGCTCCTCATCCGTGGCCCCAAACTTGCCTGGGTGACGCCGGGCGACGCCGGCACGCCGGTGCAAATTGGACCCGAAAGCAACTGGTACCTGTCCTCCACGGGCGTGCCCGGATACGTTTTGTCCTACGACTACTTCCGCATGCTGGCGGGGCCCTTCGAGGCCGAGTTGACGCTTAGCTCCGAGACACCCATCAACGTCGAGGTCTGGGACAATTCGCGGCAAACGATGCTCGCTCGCGAATCCCTGGTTGGTACCCGAGGAACCACCGTTCTCAAAGTACCTTTCACCGTGCCCCCCACCTTCGGGGGCCACATCTACTCGGGAAAGTGGATATGGGTTATCCACCCGACTCCAGAACCCTCGGGTGACCAGATTGAAGTTCGCGTCTACGCCGTTTCGGGTCAAGGGGTGAAGGTCTACGGTGTCCAAATGGTGCACCACAGTCACAAATTGCCGAAACGAGTCCACCACTTGCTTCACTAGACAGTGCGCGAGGGCAAATCGCGTGCACCAACTCGAATGATCGAATCACTTCGGCTCGATACGCCAGAGGCGCACAATCGAGGGTTTAGGGACGGCCGGCTGGAGCCTGCGAAGCATTGATGCGCGAGCGCAACACCGTCAACTCTTTGATCGCTCGAATAATGGGTCGCAATTTGCCCCCGGAGCGCTCACCGGCGGTGCGGTGGTAGTGACCCACGGGGAATTGAAGTACGCGACGCTTGAGGCGCCTCGCCTTGAAATACATCTCGACGTTAATTGTTGCTGAACGCGAAACGATTGGTGAGATAGCGTCCAGGAAGGAGCGACTCATAATCTTCATCGCGCAGTCAATGTCCTTGAACCGCACTTGGTAGAGAATTTGAACGACGAAGTTGTAGGTGTGGCTGGTGACCGAGCGCTTCCAGTGGTCCGCGCGCTTGCGCCGATAGCCGGTCACCAGATCAGCCTCGCCCAAGTGGACGGCTAGGCCTAGAAAGTCGCTGAGATCGAACTGGAGATCAGAATCACAGAAGGCGATCCAGCCCCCCTTAGTGGCGCGCAAGCCGTCGCCCACTGAGATGCCGTAGCCCGACTTCTGGGCGTGGGTAATGACGTGCAGGCAATCCTTGAAGGAATCGGGCAAGGCGTCCATGGCGGCTTTCGCCGTTCCGTCCGTACTACCGTCGTCGACCAGAACGATTTCGTAGCGTTCGGCGAGTTGGGGAAGGACGCGCGCGGCCACGGTCATGAGTTCGGCCATATTTGGCGCCTCGTTGTGGGCGGGCATGACCAAACTGAGCATGCCGGGGAGCGGCAATTGCTTCACGGTGTTACTCACGACCTTCTCCAAGTACTGACGTCCGCTCGGTTGCGACTCGTCAATTTACAATTCTAGGGTGTGGCGCTTACCGCTTGGTGAAGAGAAGGTGAAAAGACGACCTTCGAGCGCTCAGCACTGATCGGTGGAGCCGGGGAGCGGTACTGCGCTCAAGGAAATGAAGGGCTATTGACCCTTGGCGGTCGTTGCTGCTTCGGGAACGATGGCCTGGGCCGCGTGGCCCGGGTGGAAGATTTTGTTATACGCCAAGAGCTTGATGACCCAAAATATCGCGAAACACAAAAGGTTCATGGCGTCGAGCAATGCGGTGTTGGCGACGTGTGACCAGTGATGGGTCAAGACCAAGTGTTTGGCGTAGGCGGCCCCAAGCATGGCGAAACAGGCTGCTAGGAGCGAGAGGGAGAGGAAGGGCAGAACCTCTTGGCGTAGGTGGCTGCGACCCTTCTTACCCCACACCCACTGCCGATTTAGGTAGTACGTGGGAAACACGCCGCAGAGATTGCCAAAAATGGTGGCGTGGACCTCACCCATCAGACCGAGACCAAAGACAATGGTGATGATGACCAGCGACACCAAAGTGGAAATCACCGAAACGGAACTGTAGCGAATCACGCGTACGACTCGCGGGGTCCGAAGGAGCGACCACAGTTGTCGAATGAACTGGCGCACCGGAGACCTTTCGAGAGCCCGAGAGCGAAGGGGGGACAACAACTCGCGCACCAACCTAGAGAAGTGTAGTCGAGGTGCCGTCCTGGGCCAAATGGCTCCCCATTGCTAAACGTCGGCACCCCTCAAGAATTATGGACGGTCTGATAAGGTTTCTTTGAACTAATTTACAATTTCGACAATGCCAACGAGGCATTTCGTCGTCCAATGCAGGGAGCAACTGTGAAAGTTTTAGTACTTGGTGGTGATGGTTTTTGTGGCTGGCCGACCAGTTTGCACCTCTCTGACATCGGTCACGACGTCATCGTTGTTGACAATCTGAGCCGCCGCGCCATTGATCTGGAACTCGAGGTCGACTCGCTGACCCCAATCCGCCCCATGGGTGAGCGTGTCCGGGTCTGGGAAGAACTGACCGGCAAAAAGATTGGCTTCGTCAATCTAGATCTCGCTCAGGAGTACGACCGCTTCGCCCAGTTGCTGCTCGATGAGCGGCCCGACGCCATTGTGCACTTTGGTGAGCAGCGCGCCGCTCCGTATTCCATGCGCAACATTCACGCCAAGCGCTACACCATCGACAACAACGTCCGCAGCGTGCACAACGTGCTGGCCGCGATTGTGGAGTCGGGCCGCGACATTGCGCTCGTGCACCTGGGCACCATGGGTGTCTACGGTTACGGCTGGTCGGGTTCGGCCCCCATCCCCGAGGGCTACCTCACGGTGAAGGTACCGACGCCCGATGGTGACATCGAGCGCGAGATTTTGCACCCCGCTAACCCCGGCTCGGTCTACCACCTGACCAAAACTTTGGACCAGCTGCTCTTCGCCTTCTACGCCAAGAACGACCTGCTGCGGGTTACCGACCTGCACCAGGGCATTGTCTGGGGAACACAGACTCCGCAGACCGCTCTCGACGAGCGCCTGATCAACCGTTTCGACTACGACGGTGACTACGGCACCGTGTTGAACCGCTTCTTGATGCAAGCGGCCATTGGTCACCCCCTCACGGTGCACGGCACCGGTGGGCAGACCCGCGCCTTCATCCACATTCGCGACACCGTTCGCTGCATCCAGATTGCCCTAGAGAACCCACCGGAGCCGGGCGATCAGGTCAAGGTCTTTAACCAGGTCACCGAAACCTATCGCGTGCGTGAATTGGCCGAGCTGGTCTCTCGTTTGACCGGCGTCGAGATCGCGAACTTGCCGAACCCTCGCAAGGAAGCCGCCGAGAACGACCTCAACGTCTCGAGGGACAAGTTCCAGGCCCTGGGTCTCAATCCCACGCTGCTCTCGGAAGGCTTGTTGGAAGAAGCTCGCGACATCGCCCAGAAGTACGCCGGACGTGCCGATACGACCAAGATCATCGCTCGCTCGGTGTGGAACAAGGGCATGGCGACCTCGCCGGATTTGGTGAAGTAGTCCGCTTCTTGCTTGCGCCTTCGGTGGCGTGTGAGACTACGACTATGAGTCAAAGCTACGAGTACCAGCCGACCG
Source organism: uncultured Actinomycetes bacterium (assembly GCA_903828785.1). Lineage (GTDB taxonomy): Bacteria > Actinomycetota > Acidimicrobiia > Acidimicrobiales > RAAP-2 > RAAP-2. Next base: position 31,741 of record CAIKNP010000027.1, on the reverse strand, counting down.
CTCGACATCAGGAGCTAGCCGAAGGGAAGCCGGTCAAGACTCACGACGTCCGCAAGACCAGGAGTCCCAACGTCCTCGTTCGGATGAACGCCAAATTTGGGCTCAAAATTACGCTGGTCGTCGGCACGATGTGGGCGGCGTACCTCTTCACCATTCTCGCCCTCTTCGCCCTCCCTTCGGCCATTCACCAGGGCACCTATTACATCATTGTGTGGCTCTCGAGTAGCTTCCTGCAATTAGTGCTCTTACCCATAATCATCGTGGGCCAGAACATCCAAGCCGCCGCTGCCGACAAGCGATCTGAGGACACCTACAAGGACGCCGAGGCCGTGCTGGCCGAAGCAAAAATGATTCAGGATCACCTGCTGGTGCAGGACCAAGCGATGAGTGACATCATGACTCGTATGGAAGCCGTTATCGCTGAAGTGAAAGCGATGAGGGAGCACTAGTGCACCTACTCTGGGTGACCAGTATGACGACGATCAATGTGCATAAGGGCGCCGTTCTCCCGGCCGCGCGAGTGGTGGTCATCATGGTCCCGGTGTTGGCGATGTGTTTTTACGTTTTTGTCGTTCGGCGGCGCTCGAAGTAAGTGTCGACGCCGTATCTACCCTTGGACGCTCGTGGCTGGCGGATGGCGATGGGTCTGCGTCCCCTCGACCTGGCTCACTGGCTGGAAATTGATGAGCAGCGCGACATCGAACTGGCGCAAAAGGAAGACCTCCTCGAACGAGTTCCCGACCTTGTTGTGGCAACGCAAGCCCAGGGCTTGGCGGCCAGTGAAGAACTGCTCGTTCACGCGGCCGAGTGGTTTCGCAACTACGCCCCTTCAATCGCCCTCGCGTCGCGACCCGACGATCACCCCGTCGTTCAGGTCGCTCGCTGGTCCCAGGAAGATTTCTGTGTCCTCGAGTACTCCGATGCCTGGCGCTTGACCGCGGCGTGCGTCTGCTTCCCTTCTCGCTGGGACTTGCGGTCCAAGATCGGACAGACCCTCGACGCCATTCATGAACCGGTACCCGGTTATGACATCACCCTCGCGTCCACCACGAGCAAGTTTTTTGACCGACTAAAACCGGAGCGCGCCTTTTGGCGACTCAACTGGACCTTGCTGGACAGCGGTACCTTGCACCAGCCCTTTGCTGAGCGGCGCCCGCCCGACGGTGATCTGGGGAAGTGGTTCTTTCGTGTGGAGCGTCAAACCCTGCGGGCCCTCCCCGAAACCGCTGCGGTGATTTTCACGATTCGCAACTACGTAACTTCCCTCCAGGAATTGGCGACCTCGGCGGAGTTCATGGAACACCTGCTCCTGGGGATTGAAACGGCACCGGTCGCCATGCAGCAATACAAGGGGTGGGTCGGCGTGGCCGACGTCCTGCGAGCGGCCATCGCCGCGGGCTAAGCCGCGTTGATCAGTTGCTCGTAGAGACCGATGCGAATCAGGGTTGTCCGGGTCAAAGCCATGAGCAGGACAATGTTGACGATTGATTGGTGAAACGTCACCACCACCAGCCCCAGCATGAAGACTTCCAGCACCACCGAAAGGGCGAAGTGCAGAATGTTGAGCCGACGCATGATCAGCACGTGCACCGAGATGACGTTGAGAACTGGAACGAAGGCGTCGGCCGACCAGTGTCCCTGAATGGCCCGTACGGCGAACGCGAAGGACAAGGTGGCAAGGAGCAGGAGACCGATGGCGACGGTCGCCCCAGTGAGGGCCTCGAGTGGTGAGAGGGGCAGCACGGAACCTGGCCAGTGACTGAGGGTCGAGAGCAGCAGACCAATACCACCGAAGTAGGCCGCGACCCCGAAGCGGCGAAGACGAGTAATCGCAGAAATCGCGAGTAGGTCGACGGGCGCGGTCGAACGCCGGCCCAGCGAGAATGCTTTGGTCAGCGCGGCCCACTCCCGACCGTTCCACACGCGCCATTGGGGCAGCCCCGAGGGGTCGGGGTACCAACCAGGGGGAACAGTGGTAGCAATCTCGCTCACCTCTATAGTCTCCCATAGGGAAAGAGGCGACTATGACGAGTGAACGAGGCTCACGAATACTGGCGGCGTCGACCGCGACCACGAGCGACGTGGGCGAGGTCGACCGGGCTCTCGACGAGTTAGCGCTGGCCGCTCCTCTATGGGCGCAACTCGCGGTGGCTGAAAAAATCCGATTACTCGATCGATTGATTGAAGACACCGCCGCCGTCGCCGCTGAGTGGAACGCCGCGGCGTGCGACGCTAAGGGTTTGGACGCCGCGGGTCCCAGCGGTGGCGAAGAATTACTCAGCGGAATCAGTTCTTTTGTCCGCGTGGCACTGACGCTGCGAAGCTCATTGCGCGATATCGCTGTGGGTGGTCGTCCCAAGTATCCCGGTCCTGTTCACCACCACGCCCGCGACCGTATTTCCATTGGGGTACTTCCGACCTCCCTGTTGGACCGCGTTCTCTACACCGGCCTCGAGGGTGAAGTGTGGTTTCAGTCAGGACTCACGGAAGCCGACGTGCGGGCGAGCCAAGCCCTCGCCTACCAGGACCCGACAGCCCACCAGGGCGTGTCCGCAGTGCTCGGGGCGGGGAACGTTGCTTCGCTCGGACCCCGTGACGTCTTAGACAAACTTTTCGTGCGTGGTCGCGTCGTGCTGCTCAAGTCCAATCCCGTCAACGACTACTTGGTGCCCTTTTGGCGCCGCGCCATGGCGGGACTGATTGACGCCGGTTTTTTGCGAATCGTCAGTGGTGACGCCGGGGTCGGGTCCTACATCGTGCATCACCCCCTCGTGGCGGACCTGCACGTCACCGGTTCGGATAAGACCCACGACGCCATCGTGTACGGCACGGGCCCCGAGGGTGCCCGCCGCAAGGCCGATGACGATCCCGTCGTGAGCAAGCCTTTGAGTTGCGAGTTAGGCAACGTGTCACCCGTCGTCATTGTGCCGGGTGAATGGACGCCGAAAGAGTTGCGTTACCAAGCGGCGCACGTCGCCACCATGCTGACGAACAACGCGGGATTCAACTGCCTGACGCCTCGCGTTCTGGTCACCGCCTCCGGGTGGGCGCAGCGCGAAGACTTCCTGCGCGAACTCGGTGCCGTTCTGGCCAAGGTCCCGACGCGCCTCGCCTACTACCCCGGCGCGTCCTCGCGCTGGGAGGAGTTCGTCACTCGCTACCCAAAAGCTCGCCGTTTCGGGGCGCCCGCTGACGGCGAACTGCCCTGGACTCTGATTGCCGGTGTTGACGCGAGCCAGCGCGACGATCTGGTCTTCAACGTGGAGGCCTTCTGCTCCTTGATGGCCGAGACGAGCTTGACGGCTGACAGCGCCGAGGAATTCCTGGACCAAGCGACGGCCTTTTGCAATGAGGTGGTCTGGGGCACACTCTCCATGACCATCCTGGTGGACCCTCGCAGCATGAAGCGCCCCGCCGTGGCGGCCGCCCTCGAGCGCGCGGTGAGCGACCTGCGCTACGGGAGTGTAGGCGTGAACGCCTGGCACGCGATGAGTTTCCTGGCCGGGACAACGACCTGGGGTGCCTACCCCGGTCACCCGCGCACCGACATTCAGTCCGGATCTGGTGTGGTGGGTAACGCCTTCATGTTCGAAGGTGTTGAGAAATCGGTCGTTCGGGGCCCCTTCGTGGCGTTTCCGCCTCCGGCCTGGTTCGTCACGAATCCTCACGGTGGCGACGTTCTGGCCCGACTCTTCGCCGTGCAGACGGGCCGGGGCTGGGCGGGGGTCCCGGGGCTTTTGCGAGCAGTTCTTCGCAAGTAAGCACCCGGCCGAGGCAAAAAATTTGTGACCTCGCCGTCTAACGTTACGTGGTGAACAAAATTGACATTGCCATTGCGGTTCTCGTCCTTTTCGCGTTCTTTCGCGGTTGGCGCCTGGGGCTCTTGGCCCAAGTCGGATCGCTGGCGGGAAGAATTGGCGGCATCGTTTTGGGTGCGCTGTACGCACCGAAGGTGTCGGGACTCATTACCCACGCGTGGTGGCGACCGATTGCCGCCATCGCCCTGGTCTGGGTGGCCAGCATCCTCGGCGCCTTCCTCGGTCGCCGCTTGGGCAAGCGCATCAGCGAGAAGGTTCCCGACTCGTACGCCAAGGTCAACTCTTCCCTCGGCGCTCTACTGGGCCTCAGTGGAACACTCTTGTTGTGTTGGCTGGTGGCGGGTCTCTTGTCGGTGGTTACCTGGGGATCTATTGGCAACCAGGTGAATCACTCGGTCATCGTGCGGTCCTTGCAGAAGTACTTACCCGCGCCACCCGCTTTTGAGGGGCGGCTCCAATCCTTATTCAATACCGTCAATATTCCTAACGTGTTCGCTCTGCTCGGGGACGGGAACATTGGCGTGGCCAAAGTGGCGCTCGCGCCTACCCTGCAATTTCAAAGCTCGCCCGCCGGCGTTGTGCCGGTGGTCGCGTCGGGTGCTTGCCACCAGGCGAACCTGGGAAGTGGCTTCTTCGTTTCGAGTACCGAGGTCGTGACCGACGCCCACGTTATTGCCGGACAGAAGTTGGTGCGGGTTAATGGCGCAGTCGCCAAGGTTGTGGCCTTTGATCCCCAACAAGACCTGGCGGTGTTGCGCGTCACTCAGCCCAACGGCGCCGCGCTGCCCGTGGCCTCCCAGCTGCCGAAGCCGGGAACGCCGGCGTCGGTTTCGGGCTTTGCGACCTCGACGACGAATCGCAGTACGTCACGGGGATATTTTGAAGGCAGCGTGCGGGCGCCGGGCCGCAGCATTTACAGCGGTGGACTGTTTCTGCGCCAGGTTGAACTCATTGCGGCCAACGTCACGCCCGGTAAGTCGGGTAGTCCCGTACTCGTCAATGGTCAAGTCGTCGGCGTCATTCTCGCCCCTTCGGGCGTGACCAAACATCTGGCCTTCGCCACCTCGCTCGCCGCCTTGCGCCACGATTTGCAGGCGCTACGACCCTCCTCGAGGGCCTCGACGCAAAGCTGCCTGAACTAGTTCGCGGCGCGAACGGCCTCGCCAAGCACGGCCAATCCATCAGCCAACTGCGCGTCGGTGATAACCAGTGGGGGCAGTAAACGAATGACGTTGCCGTAGGTTCCGCAGGCCAGGGCGATGACGCCGTGGTCGTTGCAGTACTTCACGATGGCCTTCGCCGCCGCCGCGTTGGGGTTCTTGGTGCCGGGCTCCACGAGTTCCATCGCCATCATGGCGCCGCGACCTCGAACCTCACCGATGATGGTGACGTCCTGGGCCAGCGATCGCAAGTTTGAGCCGATAATGGTCTCGAGCTCCGCGGCGCGAGCCAGGAGGTTGCGGTCACGCATGAAATTGATGCTGGCTAAGGCGGCCACCGCGGTCACGGGGTTGCCACCGTAGGTGCCACCGAGACCGCCTTCGTGGACGGCGTTCATCAGTTCAGCGCGTCCGGTGACACCGGCCAGTGGCATGCCACCCGCTAGGCCCTTCGCGGTGGTGACCATATCGGGCACGACACCTTCGTGGTCGACAGCGAACCACTTGCCGGTGCGACCAAAGCCACTCTGGATCTCGTCGGCGATGAAGACGATCCCCTGCTCACTGGTCCACTTCGACAAGGCGGGCAAGAAGCCCTCGGCGGGCACGACAAACCCGCCCTCGCCCTGAATGGGCTCGATGAGGACCGCGGCGACGTTCTTCGCGCCCACCTGCGACTCAATCTGCTTGATGGCGTGAGCGGCCGCTTCGGCCCCACTTCGTCCGTCCTGGAAGGGGTAGCTCATAGGGACGCGGTAGACCTCGGGGGCGAAGGGACCAAAACCGTCCTTGTAGGGCATGTTTTTTGAGGTGAGGGCCATGGTGAGGTTGGTGCGTCCGTGGTACGCGTGCTCGAAGACCACGATGGCCTCACGGCCGGTGGCGTGGCGAGCAATTTTCACGGCGTTCTCAACGGCCTCGGCGCCCGAGTTGAAGAGGGCGGTGCGCTTTTCGTGTGTGCCCGGTGTGAGGGCGTTGAGCTCCTCGCAGACCTGGACGTAGCTCTCGTAGGGGGTGACCATGAAGCAGGTGTGCGTGAACTGGGCCACCTGCTCACTGACGGCTTGAATCAGTTCCGGTACGGCGTGACCAATGGTGGTGACGGCAATTCCCGAACCCATGTCGAGAATGTGGTTGCCGTCGACGTCCACGATGATGGCACCTTGTGCACGGTCGATGTACACGGGAAAGCCCACGGTGACACCGGCGCTAACGGCGCCCTTGCGTCGGGCGTGAATTTCCTGCGACTTTGGTCCGGGCAGGGCGGTGACGACCTTGCGTTCGGTTCCGACGGTGGGTTCAATTGACGTAACCATGGAGACTCCTCGGTAGATGTGCGAAGCAAACGCACATTGGTAGCGTAGTCCGACCCATCGAAATTGTCACAAAAAGCAGAAAATGGGCGACCGTAGTCACCCATTTTCCGCGTGGCGGAGGAGGTGGGATTTGAACCCACGGTGCCCGTAGACACAGCAGTTTTCGAGACTGCCCGATTCGGCCGCTCTCGCACTCCTCCACCTTCGAGTCTACAACCTCGCTTTGGGTGCCTCTTTTGGGGTGCCGGCAACCCTTCTAGGCTGGACCAATGGTCGAGGTTCGAGACGAATACTTCATGCGCCAGGCCCTGGCCGCGGCCACCATCGCTGAATCGCACGATGACGTGCCGGTCGGTTGCGTGGTGGTCTTGGAAGGCGAAGTGGTGGCGGTGGGCGAAAACCGCCGCGAGCTTGATCGCGATCCCACCGCCCACGCCGAGCTCGTGGCCCTACGCCTCGCCGCCCAGCAACGAGGTCGCCACCGACTTGACGGGGCCACGGTGTACGTCACGCTGGAACCCTGCGTGATGTGTGCGGGAGCGCTGTTGAACGCCCGCGTCGCGCGGGTGGTCATTGGCGCTATGGACGAAAAGGCTGGTGCCGTCGGGTCCCGTTACAACGTGCTCCAGGATCCGCGTCTGCTGCACGAAGCAGTGATCACCTACGACGTTCTCGCCGAGGAGTCCGCGACGCTACTAAAAGCCTTCTTCGCGGCTCGACGTTAGGCCGAAGGTTCGGCGTCGCCCTCTTCAACCTCGATGAGATCTGCGACGATTTCTTCGTGGTCGTAGGCGTTGGCCTGGAGTTGGCAAAAAGCCGCCATCTCAACGGCCTCGTTGGCAAACTCCTCGTCCTCGTCTACCGCCATGGTCGTGAAAACCGCCGCCGCGGCGAGCCAGTGCACGCGGGCCCCGAGCAGATCGCCGTCCTCGGTGGCCTGGCGAGCCACGTCCATCAGGGCGAGAACTTCGTCGCTGTCGCCGTCGCCAATAAAGTTCAGCAGGCTATTGAAACGCGCATCGCGCGCGGCGTCGGGGTCGCCGGCCGCGCTGTAGGCCATGCCTAAAACGGAAAGCGACTCGGCAATGCCACGGCAGGGCTCTTCAACGTCCCAAAAGAGTTCGAGGGCTTCTTCAGCACTGCTGATAGCCGCTGGGAAGTTACTCGCGTCGAGTTCGCTGCGAGCCTGGGTCAGGAGGGAGTGGGCCTTGTCGTGTCCCGTTGCTTCGTCGGTCATGGTGATCTTTCTCGTGGTGAGCCAAATGGCCCACCACGAGTAGAGCAGAAAAACAGTTCTCCGAGCAAGCGCGCGACCGCGCAGAAGAAAGAGATGATTCCTGCACGCCCTGGTCGGTAGTCTTGGCAACTATGAAACTCCTTTCACGATTGCTCCGAGCCACCTTGGTCCTCGTGAGCGCGCTTGTCTTGGTGCTCTTTTCCCTCGTGTGGTCGGCCGTCGCTTTGGCGGGGAGCGGGAACTCCCTGGCGAACCACGCTTTAGCGATCGTCGAGACGCCCAGCCATCGGCAGGCCTTGGCCGTCGTAGCGGAGGGGCAACTCAGCGCCGCGAGTCCGCCACTGGCTCAGGCAGCCCTCAGTCTGGTCCGCCCCGAGCTCGTGTCCGCCATCAATGAAATCGTGGCCTCGCCGGCCTTCGAGAATTCTTTACGTGGCGCGACCGACGTGGTGTACGGCGCCGTTCGTCGAGAACGGCCAGTGACGCTCAACACGAATGCCTACCTTCCACGGCTCGAGGCAGCCCTGCCCGCTAAATTGCACGGCATCACCTTGCCCCAGCTGCCGAACTGGCAACTGACCTTCACGCCAAAGGGACCGCTCAAAATCGCGCACTTCGTGTTGACCCACGAAACCCTCCTCCTCGCCCCCTTCGCCCTCCTCTCCGCCGCCTTGCTGGTCCTGCTGTGGTTACTTGGCCGTCACCGGCCGGGCCTACGTATGGTGGGCACGGCCCTCATCACGAGTGGCGTCGTGGTGGCCCTGGGGGGAAAGGTCGCATCCTCGTTGTCCTTGGGCACGAGCAGTAACCCATTCGGCCACTTGGCCCTGCAGTGGACCGCTCAAATGGTGGGAACGGCGATCGCCCTCCCGGGCTACTTCCTAGCGGCGACCGGCGTCGTGTTGCGTCTCTTGGTTCTTCTCGCGGACCGACGTCAAAGGAAAGCCCCTTATTCTGGAGACCGAGTATTTGATGCGCAAGCATCGTAAATGTACCGAAGGGATTGATCGTGACGGAGTGTGTTGAGCGTGCGGTATTGGCCGGTGGCTGTTTTTGGGGCATGCAGGATTTGATTCGTCGCCGGCCTGGTGTCGTGGCGACTCGCGTCGGTTACAGCGGCGGGGATGTTCCCAACGCCACCTATAGGAATCACGGAATGCACGCCGAGGCCACTGAGATCCTCTTCGACCCTTCAGTGACCTCCTATCGAGAGATGCTCGAATTCTTCTTCCAGATTCACGACCCCACTACGCCAAACCGCCAGGGCAATGACCTCGGGCCGAGCTACCGTTCGGCGATTTACTACCTTGACGAAACGCAACACGCCGTCGCCCTCGACACCATTGCCGACGTCAACGCGTCCGGTCTGTGGCCCAATGTGGTCGTGACCGAAGTTGAACCGGTCGGTGACTTCTGGGAAGCCGAGCCCGAACACCAGGACTACCTGGAACGCATTCCCAACGGCTACACCTGCCATTTTCCTCGTCCCGGCTGGGTGTTGCCCAAGCACGACCAGTAAACGGCGCCCGTAGGGGACCAGATCTCATCACTCCCCGTCTGCCGACCCATTTATCCGGGAGCGGGTCGAGAACGCCGGTGTATGGAAGTGCTTCATTTTGACTTCGCCCTGGCACTAATGAGATACGGCCCGAGGGCAATAAGCCCCAAGAAAAATAGTTGGAGGGCGATAGCCCACGGTGCGCCCCAGACCTTGGTGAGTACCCCTCCTAGCGCCGCGTCAGCGCTTATCGAACCGGCGAGGTAAAGGGAGTACGTCACCAGTCGCCCGACGAGGAAGAGTCCGGTGAGGCGGGCGAGGCGCATCTTCAAAAGGCCGGCCGCGACGAAGAGCTGGGCCGAAGGCAAGGGGGAGAGCACAAAGAGGACGGTGAGCGCGATCGTCCCCTTTCCACTTCCCACTAAGCGCTGCTCAATGGAAGCTAAGCCATCGCGATAGCTCTGAGACACGTGTTCGGATACGAGTCGCGACCCGTGGGCGAGGAGGTAACGACCCGCGGCGGCACAGAGTGCGGCGATGACTACCACCGCCACGGCGTTGAGCGACCAGCGCAAATGTGTATAGACGACCACGGTCCAGGTTGGCGGGCCGAATGCCGGCAAGAGGTTGATGGCGAACACGATGAGGGCCAATAGGAGATATTTCGTCACCACACGGGTTTAGCGCAAAGAGTGGTGGCGGTCGGACGCCACGCATCGGTACCCAACAAGGTCGGCGGCTTTCTGGCCCTGCGAGGGCGAATTCCTGCACAAGGCTCGCGCTGGACCTCGAAAGCTGGGGTGCCTATCCCACAGAGATCGCCCAAGGTAATCACCTTCGGACTTTGGACTTTAAAATCCCCAAAAAGGGAATTACCGCAGTTGGCGGAGGAGGTGGGATTCGAACCCACGGAAGGCTGCCCTTCACACGCTTTCCAAGCGTGCCGATTCGGCCGCTCTCGCACTCCTCCGTGCTGATACCCGTCAATTACGACGAGTACCGGTCTTTAAGGCTACCCGACGGCGCAGAGGTGAATTCCGGTAACCTGTAGTTCGCCGAGGTTCAAAGCGGTGGTCGGGTCCCGTGCGACGGGCGTTCGTGAATCGAGTCAGGGGCGGAAGCCAGCAGCTCTCAGCGTATCGTCTGGGTGCCACGGTCAGCCTGGCCACTGCTTTGAACCTCGGTGCTTACAGCCCGCCGTTAGCATTGGCGCATGGATTCACCTTCGGTGCCAACTTCAATTGATGGCGTAACCTCCCTCTACCGTCGATTCCGACCGGGTCGTTTCAGCGAACTCCGTGGCCAAGACCACGTGGTGCGGGCCCTGCAGGGTGCGGTGGCCAGGGACCGCGTCAATCACGCCTACCTTTTCTCGGGACCTCGGGGAACGGGCAAGACCACCACGGCGCGAATTTTGGCGAAGGCCCTGAATTGTGAGAATCCCGACAAGGGCGACGCCTGCAACGTCTGCGCGAGTTGCGTGGCCATTAGCAAAGGTTCGTCACTGGACGTCACTGAATTAGACGCGGCGTCGAATAACGGCGTGGAAGACATTCGTGACATCACTTCTGGAGCGTGGCACGGGACTCCGGGTCGTTGGAAGGTCTACATCTTTGACGAGGTGCACCAATTGACCAAGGCGGCGTCGGCGGCTTTGCTGAAGACGCTCGAGGAGCCGCCGGCGCACGTCGTGTTCGTGCTCGCCACCACTGATCCCCACAAGGTCTTGCCCACCATTCGATCGCGAACACAGCACCTCGAATTCCGTCTCCTCGCGGGTGACACGTTAAACACCCTGCTCTCCGATGTTCGAGGAGCCGCCGGACTTAGCGCCACTGATGAGCTGATCGATACGGCCGTGCGCTTGGGACGAGGATCTGCTCGCGACGCCCTGAGCGCCCTCGACCAACTACTTGCTACCGGCAGCGGCGAAGACGCCGCCCCCGATTTCGACGCCTTGTTCGACTCCCTGGTGCAGGCCGACGCCGCTGGAGCGCTGCGTTCGCTGGCGGTGTTAGCCCGTGACGGTTGGGACCCCGAGCAGTTAGCGGAGACCTTCGCCGCCGAAGTGCGCCAAGCCTTCTTGCTCCTGGTGGCGCCGGAGGTGGCCGACGTCACCGGTGCGGACCGTGAGCGCCTCAGCGAATGGGGCAAGCAACTCGGACTGGCGCGTACCGTTCGTACTCTCGAGACCGTTGGAAGGGCAATGCGCGAGATGAAGAGTGCTCCCGATAAGACGGTCGTGCTCGAGGTGGCCCTGGTGCGCTTGGTGGTCCCCGAACTCGACGTATCGGTGCAGGCCTTGGCCGAGCGCCTGGAACGGCTCGAACGCAACCCCGGAGTGTCGTCGGCGCCGTCGGCCCCCTCCGTCGCGCGGCCTATTGCCTCGGCGACACCGACCACGACGCCTAGCGCGAAAATCCCGGCGGCCGTGGAGGTCACCGCCGCCGTGTCAACACTGACCCCTCCGCCAGTAGCTCCAGCGGCGGCGGCTCCGGACACTGCCGAACCTGGTGATCTCAGTGACGTTCAGCACCGATTCACTACCCGCGTCATTCCCCGAACGCCGCGCGGGGCGCAGATGATTCTCAAGACCGCAATCTTCGTTGCCTCGGGTCCGGGTGAAATCACTCTGGCCGTGGCCGATAATGAGATACGCCGTCACGCCGAAGAAATCGCGCCGAGCGTACGGGCAGCTCTCGAGTACGAATTCAAGACGCCGATGAAGCTGCTTTGGGTGGTCGACGGGGCCGCCGTGGCGCCAGCCCCCGAGACCCGAATTTCCCGACCCAGCCGCCCCACGGTCGAAGAGGTCGCCGCGTTTGACGACGCCAATGATGAAGACGCCGGCGTGGCGACGGACGTCACTTCCGTCGCTCAGCATCTCATTACCGAGATGTTTCCTGGATCGACTGAAATTCGATGAGCTACCCCCCCTCCCTGCAATCGGTAGTTGATGAGCTTGGTCGATTCCCGGGTGTGGGGCCCAAGTCGGCCCAGCGCATTGCCTTTTGGCTCATGCGCCAACCCACCGAGGACGTCCAACGCCTGGCTGCCTCGCTGGAGGAGATGAAGGCCAACCTCAGTTTTTGTGAGCGGTGTTTCAACTTCGCCGAAACGGGAACTCGTTGTCCGATTTGCCTCGACGAGCGACGTGACCAAACGGTCATTTGCGTCGTGGAGAGCCCCCCCGACGTGGTGGCGGTTGAGCGATCACACGCCTTCAACGGCACCTACCACGTGCTGCACGGACTACTGAATCCGCTCGAAGGTGTGACCCCTGATCGACTGCGCATCCAAGAGCTCATTCGCCGACTCCACGGTCCCGTGAGCGAGGTAATTCTCTGCTTCAACTCCAATTTGGAGGGTGACGCCACCGCGATGTACTTGAGCAAACTGCTGCAGGTGCCTGGGCTCGTGGTTTCGCAGCCGGCCGCGGGACTCCCGGTGGGTGGCGACTTAGAGTTCGCCGACGACCTCACGCTTAGTCGCGCCATCAGCGGACGGCGCGTGTTGGCCGATTAGGCGAAGCGCAGTACGCAGAGCAGGCCGACGACCAAACAGTAGATGGCGAAGGGGCGAAGTGTCCTCGTGGTAAACCAGCGCGCGAGGAAGGAGACGGCGACGTAGGCCGCCACCATGGCCACGAGAGCCCCCACCAAGGTCTGCGCGCGCACGCCTTGACCGAGCGGCCCGAATAAGGAAGGCAACTTGTAGAGGCCGGCGAGAAGAATGATCGGGGTGGCGAGCAAGAAGGAGAAGTTGGCCGATTCGTCGTGATTGAGTCCCTTGGTAAGCCCGGCCACCATCGTGACGCCACTGCGTGAGATACCGGCGAACAAAGCGAGAATCTGGGCACAACCCACCTCGACCGCGGAGCGCGGCGAAAGCTTCTCGAGGCCCAGGTGTCGCGTACGACGTCCCGTCTGACGCTTCATGCGTTCACCGACCAGCAGCACCAGACCATTGATTGTCAAGAAGATCGCCGCGGCGAGCGGCTTAGCGAAGAGTTCCCGCAGTGGCTTTTCGAGCACCAGCCCGACGACGGCGACGGGGATGGTGCCGATGACGAGCAGCGTCAGCAGGCGATAGTCACTCGACACCGTTGGTTCGTTGATTCGCCACAGCGAGGACGCACCGTCGCGGCGAGCGACCTGCAGTTGGGCCAGCAGAGCGCGCAACAGTCGCCCCCAGGTCTCGCGGTAGTAGAGGATGAGCCCGAGGGCGGTACCGACGTGGAGTCCGACCAGAAAGACCAGGAAGAAGGACTGGTTGCTGGCCTGTGAACTCACCAGATTGTGCCAGCCGAACAGGGCCGGCAATAAGACGCCATGCCCGAGACTGGAAACCGGGAATAGTTCGGTTATTCCCTGGGTGAATCCGAGGACAATGGACTGAAAATACGAAAGAGAGACGCTCACTCTTCCACGTTAAACCCTTGGGAGTAAACAATGATGTTTCTGAGCGGCCACAATGGAAGCATGCGCTACCTCACGATTGTTCGACACGCCAAAGCGACGAAGGCCGTCGACGGCCAGGGAGACTATGCGCGACCTTTGAGTCCGCGCGGTGAAAGGCAGTGTCAACAGTTGCGAGCCTGGGCCACTGACCCCCTCAGCCTCGGCGCTTACGGCCCGGCTTCTTTCCTCGTATCGGCCGCAACGAGGACCACGCAAACCTTTAACCAGGCCTTCGCGGAGACCGACTTCGTCGCGAATAGCGTCTTCTCCGAACTCATCTACAACGGCCGTCGAGACGTGACCGCCGAAGATCTCCTCATTGATTTAGTCGCCATCGACCCCGTGACCACCTCGCTGGCCGTCGTGGGTCACAACCCCACCGTGAGCGAGTTGCTGTGGCTACTCAGCGGCAGTCTGCCGGCCTCGGCCCGTGAGGGAATGCCCACTGGTAGTGCCTACGTGCTCGCCCTGCGTGACGATGAATCAGTGGGTCGCCGCCTCTACGAACTCGTCGCCGAATATATCCCGGACTAGACGCGCAAGAGCGCGGCGTCACCTTGACCGCCACCTCCACAGAGGCCCACCGCGGCCAGACCGCCACCGCGACGGCGTAGTTGCGCCAAGGCCGTCAGGACCAGTCGGGTCCCCGACATGCCAATGGGGTGACCAAGGGCGATAGCCCCACCCTGGGGGTTTACTCGCTCACTCGGCACACCGAGCTCGTCCATTGACGCCAGCGCCACCGCGGCGAAGGCCTCGTTGATTTCGAAGAGGTCAACGGCCTTGACGCTGAGATCGGCTCGAGCGAGCGCCCGCCGAATGGCGTTGGCGGGTTGAACAAGCAGTGAAGGGTCGGGTCCAGCCACTTGACCGTAACTCACGAGCTCGCCCAACACTTCGAGACCGAGCTCCTGGGCTCGCTGGGGAGACATCACGAGAAGAGCGGCGCCGCCGTCAGAAATTTGTGAAGCGTTACCCGCGGTGATCGTGCCGCCGGCGTCAAAGGCCGGACGGAGACGAGCGAGACCCTCGAGCGACGAATCCGCGCGAACCCCTTCGTCGAGAGTGAAGGGCGAGGGCTCACCACGACGACTGGGTACCAGAACCTCGCTGATCTCCGAGGCGAAGAGTCCCTGCGCCTGGGCGGCGGCGGCGAGTTCGTGTGAGCGCAGCGCAAATTCGTCTTGCCGTTCGCGGGAAAAGCGACCAGCGTTGTAACGGTCGGTGGCGAGACCCATGGCGCACTGGTCGTAGGCGCAGGTGAGGCCGTCAACGACCATGGAGTCCAGCACTTCCTGGTTCCCGTAGCGGTAGCCGCTGCGGGCGTTGGGCAGCAGGTAGGGGGCGTTGGTCATCGACTCCATACCACCGGCGATGACGACGTCGGCGTCGCCCGAGCGAATCATGAGGTCCGCGAGGTAGAGACTCTGCAGACCCGAGAGACACACTTTGTTGATGGACATCGCCACGGTGGTGAAGGGGATGCCACCGGCCACGGCGGCCTGGCGGGCGGTGACCTGCCCCTGCCCCGCCTGCAAGACGTGACCCATAATCACCGCCTCGACCAGACCGGGGTCAATGCCGGCCTGCGTCAAGGTGGCGGCGATGGCGACGCCGCCGAGATCGCTAGCGCGGAAGGGACTGAGGGTTCCGGCGAGTTTTCCTATGGCCGTTCGGCTACCGGCAACAATCACGCTGTTGGGCATGGGGTCTCCTTTGCTATCTCCCCTGAGACTAGACCACTCAACGCGAAGACGAGACCAGCAAGACGAAGGCCAGTGCGATGAGACCGGCGGCTGATACGGCGGTGAGCCAGAGGCGTACCTTGGGGTGAGCCAAGACGCGAGTCATCTTGTCCACCGAGGTAACGAAGAAGATCCACCACAGCGTGGAAACACAGACCTGGACCACGGCCAAGAGAACGATGCCGACTCCTAAAGGGATCGACCTCGGCACGAATTGGGGAATGAAGGCAACGGCGAAAACGCAGGCTTTGACATTGGTCAAATTGGTGAGGAGACCTAAGCGGATGGCGGCCCCAGGGCCCTTCACGGCCTCGCCGGAAGGGTCAAAGGCCCCCACCCCATTGCGCAAGGTCCACAGAGTGCTGGCGGCCAAGAAGCTGAGGTAGGCCACGCCCACATACTTCAAGATGTTGTACGCGAGGGGCGAGTGTTCGAACACTTGGCTGAGGCCTACGGCCGAGAGGATGCCCCAAATCAGCAGTCCGGTGGAATTACCCGCCACCGAGAGCAGGCCGGTGCGGGCGCCACCGAGCATCGTCTGACGCATCACCATGGCCATTCCCTGACCCGGCACGATGGCCAACATGAGCGCGGTCAGGGCGAAGAGTGGGATTTGATGCACCAGGGACACGGACGCATTCTAGAAAGGGCCTGGCGGCACCCCGGACTGCGGTGGCGGACTCTACCCAGTGGTAAGGGGGAAAGTGCTGGAGGGACAGCGTCGGGTGCTTGTCCTCGGTAGCCTTTAGGTATGGAACAGACAATGGCCCAGCTCCTAGCCGACCTCGAAACGCGAAAGGCGGCCGCCGCCGTCGCGGGCGGGGAGGCGGCGATTGAACGTCAGCACGGTCTTGGCCGGCTTAGCGCGCGTGAGCGAATCGAGCACCTGCTCGACGACGGAAGTTTTTGTGAACTTGATGCCCTGACCCGACACAGCTCCACCGGTATGGGTATAGAAAAGATCCGCCCCTACACCGACGGCGTGGTGACCGGCTTCGGAACCATTAAGGGGCGCCAAGTGTGCGTCTACGCCCAGGACTTCACCGTTTTTGGCGGGGCTCTCGGCGAGACCCACGGAGCGAAGATTCACAAAATTCAGGATTTGGCCGTCGCCATGGGCGTACCGCTGGTGAGCCTTCACGACGGGGGTGGGTCGCGCATTCAAGAAGGGGTGGCGGGCCTGCACGCCTTCGGGGGCATTTTCCGTCGTAACGCCGCCGCCAGCGGTGTCGTGCCCCAGATCTCGGTCATTCTGGGACCCTGCGCGGGCGGCGCGGTCTACTCGCCGGCCATGACCGACTTTGTCTTCATGGTCAAGGACGCGGGCCACATGTTTATTACTGGGCCCGGCGTCATTAAGGCCGTCACGGGCGACGACATTTCCCTCGAGGAACTGTCCGGGGCCCTGACCCACGCGACCAAGTCTGGCGCCGCCAGCTTCGTGGCCCCCGACGAGCGCAGCGCTCTCGACGACGTACGTCATCTGCTCTCCTTCTTGCCCTCGAACAATCTGGAAGAAGCCCCGCGCGAACACGGCGCGGACAGCAGTGACCGTTCGTGCCCGAACTTGCGCGACGTTTTGCCCACCTCCTCCAGCGCCCCCTACGACATGAAGAAGATCATCAACAGTGTCGTCGACGACGGAGAGTTCTTCGAGGTCCACGCGCTGTACGCCCCACAAATCATTTGTGGCTTCGCCCGAATTGATGGCCACAGCGTTGGCGTTGTCGCCAACCAACCGAACGTCAACGCCGGCACGCTCGATATCAGTTCGAGTGAAAAGGCCGCGCGTTTCGTGCGCACCTGTGACGCCTTCAATATTCCCCTGGTGACCTTCGTCGATGTTCCGGGTTTCATGCCCGGTGTCGACCAGGAACACGGGGGCATGATTCGCCACGGCGCCGCGCTCCTGTACGCCTTCTGTGAAGCCACCGTGCCCCGAATTTCGGTCATTACCCGCAAGGCCTACGGTGGCGCCTACGTGGTCATGAACGCCAAGAGTATTGGTGCCGACCTGGCCTTCGCCTGGCCCAGCGCCGAGGTGGCGGTGATGAGCGCGTCGGGGGCCGTGGAGATTGTGCACCACCGCGAAATTGCCGCGGCCAGCGACCCTGCCGCACTGCGCTCCGAACTCGTCGCCACGTACGAAGAGACCTACTCGAATCCCTATCTCGCGGCGGAACGGGGATTGATTGACGATGTCATCGATCCCGCCGACACCCGTCAAGTGCTGGCCACGTCACTCAACTTCCTGCGCTCCAAGCGCGAAGAGTCCCCTCGGCGCAAGCACGGCAACATTCCTTTATGAACGGTCTGCGCCCTCGCCCCGAAGCTACGGCGGGTGAAGTAGCGGCCGTCACCGCGGCCTACCACCAGTGGCGCTCCTCGTTGCCGGTCCTCAGCTCTATTGACCGAACCCCGGTGTGGCGATTCTCCGGACGCTGGTACGCCGCGAAACATCGTTGAAAAACGTGTTAACGCTGGTGGGGTCTCTTTCGGCGCTGCGCGAGCTGGCGGCGGAGCACGATTTTTCAAGAGCGCTCGTCCTTCCGACGGCGGCCGCCTACCTCGGCGTGGAGCAGGCGGTGTCAGCCTTGCGAGCGGTCATTGCTGACTTCGACCTTCTCTCGGTCGTCGACCGAGCGGGCGCGATGGCGAGCGAGAACGCCCAGCGCGTCCGTGACGCGCAACGAGTGATTTGCCTGGACGGAGCCGTTCTGCACGCGCGCAGTGTTTGGCGCAATTCGCCGCTGGCCGAGGCCCTGGCCGAAGTCGAGGTCGTCGCCATTGGCCAGGTCGGCTCAGTCTTTGGCGAGGTCATGATTGATCCGCGAGGCGGCGCTCCCACCACGGGCATGGGTTGGTTTGCTGACGTCGCGATCACCACTGCCGAATCCAGCGACCAAATGCGCCGGACTCGGGAGTTAGCTGGCCCGCGAGTCACCCTCGTCGAGTTGGGGCCACGAGCCGTCGTTCGTTACGACGGACAGTGGGATTTGAATGATGACTGCGTCGTGACCCGCGGCGGCCAAGCCGCCAGGCTTTAAGCCTCGGTGATCGTTACGGACTCGATGGTGACCGTCTCTTTGGGGCGGCCAGAACCAGTGCCGAGTTGATCAATCGTGGCCACGACGTCGAGACCCTTGACGACCTGACCGAAGAGTGAGTAGAGCGGTGGTAATCCGACGCCGCTGGGACCAGAGATCACGAAGAACTGCGAACCGTTGGTGTTCGGACCAGCGTTGGCCATGGCGAAAGAGCCCAGTTGGTAGCGGCCGGGCTTGGGCAGTTCGTCGACGAACTTGTAGCCGGGGCCACCAGCACCCGTTCCGGTGGGGTCGCCACCTTGAAGGACGAAGCCCGGAATGATGCGGTGCAGGACAATGCCGTCGTAGTAGTGAAAACGAGCCAAGTAGACGAAGCTGTTTACCGTGATGGGCGCGGCGGCGGCGTCAAGGAGAATCTCCATGGTGCCGTGTGAGGTGACCATCGTCGCGGTGTAGGACTTTGCCGGGTCAATAATCATCGGAGGAGCGGCGTCAAACTTCTGGCGCTTCTCGCTGGAGCCGTCGGGGTTCGGGATGAGATCGCTCACGCGGGACTACTTTCTGTTAGGCGTGGTCGAATGACCAACGCGTTCGGTAGAACTAGTTGACCTTGAGAAGGTCAATAACGAAGAGCAAGGTGTCGTTGCCTGGGATACCGTTGCCACTTCCGTTTGGACCGTAGCCCAGCGATGGGGGAATAATCAGTTCGCGGCGACCGCCGACCTTCATGCCGGTCATGCCGTCGACCCAACCGGGGATGAGACCGCCCATCTGCAACTTGCAGCCCGAGGTGGCGTCACAGGCGAAGGGCTGGCTCGTCCAGGAGGACTGCACAATCTTGTGGGTCGCGTAGTCGGCGAGAACGTACTGGGCGGTGAAGGTGTCGCCGAGCTTGATGGCCGCTCCCTTTCCAACAATCAGGTTGCTGGCCTCTTCAACGCTGGGGGGCGCGCTGGTGGGAACCGTGACCGTCGGGGCGGTCCCAAAGGTTCCGGCGGCGATGGGCGTGGGTATCGCGGCGAATCCGGCAACAGCTGCTGAGCCGCTGTTTGCGGTCGTCGTGGTCGTGGTCGTCGGAATGGACACGACGGGTGTCGATGGCTTCGTGAAGAGCCACACCGCCGAACCTGCGAGTAAAACAATCACGATGATGCCGGTGATGGCCTTCTTGCCGGTCTGCTTGCGCTGTTGTTGCTTCTTCATCTCTTCAACCTTGCGGGCTCGCGCGGCTTTTTGACGTTGACGTTTGGTAGTTCCCATGGTGGCAACTTTACTCGGGAGGAAAGGGGGTCTCGTCCGCCCAACTAAACTCTTGCTTCGTGGCTCTCATTGTGCAGAAATTCGGTGGTACCTCCGTGGGCGACGCCGAACGTATTCGCGCCGTCGCCGATCACGTCGCCCGCACTCGGGCCGCCGGTAACGATGTGGTCGTGGTGGTATCGGCCATGGGAAAATCCACCGACGAACTGATTCGCCTGGCCGATGAGGTTTCGCCGAACCGTCCGCCCCGCGAAATGGACATGCTTCTCACCGCGGGTGAGCGAATCTCTATGGCCCTCGTTTCTATGGCCCTCGGCGCCCGAGGTGTTGAGTCGGCCTCCTTTACCGGTTCGCAGGCGGGGATCATCACCGACGGTGACCACACTCGAGCCAAGATTCTTGAAATGCGACCGGATCGCATTCGCGAAGCGCTGGATGCGGGTTTGGTGCCCGTTGTCGCCGGTTTTCAGGGAGTTTCGACTGAGCGCGACATTACGACCCTGGGTCGTGGCGGCTCGGACGTGACCGCCGTGGCGCTCGCCGCCGCCCTCAAGGCCGACGTGTGCGAAATCTACACCGACGTAACGGGCGTCTTTTCGGCCGACCCGAGGGTGGTGGCGAAGGCTCGTCGCCTCCCAAAAATTAATTTTGACGAGATGATGGAGATGGCGGCGACTGGCGGACGCGTGCTCATGCTGCGTTCGGTCGAGTTTGCGCGTCGTCACCACGTGCCCCTGCACGTTCGTTCGAGTTTTACATGGGAACCAGGAACCTGGATTGTGGAGGAGGACCCCACTATGGAAGAAGCGACCGTAACGGCCGTGACCGACGATACGTCAGAGGCGAAGATCACTCTTGATGGCGTACCGGACCGACCGGGCGTGGCCGCCCAGTTATTCCGCGCCTTGGCCGACGCCGGCGTCAACGTCGACATGATTGTGCAGAACACGGGGACCAATGGCTTGACCGCAATCTCCTTCACTGTCGCGCTGACCGACCTCGCCGAGGCTCGCGCCGTCTGTCACGCCGTCAAGGATCAGATTGGAGCCACCAGTGTGGAAACGGACGACCAGATTGGCCGCGTCTCGATTATCGGGGCCGGCATGAAGTCGGCGCCCGGTGTGACCGCCTTGATGTTTGAAACTCTGTCGGACAACGGCATCAATATTGAAATGATTTCGACCAGTTCGATTCGCATCTCTTGTGTGGTGCGTTCGGAGAGGGTTGCTGAAGCAGTCCGTTGTCTGCACACGGCCTTTGGCCTGGACGCGGCGTAAGGAGTCCGAATGCGCATTGCTGTCGTTGGAGCCTCGGGTCAGGTCGGAGCCGCCATTCGGGCCATTCTGGCGGAGCGCCAGTATCCCGTTGAGCACATTCGCTACTTCGGTTCGTCACGGTCGGCCGGGTCGACCCTGCCCTGGGGCGAGCAGCTCATTAGCGTTGAGGACTCCGCCACCGCCGACTTTTCGGGCATTGACATTGCCTTGATGTCCTCGGGGGCCAGCTCGTCGCGGGTGGTCGCCCCACGCCTGGCCGAGTCCGGGGCCATCGTCATCGACAACTCGTCAGCCTGGCGTATGGATCCCGACGTTCCGCTCGTCGTGGCGGAAGTCAACCCCCACGCGGCCCAGCAGCGGCCCAAGGGAATTATTGCGAATCCCAACTGCACCACCATGGCTGCCATGCCCGTCTTGAAGCCCTTGCACGTAGCGGCGGGACTGCGTTCATTGGTGGTCTCCACCTACCAAGCCGTGAGCGGCGCTGGTCGCAGCGGGGTGGAAGAGCTAGCCGGTCAGGTGGAGGATTCCATCGCGGGGGACATTCGCCGACTGACCTTCCATGGTGATGCCTTTTCCATGGCGGCGGGGGAAAATTTTCCCGGCAGTATTGCGCACAACGTCCTACCGAAGGCTGGCAGCATGGTGGACGACGGTCTGTTCGAAACGGTCGAGGAGCAGAAGCTGCGATTTGAAAGTCGCAAGATTTTGGAAATTCCCGACCTGCTGGTCGACGCTACCTGCGTTCGCGTACCCGTCTTCACCGGCCACTCGCTATCGATTACCGCGGCCTTTGAGCGCCCCTTGTCGGTGCAAGACGCCATGGCCCTGTTGCGAGACGCCCCGGGCGTGGTTCTGCACGACATGCCTACGCCCCGTATGGCGGCGGGGAAAGACCCCACCTACGTTGGACGTTTTCGTCGATCCGAGACGGTGGCGCACGGGCTGTCCATGTTCATGAGTAACGACAACCTGCGCAAGGGCGCGGCGCTTAACGCCGTGCAAATCGCGGAACTGTTTCTCTAGTCGCCGCCGTGGCGTCCCACTTGGCGACGCGCCAAGTTGACGCAGTGGTCACCAAAGCGCTCGTAGAAGCGCGCGAGTAGTGCTAGTTCCACCGCGACGGGTACCGACATGGAACCCGAGGTGAGCTCCGCGGTCAGAGAAACGTGTAAGTCATCGAGTTCGTCGTCGACGTCTTCAATGGCGCCAGCGGCTTCGAGTTTCCCGTCGACGATGACGTCGGTGGCGTCCTTCCAGATGGCGCAGGCGACTTCACCCATTCGCTCAACCAAGCCCCGACTCCGCGGGGTCATTTCGCTGCCCAAGCCTCGCGCCGCTCGTCGCGCAATGTGTTCGGCTAGGTCGCCGTTGCGCTCCACCTCGGGCAAGATGCGCAGCAAGGTCAGGAAGATTTGCCGATGCTCAGTGCTCATCGTTAGATTCGTCATGAGTTGACTCTCGGCGAAGGCGACGAGTTCGTTAACCTCGTCGTCGATGACCTCGTCCTGCTCGACGATGTGTTTAGCGAGTTCACGGTCACCGGCCAGCAGGGCGTGGGTGGCGCCAGCGATAGCCTCGCCAACGAGCGCAAAGACGTGAACCACTTTCTGCCTCATTTCGGGCGAAAGCGGCTCACTCGGGGTTTCGGGAGTCTTTGGTCCAAGAAGGCGGTACATAGTTCAACAGTAGTCCCCTGTCACAGGCTTCTTCTAGGTTGGAAGGCGGTAGGTGAAAGAGAGAGCTCGTGATTGTTGTTGCCCTGATTGCTGGAGTTGTTATTGGAGTCCTACTGGGCTGGGTGCTCACCCAACGTCGAGGGGCTAGTGCGGTGACCGAGGTGGCCACCTTGCAGGTCCGCCTTCAACAGGCTGAGGAGAGCCTCGCTGAGGCCCGCCTTGAGGTTGAAAACATCAACATCCGCGCCGCTAAGGACTTGGACTACCTGCGGGAAGAAAATCGATTGAGTATCGAGAACATGAAAGCGACCTTCGAATCGCTATCCACCCAAGTGCTGAAACAAACGGTAAGCGACTTCTCCCAGAATCAAGAAGACCAGGCTAAAGAGCGCGACAACACGCTTAAGGCCACCTTGACCCCAATTCAAAACGAACTAAAGGCCTACCAAGAAAAACTCGGTGACTTCGACCGAAAGCACCTAGAGGCCTTGGAAGAGGTGCGCACTCGAGCCAGCGACTTACTCCTCGCTCAGGTGGCCACACAAGCCTCAACCACCAAACTGAGCCAGATCCTGGGACGTTCCGACCAGCGCGGTCACTGGGGCGAAATTCAACTCGCCAACATTATGGAGAAGTCCGGGCTCACCGTGAATATTGATTACTTCCTGCAGAGCAGCAGTACGAACGAAGACGGTAATCGGAAGCGCCCGGACTGCGTGGTGGACATGACCAACGGCACCCACATCGTTATCGACGCCAAGTTCCCCTTTGACGCTTTTGAGAAGGCCCTGGACGCGGAGAACCCCGACGAGAGTCGTCGCCTCAAGGTGGAACACGCCAAGGCCCTGCGCAGTCACGTCAAGACACTCAAATCCAAGAGCTACTGGAGTGAGATGGAGCAGACCCCCGCCTTCACGGTCTGCTTCTTGCCCAGTGACGCGGCGCTCTCGGCGGCCTTCGAGGCGGACCTTGATCTCCACGCGTACGCCATTAGCGAGAACGTGCTCATCGTGGGGCCCACTAACCTCCTCGCCCTGCTGTGGTCAGCGGGCATGGTCCTGCGACAGCACGCCCAAGTGTTGAACGCCCGTGAGATTCTCACCGAGGCCGGTCGCCTCTACGAGCGGGTCGACAAGGTTGCTAGCCACTTGACCAAGTTGGGTAAGTCACTGTCCAGCACCGTGGAGAATTACAACAACGTGTTGGCGAGTTCGGAGACGAACATGATGTCGACGGCTCGAAAGCTACACCGCATGGGGGTCGCTCCCGCCCTCCAGCCACTGGCCGAAGTGCCAGTACTGGAAAAGCTCGTTCGTACGACGAACGAGGAACGCTGGGGCGTGGAGAACTTTGACGAAGAACTCGAGGCCCGAGCGGAATTGCTCGAAATCGACGGGGTCGAAGACGTCGAAGACGACGGGTCGTCGATTGAGTAAGACTTAGGGTCGTGTCACGCAAACGATCCCGCCGCCGCCGCTCCGCAGCGTGGATGGCCCTATTCATCGCCACTCTGCTGGTGCTGGTCTTTGCTCGTGACGTGACGCGAGCAGCGCACGACGTTCCCGCCGCGCAGGCCAGCAGTAACCAGAGTTTCGCCGCCCTCGCGAACGCCTTGGTGGGCGAAGAGAATCAGATTGACGCAAGCCTCACGACGGTGCTGGGTCACCACGATGGGTTGACGCGCGCCCAACTCTTCACCTCTCTCACCATGTTGCGTAACACCATTGCCAGCATTCCGGCGCAGGCCCAACAACTTCGCAGTCCAATGATTGTCGACGGTCTAAATACCAAACTGGCGACGTGGGCCGTGGACCGAGCGCAGGCCTATGAGGCGGTCATCAAGCAAGTAGCCACGGCCCTGTCCTTGCCCTGGCCGCGGGGCCGATTGCTCAGTCTGGCTTCCGCGGATCGGATTCTCGCCTCAACCACGCGAGAGTGGAACCAACGCAACGGCGCCTTGTTGTCGCTTCCCGGTTCGTCCTCACTCAATCCCTTCACTAACTTTTCGGGACTCTTAGGGGTGGCGGACATCAGCCGCCAACTCGCGTTGTCGCCTCGGCTGACCCTGCACCGTTCGATTTCCATCGCGGCCGTCGCCATCGCGCCGGCCCCCTTTCCCGCTCCACCCGGACAGCTGGAGTTCGTGGCGACCAACAGCATCTCGCTCGGTGTCTCGGTTCTCAATGGCAGTTTCTCTTCCCAGCCAGTCACGCTGGACGCGGTGTTGACCTCAACGACGGGTCACGTGATCACGATGCAGCGCCAGGGGGTGCTGGGCCCCAACGACGCCTTCGCCTTCGCTGGCCTGAACTTTGCGGTTCGTCCCGGTGAGCACGCGACCTTGCGTCTACGGGTACTGGGCGCTCCGGCGACTCGGGGCAAGTCCGTTGATAGGACGTATCAAGTCGTAATTGCCCCCTAGGCGGGCCAGTACTTGTTTTACTTACCAGCGAGTTCGCTACGATACTTCTAGCCCCTGCCCAGAAGAGGAATCGTGTCCGACTCCATAACCGTAACGAACAACCGCACCGGTGAGAGCCGTGAGATTCCTATTGAGCACGGGGGGATAGCGGCGTCCGAGTTCGCCAAGGTTGCTCCGGGCATTTGGTTTTATGATCCGGGATTTATGGCCACGGCCACCGCGAAGTCTTCCATCACTTATCTCGATGGTGAAGCCGGTGTCCTGCGTTATCGCGGCTACCCCATTGAGCAGTTGGCCGAAAAGTCGACCTATCTCGAAGTGGCCTACTTGTTGAACTTCGGAGAGTTGCCAACGCGCGAGCAGCTGGACGTGTGGTCCGAAGAAATCACCTACCACACCTACATTCACGAAAATATGCGTAAGCGCTTTCCCGACGCCTTTAACCACGACGCTCACCCCATGGGCATGCTGGTCTCCTCGATTGCGGCCCTGAGCACGTACTACAAGGAGGCGCGCAATATTGGTGACCCGGAGGTCATGCACAAGCAGCTCGTGCGCCTCGTCGCCAAGGTTCCCACCCTGGCGGCGGTAGCCTTCCGTCACTCGGTAGGCATGCCCTTCGTGTACCCGGATAACTCGCTGAGCTACACCGAGAATTTCTTGTCAATGATGTGGAAGGTCGCCGAGCCTCGTTACGAAGCGCACCCGGTATTGGCCCGCGCCCTCGACGTACTCTTCATCCTTCACGCCGACCACGAGCAGAACTGCGGTACTACGGCCATGCGCACCGTGGGCTCCGCCCACGGTGACCCCTACGTCGCCACGGCGGCGGCGACGGCCGCCCTCTACGGTCCCCGTCACGGTGGGGCCAACGAGGCAGTGTTGAAAATGTTGGCCAAGATTGGTTCCGTCGAGAACATTCCGGCCTACATTGAAACCGTCAAGCGGGGCGACACCTTGCTCGAGGGCTTTGGACACCGCGTGTACAAGAATTTCGATCCCCGGGCCCAAATCATCAAGAAGACCGCCGAAGAAGTCTTCGCCGTCACCGGACGCAGTCCGCTGCTTGATATAGCGCTCAAGCTCGAAGAGATTGCCCTGCAGGATGAGTACTTTATTTCCCGTCGGCTGTACCCGAACGTCGATTTCTATTCCGGCTTGATCTACCAAGCGATGGGTTTTCCCACCGACATGTTCACGGTGCTCTTCGCCATCCCCCGCATCTCGGGTTGGATGGCGCACTACAAGGAACTGCTGGACCAAGACGGCAAAATTGCTCGTCCGCGACAGCTCTACGTTGGCCCCGACGTGCGCGACTACGTCGGCATCGACCAGCGCTAACTCTCCAGCGCCTCTAGTAATTGTTGCGCGTGGTACCGCGGGTGGTGACGGTAAATTTCGAACCACTCGGCGATGTCGTAGCGGCCCGTGGCGCTGTGGATTCCGTGACGTTCTAGATCGGCGGGGTCCAGTCGTCGCAGTACCGCCAAGGTAGTGGCGCGCACCGCTCGAAAGAGGTCCAGGGACGGTTCGACCGCCAGCTCTTGGTAGCCCAGGGCGGGGTTGCGTGACCAGGTGTCTTCGTCGTAGCCCTGAATCTCGGCGCCCAGTGGCTCGGCCAAGAGTCGACGCAGGCGAATGCTCGATTGGGTTTCGGAATCGGCGACGTGGTGGATGACTTGTCGAGCGGACCAGCCCCCCTCCACCGAACGGTCCAGCCGTTCGGGCTGCGCCAGGGCTACGTCGGCGGCGACGAGAAAGTCATTGGTGGCGACGAGGTAGTCGTCGCAGAGTTCGGACAAATTCATGCTGGTTCCTTTGTGGCTAGTAATCGAACGAGTCCTTCTTGCACCATGGAGACGACGAGCGCCCCCGCTTGGTCGTAGAGAAAGCCCCGAGCCAGTCCACGACCACCGTAGGCGACGGGGGAGTCCATGTCGTAGAGGAGCCAAGCGTCCGCTCGCACCGGGCGGTGAAACCACATGCAGTGGTCGAGGCTCACTCCCATTACCTGGCCGTCGGCCCAGCTGAGATCGTGGGGACCCAAAATGGTGTCGAAGAGAGCGAGGTCGCTGGCGTAGGTCACCACTGCGGCGTGGAGCAATTGGTCGTCGGGCAGCACGCCTCGCGCCCGCAACCACGCGCGCTGGTAGGGCGAGCGCGTCCGACTCCCCGTCCAGGGCAAGCCGTCGACGTAGCGAAGATCGATGGGCTGGGGGAGGTCGGAGAAAAAAGCAAGGTCCCCTATTTCGTCACGCACGCGTTCTTCGAGGGTGGGCAGGGAATCGGGGTCTGCGACTTCGGGTATGGTGAATTGGTGTTCGGGCCCCGCTTCGTCGACGTGAAAACTTGTTTGCTGGTTATAAATGGCGCGACCGTGCTGAAAGGCGACGACGCGGCGGGTGGTGTAACTGCGCCCATCGCGAATGAGATCAACTTCAAAGGTGGTTGGAGCGCTGGAATCGCCGGGTCGCAAGAAATACGAGTGCAGTGAATGAACGCGACCCCGAGACACGGTGCGACCAGCGGCGACGAGGGCCTGCGCGGCAATTTGCCCACCGAAGGTACGTTGGCGCTCACCCTCGGGGTGAGCACCCTCAAAGACGCTTTCGTCTAGTTGGCGCAGATTGAGCAAATTGACGAGGAAGTCGAGGGCGCCAGTCATCACTCCATTGTGGCACCTCTCGGCGGCGGGGCAATCGCCAACTAAGGTTGTTGCGTGCCCCGTAGCTTCGCCGACCTCGTCGCCTGGACTAAATCGAGTGAGGGACGAAAACTGATTCGCTACACCCTGGGCTCGGTGTACACGACCATTTTTTCCCAGTCGGTCATTTTCATCACCTACGGTTTCCACCTCATTTCGGGAGTCATTGGCGCCACCCTCTTCGCCAACGTCTTAGCCACCCTTCCCTCGTACCACCTCAATCGCCGCTGGGCGTGGTCGAAGTCGGGGGCCAGCCACTGGCGCAAGGAAATCCTCCCCTACTGGGGCATCGCCTTTACCGGCATCGCCTTTTCCACCATTGCGGCCTTTGGTACGAAATATCTCATTCACCACCACACTTCGTGGACTCACTTGGTGGATACCTGCCTCGTGGCCTTGGTGAACTTAATCAGTTTCGTGATCTTCTGGATTCTAAAAATGCTGGTGTTTGACCGCATTTTTCATATCGACACCTTGGGGCACGGCGTCGCCCACGCCACGCTCGAAAAAACCCACGGTACTCAGGGCTGATGAGTCAGGCCTTGTCGCTGAAGGGCCGCGTCGACGAATTTCGCGCGTGGTCCAAGACCCACGAGGGTAAGAAAATCGTCCGCTTTCTCATGGTGTCAGTCATCTCGACGGTAACGTCCGAGGGCGTCATTCTGGCGGTGTACGGCTTTAACTGGACGCACTCGCCCATGTGGGCCAGTGCCATTGGCAACCTGACGGCGCTGCCCTTGGCGTACTACCTTCACCGGCAATGGGCCTGGGGTAAGACTGGGGCGAGCCACTGGCGCAAGGAAGTCATGCCCTATATCGGGATCAACGTGCTGGGGCTGCTCGTCTCCCTGATCGGAGCGGCGTTTTGCCGCCACCTCGTGTACACCCATCACTTGTCGCACCTCGTCAACACCCTGCTGGTGGGCGGGGTCAACCTGGCGAGTTTCGGGGTGTTCTGGGTCCTCAAACTATTGCTGTTCAATCGGATCTTTCACACCAATCCCATTGCGGCCTTTGACGAGCACCTTACGGCTGAAGAGCAAAAGCGCTAGTCGCGGAAGTTTTCAAACTGGAGCGGGACTTCAAAGTCCAACTGTCGGAAGTGCGCAATGACGGCCTGCAAATCGTCTCGCTTCTTGCCACTCACGCGGACCTGCTCTCCCTGAATGGACGAACTAACGCCCTTGACGTCGAGCTCTTTGATGATCTTGTTGATTTTTTTGCCGAGCTCCTGGGTGAGTCCCGCTTTGAGGGCAACCTTCTGCCGTCCGCTGCCGTGGCTCGCGGTTTCGATCTTGCCGGGGTCGAGGGTCTTTAGTGAGACTGATCGTTTGACCAGTTTCTCTTGCAAGAGGTCGTAGAGCGCGCGGACGCGGTCTTCGGTATTGGCGCTGAGAGTTAACTCCTTGTCGCTGTATTCGATGAGGGCGTCGGTGTCCTTGAAGTCGAAGCGGTTGCCGGCCTCGCGGTTGGCCTGGTCGACGGCGTTACGAACTTCCTGGAGATCGATTTCAGAGACAATGTCGAAGGTGGGCATGCTTCGATTCTAGGTCAGCCGTTTGGAAAACGATGGGTTCGAGGCAGTAGGCTCTTAGACGGGTCAGTGCCCGAGTGGCCAATGGGATCTGGCTGTAAACCAGACGGCTTAGCCTACGGGGGTTCAAATCCCTCCTGGCCCACCACGGACAATTCAGCAATGCTGAATTGTCCACGTCCCATCGCGTATCCGAGTACGGTACACATCGTGCGAAAGGCCCGTCAGTGAAGCGCATTACTCGACCACTGCGGGCCATGCACCGACTCTACGAAATTGTGGTCGCTCGCCTTGAAGACGCCGTGGTGCTACTCGAACACCGCTACACACCACTGGGTCGGTTCACGCCGGGGCCGTTTGAAGGCTGGGGCTTTCTCTGGCAACCCGCCCTGATTGGCGCGCTGGGATGGGTGTTCATTCTCATCGGGGGATCCTTTTCGAATACGCCCTTCAAATTGAACATGGCCCATACCTGGTTCTTCGGAGAGCCGCTCTCGTCGCCCTCGACCCCCTCGAGTCAAACAGAACTACTCCTGGCGATCGTTTTCACCTACGGCGGCATCTTGCTGGTGATGCGGGTGTGGTTGCGATTGGCCGAAGTGGTGAAGCTGCACGGGGGCGCTTCGATCAAAGCCTTGTGGTGGACCTTTCTCCTCTGGTCGGCGCCCATGCTGGTAGCCCCGCCCCTGTTCTCGCGCGACGTGTTCAGCTACGCCGCCCAAGGGGAGATGACGGCGCACCATCTCAGTCCGTACCTATACGGGCCCTTCACTCTGGGCTCGGGTCCCTACGTCAATCCGGTGGACCCACTGTGGGGCAACACCCCCGCCCCCTACGGGCCACTCTTTCTCTGGGCCGACGGCGTCGTGGATCGCCTGGCCCGGCACAATGCGCTCGCGACCCTCGTGGGGCTGCGCCTACTGGAGTTCGCGGCTCTGGCCCTGGCCGGCTACGCGGTCATGCTGGCCGCACGGGCCCTTCACCGTGACCCGAGCGAAGCCTTCGTCCTGGCTATTTTGAATCCCCTGGTGATTATCACCCTGGTAGCCGGGGCCCACAACGACGCCCTCATGACGGCGCTCCTCGTCCTGGGTGTCGCCCTGGCACTGCGACGTCGACTGTGGTGGGCCCTCGTTTTTTGCGCCAGTGCGGCGGCGGTGAAGGCGCCGGCCGCCCTGGGTCTCGCCTTTATTGCGTGGAACTGGCGAGGACGCGACGCCAAGTGGCGTCGCCGCGTTCGCCCCATTGTCGACGCCGTGGTGGCCACGGTTCTGGTGATGGGGTTATGGACAGTTCTTGCTGGTTTCGGCCTGGGCTGGACCAAGAATGTCGCCGCGGGAAACACGGTTCGCTCCTGGGCTGCTCCGGCGACCGGTGTAGGTATGGCCATCCATTCCTGGTTGCGCCATGTGGGAATATCGACGAGTTTGACCCACGACCTCACCATCACTCGCGGCATTGGTATCGCCGTGGCCGCAGCCTGCACGGCCGCACTGTTCTTCACCGGCGAACGCCGCGGCTGGGTACGTTCCTTGGGCGTGGCCCTGCTGATAATCGTCATCCTCAGTCCAACGGTGCAACCCTGGTACCTGGTCTGGGGCATCATGCTGCTCGCCGTGAGTTACCGCGGTCGCGAGCACTTCTGGCTCATGTTCCTAACGGTTATTGGCCCCTTTATCGGGCTACCGGGCGGGCGGGCCCTCTTCGCGGGATTGGCCCGTGCCAATCCCCTGCTGATTGCGGTAGCGGTGGCGCTCCTTGGCGGCGTTTTGCTCATTCCCATGGGCCGGTGGACCCAGTGGAGCTGGCCGGGACCCGTCGAAGCCCGGGTTGAGCGCTAAATACTCACCACGTACTGGTACTCGATGACGTCGAGCCAGCGGCCGTGTTTGCGACCAACCTCGAGTTCTCGTCCCACCAAGGTGTAGCCGACCTTCTCGTGGAGGCGAATGCTCCCCGCGTTGTCCGAGACGATTCGGGCGATGAGCGAGTGGTAGCCGGAGTCGGTGGCCACGGCGATGAGGTCGCGCAAGAGCAACTCACCCACCCCTCGACCACGGGCTTCGCGATGGACGTAGACCGAGTTCTCAACGGTGGTGGCGTAGGCCGGACGAGGTCGAAAGGGGGAGACGAGGGCGTAACCGAGGATGCGTTCTCCCCGCGCTCCCCGCTCACCGAGGGAGTCCTCCTCGTTGATGGCCACGATGCAGGGGTGAGACGACTGGTGCTGGTCGATCCACTCCTCCTGGTCCGACAAGGTACGCGGCACGATGTCGGAGGTGATGGCGTCCTCTAAAACTTCGGGGTTATAGATGGCCATAAGGGCGGGGGCGTCACCCCGCTCAACGATTCGCGTTCTCATAGGACACTAGGGTAGTGCTGCGGGGTTGGAAAGTATGGTGCTGGACAGAGTACAATTCAAAACCGTGTCAAATTGACACAACGCCCTCTTAGCTCAGTGGTAGAGCACTTCCATGGTAAGGAAGGGGTCGTCGGTTCAATCCCGACAGAGGGCTCGCCAGGCGGCGTAGCTCAGGTGGTTAGAGCACACGGCTCATAATCGTGGTGTCGCGGGTTCGACTCC
>CAIKNP010000026.1 GCA_903828785.1 uncultured Actinomycetes bacterium | reverse complement strand
GACGGGCCACTTTGACCACGTCGTCACGGAACTCCTTGGGGTATCGCTTTGCCATATATCCATCTTTCCCCAGAGACGATGTCTCTGGAACCTAGATGTCAAGCAAACCGACAGCAGCGCCCTCTTCGCGTTTCAGCGGGGCATGACCGTCTCCAGCAGTGACCAATTTGGCTTGCCCGCGTAGAGCAGCGCCCTCACTCTGAAACTGCGAAACGATCTGAATCCGAAGGCTGCACGCTTGACGCGCTTCACCATGCGGATTCCGATGGTTTTCGTACACCCGTTGCGATTGATTTCGTACACCGATTCCGGAGTTTTCGTACACCCTCCCAGGTGGCTGACGCCGACGCTGATGTGAGGTGAGGGCACCGACAACACTTCTTTGATCTGTCCAAAGATCGAAGGAGTTGCCGGTGCCCCGTCCCCATACAACCATGCGAAAGATCCGCGATGTTCTTCGACTGCGACTGAGCGACCAACTGAGTCTTCGCCAGGTCTCGTTGTCCCTGGCGATTCCTCACACCACCGTGGCTGACTACGTGCGTCGCGCCCGCGACGCGGGGATCACCTCGTGGCCACTGCCCGAGGAGTTGAGCGACGACGACGCGCTCGAAGCCCGACTGTTCAACGCGCCCCAGAACTCTCCGAGAGTTCGCCCCGAACCCGACTTCGAGGTGATGAAGAGGGAACTCGCCAAGAAGGGCATGACCCTCATGTTGCTCTGGGTCGAATACCGCGAGGAGCACGCCGACGGTTACGAATACAGTCAGTTCTGCCTGCTCTACCGAACGTGGCGCAAGAAGCTCGACGTGACGATGCGCCAAGATCACAAGGCTGGCGAGAAGATGTTCGTCGACTTTCCCGGACTCACCATCCCGATCTACGACGAGCGCGATCTGACGGTGAGCTTTCGCGCCGAACTGTTCGTGTCCGTGCTCGGCGCATCGAGCTACCTCTACGCCGAGGCGCTGCGCTCTCAAGAACTCGTGCACTGGTGTCACGCCCACGAGAACGCCTTCGAGTTCTACGGGGGTTGCCCCGCCTTGGCGATTCCCGACAACTTGCGCTCGGGTGTCACCAAGGCGCATCGCTACGAAGCGGACGTGAACGCCACCTACCAAGAGATGGCCCAGCACTACGGCGTGGTGATCATCCCCGCGCGTCCCTACAAGCCCCGCGACAAGGCCAAGGTCGAAGCGGCGGTGCTGGTGGCCGAACGCTGGATCATCATGCGCCTGCGCAAGGAGCGCTTCACGTCGTTATCGACGCTCAACGATCGCATCGCTGAGTTGGTCGAGGTGATCAACCTGCGACCCTTTAAGAAGATGGAGGGTTCGCGCGCGAGTGTCTTTGCGGAGATCGACCAACCCGCGCTGCGCCCACTTCCCGCCACGCGTTACGACTTCGCCACCTGGACCAAGGCCAAGGTGAGCCTGGACTACCACCTGCAAATTGATCGCAACTTCTACAGCGTTCCCTACACCCTCGTGGGTCAGGTCCTCGACGTGCGCACGAGCGCCAACGTGGTGGAGATCTTCGCGAAGAACCGTCGGGTCGCCAGTCACAAACGCAGTTACGCCAAGCGAATGGCCGTCACCGAACCCGCCCACATGCCCTCGAGCCACCGCCGCCACGCCCAGTGGACTCCGAGTCGCATCGTGCACTGGGCGACCAAGACCGGGCCCTCGACGGCGGCGTTCATTGCGGCGCTCCTCGAGAGTCGACCCCACCCCGAACAAGGGTTCCGCTCGGCATTGGGTGTGCTGCGTCTCGAGAAGCGTTACGGAGCTGACCGCTTGGAACTCGCGTGTGCGCGCTCACTGGCGATCCACTCGCTCTCCTATAAGTCTGTTGCCTCAATCCTCCAACACGGGCTCGAGAAGCGCCCGCTCAGCCCAGAACCCTCGCGCGCGAACCCGACGCACGCCAACGTCCGCGGTCCGAACTACTACCAATGAAAGAGGAAACATGTTGAACCACACCACGATCGAGGGCCTCAAGTCCCTACGACTGCCGGCCATGGCGAGT
>CAIKNP010000025.1 GCA_903828785.1 uncultured Actinomycetes bacterium | reverse complement strand
CACTACTTGGGACATAGCACGTACAGTTTCAGTTATTACGTTGGGGCTACCTACGAACTAGGCAGTCCACTGGCCCGTGAACGAAGCGGCGTTACCGGCCGTGATGATTCCGGCATTCGGGAAGCCCGCCACGGGGTTGGCGACGATGCCACCAACTCGGCCCTTCAAAGCGGTAATCAGCAACTGCATTCCCTTGGTACCTTCGCTCTCAGGAGCTTGCACCACGTCGGCGAACCATTTTCCGGCCTTCACTTGGGTAACCGCCTGGGTCGATCCACCGTAGCAAACCAACTTGGTGTGGGTGTTATCAGCTTCGGCGAGAGCAGCCTGCGCACCAACGCAGTCCTGGTCGGAACCAATGATGACGTTAAGGTTCGGGTGAGCCTGGATGGCCCCGGTGGCCACGGTCTGAGCAACACCACTGTTGTAGAGTCCGTCACCGAGGTTGATAACCGATACGCGGGGCTTCTTCGGCTTAGCCAGCGCCGCGTTGATTGACGTCGTCACTTGAGCGTCAGGCTCGTAACCGTCGTAGTTGTGAATCAAGCCCACGCTGCAGTTCGTCACCGTGCCGCAAGCGGCAATGGCCTTCTCGCCAAGGTGCGTACCAATGGCCGAAGGGAAGAAGACGACGTTGCCCGACAGGCCAGGCGTCTGAATTGCCTGACTCGCCCAGTTACCACCGAGGATCTGGTCGATGTTCACGACCTTGATACCGGCGGCGATAGCCGCTTCAACGGCACTCTGCTCACCCGGACCATAAGGGGGCTGCAGGATAATTCCCTGGTAGTTGCCCGAGGCCGTCACGTCTTGAATCTGCGAAACCTGAGTGGTGTAGTCAACTTTCGCGTCAAAGACCGTCACGTTGACGTGGGCCAATGTCGAACCAGCAGCGGCCGCTTGCGCAGCCGCCAACATTGGCGCGTCGTAGGTGTTAGCCACCGAGTACGACAAGTAGGCGACCCGGAACGTAGGCAGCGTCTTGGCTCCAGCAGTTGCTACAGAAACAAGCGACGTGGAGAGCAGCGTTGCGCCCACCAGTACCGCCTGCAATTTTCCAAATTTTGACTTCACTTCGTTTACTCCCCCAGTTAAATGATGTGCGTGTGCCCATCTAGTTGTTGTCGCCGTCTCCCGAAAAACAGATCGAGCGACATGCTTGAGAACTGTACTTATGTTTCACCATCAAAGCAAGTCATGTGAAAAAAATCCAAAACACCGTAATTTGTACTCGTGCGAAGCAAGCGGGCGACTTCCCGAGTGCGAAATGGACGCGTTTCTAAAAACCGTCAATCCCCCGCCCATTCGACATGAATGCGGGGCCCCGAAGGGCCCCGCATTCAAAATCCAAAAGTACTAGCCGATGTACTTATACGGATTGGCAATGTTTTCCTTGGCGGGCAGGTCCGGGTGCATGCCCGCGGTCCACGCTTCGGCCCCGAGATTTGTCTCAAGGTAGCTCACGGTCTCGTCCACCGTGGTCCGCGCCCGATTGAGGTCGATGCCGATGAGCCGGTGCTCGTGCTTGACGATGTTGCC
This sequence comes from uncultured Actinomycetes bacterium, assembly GCA_903828785.1. GTDB lineage: Bacteria > Actinomycetota > Acidimicrobiia > Acidimicrobiales > RAAP-2 > RAAP-2. Next base: position 9,826 of record CAIKNP010000025.1, on the reverse strand, counting down.
ATCAATAATCACGGTGTGCACGTCGCCACGCTGGGCCTGCATGGTCACGTGACCGTAGGGGTTGACAATTGGGAACATGACCGGCGAGTTGTCGTTCTTCAAGAGCACCACGTCAGCGCGCTTACCCACTTCGATGCTGCCAATCTTGTCGTCGAGGCCCAGCGCTTTCGCACCGCCTCGCGTAGCCCAGTCCACGACCTCCTCGCAACGCAGGTCCAGCTGGGTGACGTTCTCACCCTTGGCGTGGGCCTCGAGGTGCTGACGTGAACGATCGGCGCCCAGGGTAGTGCGCATCGCGGAGAAGAGGTCGGCACTCCACCACACTGAGGTGTCGTTGGACAAGGACATGGGAATGTCGAACTGGCGCAACTTGTACGAAGACGGGTAGCCCTGACCGGCGCTCTGCTCGCTCTCGGTAGAGACCGAAACCGAGCTGCCCCCCGCGGCGATGCGCTGGTAGGAGTCGTCCGACAAAGTGGAGCAGTGCACCAAAATCGTGTCGGGGGTCATGTAACCGTTGTCGTGCATCAACTGGATGCTCAAGTCGCCGTTGGCTCCTAGAACGCCGGCGTGCGTATTGACCGACACGCCCAGTTCGCGAGCGACATCGAAGGCCGCGCGCTCAGGAAACTCCGGCCCGGCTACCACGTCAAAGGCCATCTGGAACTTCAGCATGTCGCCCTTACCATCGAAGCGGCGAGAGACGAAGGACTTGAATTCGGGCTGGGTTGACCACTCCCACGGCGCCGCTTGGATGTTGCCGTAGGCCAACACGAAGCGAGCGGGAACCGATTCGAGCGCATCAACGGCCGCTTCGGCGTGTTCGATCGTCTGCAGGCCATGGGACCAGTCGACCGAGGTGGTAACTCCCGCGTCGATGGCTTCAATCGCCGAGAGCAGGTTGCCGGCGAAGACGTCCTGGGGTCGGAATTTGCGACCGTGCTCCAGGTAGTACCAGACGAAGTATTGCGAGAGGGTCCAGTCCGCTCCGTAGGCCCGCATAGCGGTCTGCCACATGTGGCGGTGTGTATCAATCATGCCCGGCATGACGATGCCCCCTTGGGCGTCAATCTCCAGTGCGTCGCTGGGCGCAGCCAGCTTTTCACCAATGGCGGTGATCACGCCATTGACAATCAATACGTCATGCCCCTTGAGCAGACGGTGCGCGTTGTCCATCGTCATTACCGTGGCGTTGCGGAACACTACCGAACGTCCGTGTTCGAGCGATTCCCCCGTGGTACTAACAGCTTTATTCATGTCCCCCCTTAAAGGTGTGAAATTCACAATTGAAAAAATGATAGCACCGCATCGGCATTTTCACCGAGTTCCCTCGAGTACGTTCACCTTCGCGACCCACACTCCCCCGCGTTCTGAGATACCCGTCGCGAGAACGAGAGAATCAGCGAGTTCCTCGCGACGATTTCCTTTCGCTCAAGCGTCTCCGTCATGAAAAGACTTCACGTTCACCTCAGCCCTGGCCCGCCACCTTCTAGAGTGGGGTAACTTTGCTGAACAAAAGGGGGTCGCAATGTCAGAATCATCGTCCATCGGACCGGGCTGGACCATCGTGGTGCTGGGAGGCACTCAAGGAATTGGTCGCGAGGTCGTTACGCACTTTGCCGCCCTGGGGGCGAAGGTCTACCTCTCGGGCCGCAGCATGGCGTCCGCCCAGAAGGCCGTTGATGAAATTGGCATGGGCACCCAGCCCCTCGCGGTTGATTTGAGTGACCCTTTAACGATTCGCGCCTCGCTCGCCGAAGTCGGGGCGGTCGATGCCTTGGTGATTGGCGCCATCGAACGCGACGCCAACACGCTCGGTACCTACGACGTCGCTGGAGCGATTCGCCTGGTGACGCTGAAGCTCGTCGGTTACACCGAGGCTATTCACGTTTTGCGTGATCGCTTCACGTCCCGCGCGTCCGTAGTCCTCTTCGGCGGTCTCGCGATGCAGCGACCCTACCCCGGATCAACCACCGTCTCCTCAGTGAATGGTGGGGTCGTCGGTATGGTGAATTCACTGGCCACCGAACTCGCGCCACTTCGTATCAACGCCGTGCACCCGGGCATTATTGGTGATAGCCCGTTCTGGGAGAACAAGGACAACGCGGCGATCATTGCCCGAACCCCACTGGGTCGTTTGGTGACGATGAAGGAAATCGTTGGATCAGTAGAGTTTCTCATCGAAAACAGCGGCGTCAATGCCGTCAATTTAGCTATGGATGGTGGATGGCTCGTCAAGTAGCGGCGCCATCACAGAACAGAGGACAACTATGCACCACGTCACCGCAATAAACCAAGAGCTTGCGCTCCCCGTCGAGTCCTATCGCGATCACAGTCATGGCTTCGCGCGACAAGTACTGGTTTCGCGCGAGCAAGGTTCACCACACATGACCCTCAGCGTCGGTTACCTCGAATCGGGGGGACATATAGACGCGGTGCTGCACTCCTTCGAGATAAGTTTTTACGTGTTTTCCGGCACCCTGCTCGTGACCACGCAGGGCCAAACAAATCGCCTCGATCCTCACCACGTCATTGCTATGCCCATCGGCACTCCCTACAGCGTGCGCGCGATTGACGGCCCGGCTTCGTGGCTGAGCATGTCCTCGCCCGCCGAACTCAACGATGGTCGTCGGCAAGACACCTTCTTTACTGGTGAACTACTGACCGAGACCGAACCCGTGCTGCCCGACATGCGCGACCCCCGGCGTCAGAACGTGGCCCGTTTCGACTCCGACTCGATGGACCTGAGGAAGTTGGCCGGTGGGACCAACGTCCACGCACCCACGGCGTCACCCAGCATGGCGACGGCCCTCTTGGCGTACAGCGGTATAGGGGTGAAAATGCTGGTCGACCAGCAATTGGGGGCACAAATGCACACGATGTTTATCGTCGACTACCAGCCCACCGCAATCGCCCACCCTCACGATCACCCCTTCGAAGAGGCCTACGTTTTCGTCGAGGGAGAGGTGCACGCCTTGGTCGATGGCGAACTCATGATTTTTCACCCCGGTGACGTGCTCTGGGCCGGCGTGGGCGCCGATCACGGATTCGAAAATCGCGGGAGCGGTAGGGTGCGCTGGATTGAAGTCCAAGCGCCACAGCCTCCCGCTCGGCATTCCTATCGTTTCAGCCGGGAGTGGGAGCACTTGGCCGACAAGTTGGGCCAATAGGCGACTGTCGCCTCCTCGAGCGAATCCGAGACCGGTAGTCAAACAACTCACGGTTCATTTGGCGCAAAGCAGCAATAGTTCAGCCGTCGTGAGCGCACGAAACCTTTAGCTATTGAACGAATCCAGTACTTGGGAGCGAACACACCATGGCCCGCCCTCGCGATTAGATAATCTTCATCGCTTCGGGGAAGTGACACGCCACCGCGTGGTTCTGCCCACGGTCAATAAGGTCTGGGATCTCGTTAGCGCAAATGTCTTGAGCCTTCGGGCAACGCGTACGGAAGCGACATCCCGAGGGAGGATTCGTCGGGCTGGGCACGTCACCCTCGAGGATGATGCGCTTACGCTGGCGCTCCGCCTTCGGGTCAGCCAGGGGGGCGGCCGAGAGCAGCGCTTGGGTGTACGGGTGCTGGGGAGCTGAGTACAGGTCGACTTTGTCGGCAATCTCCACAATACGGCCGAGGTACATCACCGCAACGCGGTCCGAAACGTGGCGAACGACAGAGAGGTCGTGGGCAATCATCAGGTAGGCGATCCCGAACTTTTCTTGCAGGTCGGCGAGCAAGTTAATCACCCCCGCCTGGACAGAAACGTCGAGGGCCGATACGGGCTCGTCGAGAATGAGCACCTTGGGGTTGAGAATAAGGGCTCGAGCAATACCAATGCGCTGGCGCTGACCGCCGGAGAACTCGTTCGGAAAGCGACTGGCGAATTTCGGGTCAAGTCCCACGTGTCGCATGGCCTCGGCCACCAGCCCCGGTCCCTCCTCGTCAGTCCAACGACCGTGAATAGCCAAGGGCTCGGCAATGGATTGCCCAACCGTCATCTTCGGGTCCAGCGAACCGAAAGGGTCCTGGAAGACAATCTGGAGGTTTTGGCGAATCTCGCCCATCTCCTTGCGACTGAGACCAACGAGTTCCTGTCCATCAAACTTGATGGACCCGGACGTGGGCTCGGCCAGCTGCAACATGGCGCGGCCGGTGGTCGTCTTTCCACAACCAGACTCTCCGACGAGACCAAGGGTTTCGCCAGGGAAGAGGTCGAAAGAACTTCCGCACACCGCATGGACCACCGACGTTGGCTTCGCGAAAGGCAATGACGATTTCTTCTGGAAGTGCACGACCAAGTCGCGCACACTTAATACGGGAGACCTGGTGGTATCGGTACTATCAGTGGCCACTGTCTTCTGCTCCTTCGAGAATCTGTTCGGCGCCCTTGAACATCGACGCGACGGGCATGGACGACACCTCGTCGCGGAAGTGACAGGCCGAGAGGTGGACCGAGCCGTCTGCCGTGGCAACCGGCTCTAATGCGGGTTCCGTGCTGCGACACACATCCTGCGCCAGGGGACAGCGAGGCGCAAAGGGGCAACCACCAGCGTGGTTGAGCATGGTCGGAGGCGCACCCGGAATTTGACTCAAGCGTTCATCACTGTCTTCGGCGTGACTAGGGATCGCTCCCAACAGACCGTGCGTGTAGGGCATGGAGGGCCGGTAGAAGAGCTCGTCGACGTTCGCGAATTCGACGACACGGCCCGCGTACATCACGATGACGCGATTGGCCATGCCCGCAACGACGCCCAGGTCGTGCGTCACGAGAACCAGTGCCGCCTTGGTCTTCTCCAGGGCGGACTGCAAAGAGAGCAACACTTGGGCCTGCACGGTAACGTCCAGGGCGGTGGTCGGCTCGTCGGCCAACATCACTCGAGGACTATTAGCCATTGCTATTGCGATAACCACTCGCTGACGCATTCCACCGGAAAACTCGTGGGGATAACTGTCGAGCGCGGCTTCGGGACGGGGAATACCCGAAAGGCGCAGCAGTTCAATGGCTCGCACCTTGGCCTCATCTTTGCTGACCTTGCCGTGAGAGCGAACTGCCTCAATGATCTGCCAACCGATGGTGTAGACCGGATTCAAGGAGGTCATCGGGTCCTGGAAGATCATGGCGATCTTGGACCCGCGCATCTTGTACATGTCCTTTTCGGCGCGACCAACAATTTCTTCGCCGTCGATCTCCACCGAGCCCTTGACGACAGCCGTCTTCGGCAGCAATCCAATGAGCGCTAGCGCGGTAACCGACTTGCCTGAACCAGACTCACCGACAATACCCAAGACTTCTTGCTCGGCGAGTTCAAAAGTCAATCCACGGACCGCATTGAGCATGCCGCCTTCGGTAGCGAACGATACCTCAAGACCTTTAACACTGACAACGGGCTGTGCCATAACTACTTCCTCCTGCGAGCGTTGCGTGGGTCAAAGGCGGCCTGCATTCCGTCACCAATAACGAAAACGCAAAGAACAATGATCAGAAGGAGCCCAGCTGGGAAGAAGAACTGCCAAGGACTCGTCGTTGCGGAACCCTGGCCATCTTGCACCAGCATGCCCAGAGACACGGCCGGCGGGACGATACCCAATCCGAGGTAGGACAAGGTTGACTCGAGCAAAATGGCTCCGGCCACCGTAAGCGTCGTGTTCACCATGATTACACCAATGGCGTTAGGAATCAGGTGACGAGTAATCACTCGCCAACTACTTGCGCCGAGCGCAATGGACGCCTCCACGAAGGGACGTTCCCGAAGGGCAAGAAATTCGGCCCGGACCAAACGCGAAATATACGTCCACGAAAGAAAGCCGATCAGAAGAGCAATCGCCAGCGGACTGCCGCCTCCTGAGGAAAAAATATTCGACATGACAATAAGAATGGTGAGCAGTGGCACCACCAGCAGTAGGTCCACGACGCGCATCAATACCGAGTCCAGCAGGCCACCGAAGTACCCAGCAACTGCACCTACTGCCGTCCCGATGACCAGCGCCATCGTTGACACAATGACTGCAATAATCAAGTCCTGGAGAGCTCCCTTTAGACATCCCGACATCAGATCAAGACCAGAGTCAGTCGTTCCAAAGGGGTGGTGCCACGACGGTGGCTTCGCGAAATCGGTGGTGAGGGTACTCCAACCTTTCGGGTTGAGCATGGTCTGCACCAGAGCCACTATCAAAATAATCACGAAGATGGCGATTCCCGTCAACGCCATCTTGTCCTTACGAAAATTACGCATGGCTGTAGACCACTGCGTCTCAATCTTCTCGCCGGATCGACCCTTTTTACGAAAAATACTCATACTTTCCTCACGTTGTGCTTCATCAGCGGTACCGGATGCGCGGATCGAGGAATCCGTAGGCAATGTCCGCTAAAAGGTTGAACATAATTACCAAGACCGCAGTAAAGAGCAGGTAGGCCAGAGTGACGTTGAGGTCGATATTGCTCGCACCGCCCAAGAACCATCGCCCGAGTCCGTTCCAGGAATACACCGTTTCAGTAACAACCGCTCCACCCAAGAGCCCTGCGAAGTCAAGGGCCAAAACAGTAATGATTGGAATCAAGGCATTACGCAAAATGTGGCGCCGCAGCACTCGACGAGGGCTAATACCCTTCGAACGAGCCAACATCACGTGATCCATGTTCATCGTTTCCAGAATTGACGAGCGCTGGTAAATCGTCCACGACGAGAAAACTGCGAGGATCAGCGTAATCGTCGGAAGCGTGAAGTGAGCAGCTAGATCCGGCAGACGGTGCAGGAAGGAACCCGAAGCCAATGGGCTCTGCGCGCCATTCGTTGCCAGTATCTGGCGTCCAAAGTACTTGTCGAGTGGGATGGCCAAATAGAACTTTAAAAACAAACCAGTGACGAAAACAGGCGTCGCTAAGAAGAAAAAGGTGGTGAAAGTAATTCCTCGGTCGATAAGCCCGCCACGCTTCAGCGCCGACAGCACGCCCAGTGACACCGCGATTATCACCGCCAGAACGAAGGCCAGCACCACCATTCGCAGGGTCACCCCCATGTGGAGGAACAGCTGCGGCCGCACGGGATTATTTGACAAATCCAGACCAAAATTTCCGTGAAATAATCCACTAAACCAATGCCAATAGCGCCAGGGCAGTGAGTGATCCAAGAACAAGTCGTGCTCACGAATTTTAATCGTGGCCGGAGGCGTTAGAGGATTCATCTTGAGGGGGAAGAGAGGATCTCCCGAATACGCAACCATGACAAACACGCCTATGGTGGCCACCCAAAGAACAATCAAACTTGCAAGTACTCTACGCAAAATGTATTTAAGCACAAGTGAAACTTATCACACAGCGAATCAAATGCAGTGGTAGATAGAAAAGGCGGGGGGCTTTCGCCCCCCGCCTTTTTGTACTTCAGAAACTGCGAACTAGTTGGTCGACCAGTTCTGCGCGTTCCAGGTAACACCAGACGACGTCGGGTTGCCGATAATGCCACTCACACCAGACCAGAAGATGCCCTCTGGACTCTGGTACAGGGGCAGGGTTGGCAGGGCGTTGGCAAGAGTCTTGTCAACGGCCTTGTAACCACTAACTTCAGCAGAAATCGTCAACGAGGTGTTAGCGGCGGCCATTGCTGCCGAAGCACCACTCAGACGGATCTGACCGTAGTTCGAAGCGTTTGGTACACAACCGCTGCCGTCACCATTGTCGGTGCAGCCATAGATGTTGATGTAGCCCGACAGCAGCGGCGAACCAGCCCAACCAAAGATGACCATGTCGTAGTTCTCATCGGCCAACGTAGCGTTGCTACGAATCGCAATCTGAACGTCGATACCAACCTTGGCGAGGTCTGCCTGAATGAGCTGACCCTCAATGTTACGAGCCGAGCTGTCCTTGTGCTGCAGAACGAAGCTCAGAAGTGGGTCACCGCAAGAGTTGCCGGTGTGGAACATTTTGTCGCTCGTGCAGTAGAACAGTCCGCTAACAGTCTTCAACAGGTTGATCGCCTTGAGGTCGCTCGCGGCGCTGCCACCAGTGTCGTAGGCCGACAGATCCTTGGAGTAACCACTTTGGTTCGCCATGAAAATGTAGTTGTCAAGCGGCGTGATGCCAGGAGTTACCTGACCAACGGTCGCGTTGATAATGCCCTGACGGTTAACGGCGTCAGCAATGGCCTGGCGAACTGCCAGCTTGGCCATCCAGGTGCTGTGCGAAACGTTGAAGTCCAGGTGCTCGAAGGTGTAGGCAGAAATAATGCTCTTGCTTACGCCATTCTGCCCATTGGCCTGGGCCACAATCGCACCAGTCGTCGAGGTCGGGTTGAAGACGTTGAAGTCACCCGCAGCGAGTCCAGCAACACCCTGGGTGTCGTCGGCCAGGTTCGTGAACACCAAGTTGTCAACCTTGCCCGCCGTAGCTGGGTTCCACCAAAGTGGGTTCTTGGTCTCGATGTAGGTGTTGTTGCTCTGGTCGACACTGCTAAGGACGTAGGGTCCAGCCGAGACAATGTTCTGAACGGCATTCGCTGGGTCGTTCATTCCAGTGTTCCAACCCACAACTCGAGAGATGTGGGCGGGCATCAGGCCGAACAAACCAGGCCACTCAGCGTAGTTCTGCCCGGCCGCAAAGGTCACGGTCACGGTCTTACCGTTGGGGCAGAGGCCAGTGTTGAAGTTGGCGTTCGAACCAGAAGCACACACTCCAGCGTGAGTAATGGTCTTGCCGTGCACGGTCGTGTAGGTGGGGTTCGGCATGGAACCCTTGACCGACTCAATCTGGTTGTAGCCAGCGTTACCAGCAACGTCGAATGCCGTTCCGTCAACGTCGGTGTAGAGGGGGTTACCGTTACCGTCAACGTAGCCACTCGAGGCCTGCCACATGTAGATGAAGTCGTCAGCGGTCAACTGCACACCGTCAGACCACTTGGCCTTGGGGTTGATGACGTACGTGACAACCTGCTGGCCGTTCACGAGAGCCGACTTCGCACTGGTAACAATGTCCTTGTCCAAGACCAACTTGGCCAGGTTGTTGTAAATGTAAGGCGAAGGCCACACCTGGTCAAGAACCTGACCGAGGTAGAAGCTGTTGTTCGCCGAAGTGAAGTTGTTGAACCCTCCGAACGTTCCGTCAAGGGCTTCCGTAACGGATGTCTGTGTAGCGCCCGTCACCGTTGGGATCGCAACAGATCCCAACAAGAGCGCCATCACGGCCATGCCGCCGATGATCTTTTTCTTAAACAAGGTTTACTCCTCAGGTCATGTGCCTAAGCACTTTAATGTAACTGCGCTATGCCTATCACGGAATTTAGGGTCTTGTCAAGAATAGGGATGGCCTTAATCTGTCTTTTTGTTTCGAATTGCATTTAAGAAATATTTCATGAATTTTTTAGACGATGGTCAGAGTTCCTACTGCCTCTCGATTGTCATAGCCGCAATACGAGAAGATTGGGACTGGCCAGGGTGGCACTTCGGCAGCCTTCAGTGGTTGAAGCCCTGTTCAGGGGCTCACGAGCAGATCAGCGATGTCGGGTTGTGATGATTTACCGCCACTTTTTCTCAAAGGGTATCCCCCGCCCAGTGGCGGGAGAAGGATCAATGTCAAGCGGCGAAAAACCGGCAAAACCTAAGTGGCTTAGGGCAGAACAATGTTTTCTTCCTGCGTCGCAACGCTTTCCTCTCTGAAAGAAGGAATGGCGCAGGCGCGGCAAGAAGTTACCCCTTTGAGTGGAGGTAATGGGACTATGTTCGAACCCCTTTTGGGGCGAGAGACTGAATAGTTTCAGGGGTTTCTGATGGGGCCCATCTGCTTGCCTCGACCATCACCCAGAGGGTTCACCGTGGCCCGATAAGTAATGGGACGGGACT
>CAIKNP010000024.1 GCA_903828785.1 uncultured Actinomycetes bacterium | reverse complement strand
CGTCGGGTTTGCCGTTGGGGCATCTTTTGTCCTAACATAGAAAGTCCGTGCGCCAGCGTCGTTGACACACGTAATGAACGCTGTACGAAAAAGAAGAGGTTCCGCGTGCCCACAATTGCACAGTTGGTCCGTAAGGGTCGGCAGGACAAAGTAACGAAGACCAAGACGCCGGCGCTGAAGGGCGCCCCCCAGCGTCGTGGCGTATGCACTCGCGTGCACACCGTTACGCCCAAGAAGCCGAACTCGGCGCTGCGTAAGGTCGCGCGTGTTCGCCTGACCTCGGGCGTGGAGATCACTGCCTACATCCCCGGTGTCGGACACAACCTGCAAGAGCACTCCATCGTGCTGGTGCGTGGTGGACGTGTGAAGGACCTCCCCGGTGTTCGTTACAAGATCATTCGCGGCGCACTGGACACCTCGGGTGTTCGTGACCGCAAGCAGGCCCGTAGCCGGTACGGTGCCAAGAAGGAGAAGAAGTAATGCCGCGTAAAGGCCCCGCCGTACGCCGTGAGGTACCCGCTGACCCGATCTACAAGTCGGTCCTGGTTACGCAAATCACTAACAAGATCCTGGAGCGCGGTAAGCGCACCATCGCCGAGCGCATCGTCTACACCGCGCTCGAGACCGTCGAGCAGAAGACGGGCAGCGACCCCGTCGCGACCCTGAAGCGCGCGCTCGAGAACGTTCGCCCCGAGCTCGAGGTTCGTAGCCGTCGCGTCGGTGGCACGACCTACCAGGTCCCCGTCGAGGTTCGCCCCCGTCGTTCGACCACCTTGGCTATTCGTTGGCTGACCGACTTCTCGAAGAAGCGTCGCGAGAAGACCATGGCCGAGCGTTTGGCGGCCGAGATTATTGACGCCAGTAATGGCGTTGGCGCCGCTGTGAAGCGTCGCGAAGACATGGCCAAAATGGCCGAATCCAACAAGGCGTTCGCGCACTATCGCTGGTAAGAAAGACTGATTCCCCCCATGGCAACCCCACGCGATTTCCCCCTGGACAAAGTCCGCAATATTGGCATTATGGCCCACATCGACGCCGGTAAGACGACGACGACTGAGCGTATTTTGTTCTACACCGGTAAGAACTACAAGATCGGTGAAGTGCACGACGGTGGCGCCACCATGGACTGGATGGTCCAGGAACAAGAGCGCGGTATCACCATCACCTCCGCGGCCACGACCTGCCACTGGAAGGGTCACCGCATTAACATCATCGACACTCCGGGACACGTCGACTTCACCGTCGAAGTGGAGCGCTCCCTGCGCGTGCTCGACGGCGCCGTCGCCGTCTTTGACGCCGTCGCCGGTGTGGAGCCCCAAACCGAAACAGTGTGGCGCCAGGCCAACAAGTACAACGTGCCGCGCATTTGCTTCGTCAACAAGATGGACCGCACGGGTGCGGACTTCTTCCGTTGCGTCGACATGATCGCCGACCGTCTGAACTGCGTACCCGCCGTTATCCAGCTGCCCATTGGTGCTGAGGGTGAGTACAAGGGCATCATCGACATCTGCTCGATGACCGCCACGATCTACCACGACGACAAGGGCGAAGTCCTGGAAGTCATTGACATCCCCGCCGAGTACAAGGAGCAGGCCGACCAGTACCGCGCCAGCCTCCTGGATATCTTGACGACCTTCGACGACGAGCTCATGGAAAAGATGCTCGAGGGTGAAGACCCCAGCGTTGAGGAGATTCGCGCGTCTCTGCGTCGCGGTACCTTGGGCGGCCAGTGCGTGCCGATTCTGCACGGCTCGGCCTTCAAGAACAAGGGTGTCCAGCCCATGCTCGACGCGGTCGTGGACTTCCTGCCTTCGCCGGTTGACCTCCCCGACACCACCGGTACCAAGCCCGACACCGACATTGAATTGTCGCGTCCGGCGGACGACACCGCGCCCTTCGCGGCCCTAGCCTTCAAGATCATGACCGACCCCTTCGTCGGTAAGTTGACCTACTTGCGCGTGTACTCGGGCACCCTCGAAAAGGGTGAGACCGTCATTAACACCACCAAGGGCTCTAAGAAGGAGCGTCTCGGTCGACTTTTGTTGATGCACGCCAACAACCGTGAAGACATTGACACCATCCGCACCGGTGACATCATCGCCGCGGTTGGTTTGAAGCAGGTCACGACCGGTGACACGCTGTCGTCGATGGATCACCCCATTCAGCTCGAGACCCTGGTCTTCCCCGAGCCCGTTATTCACGTGGCCGTTGAACCCAAGACGAAGGCCGACCAGGAGAAGTTGGGTAAGGCTCTCTACTCGCTGTCCGAAGAGGACCCCACCTTCCGCGTGCGCACCGACGAAGAGACCGGCCAGACCGTTATCTCCGGTATGGGTGAGTTGCACCTCGAAGTCTTGGTCGACCGCATGTTGCGCGAGTTCTCCGTGGACGCCAACGTCGGTAAGCCCCAGGTCGCCTACCGCGAGACCGTTCGCAAGAAGGTCGAGAAGGTCGAAGAGAAGTACGTCCGTCAGACCGGTGGTAAGGGTCAGTACGGCCACGTCGTTATCACCCTGGAGCCCACGGGCCCCGGTGGTGGTTACGAGTTCTGTGACGAAATCACCGGTGGAGTAATCCCCAAGGAGTACATCGGACCGGTCAACGCCGGTATCACCGAAGCGCTGACCTCGGGTGTTTTGGCCGGCTACCCCGTTGTGGACGTTCGTGTTCGCCTCACCTTCGGTAGCTACCACGACGTGGACTCCTCGGAAATGGCCTTCAAAATCGCTGGTTCCATCGCCGTCAAGAAGGCCGCCCGTTTGGCCTCGCCGGTGCTCCTGGAGCCGATTATGTCGGTAGAAGTCGTGACGCCGGAGGACTACATGGGTGACGTAATTGGTGACCTTTCCTCGCGTCGAGGTCGTATTGAAGGCATGGAACAAGTGGGAAATGGCCAGACAATTCGGGCCCTTGTCCCCCTAGCCGACATGTTCGGCTACGCTACAGACCTGCGTTCTCGCACTCAAGGGCGCGCGACGTACACCATGCAGTTCAATTCATACGCGGAAGTGCCGGAGTCGATCGCTAAGGAGATCGTGGCGAAGGCCACTGGCGCGTAACAAATCGCTGGGTAACCAGTGAATCCAGGTCCAAACCGTAGTCGGGGAGGGCCGAAACAAGAAATGATGTACTCAAAGTGAGTTCATCCCAAGACAGAAAGTAAGT
>CAIKNP010000023.1 GCA_903828785.1 uncultured Actinomycetes bacterium | reverse complement strand
CTGAGCTTGCGCACAATCTGTTCGGGCGTGTGCCTGGTTCTTTTCATGGTCAACCTCCAACCCCAGTTCTATCTGAGGGTCATTACTCATAGGAGGTGGACCGATTTGCGGGGGTCAGGACACTTTCAAGTGCTGTGGAAAACTTGCGGATGTCCATCGGGGTTTCTGTTGCTTAGGGAACAAAAGTGGTGCATAAGCAGAAAAACTCTGGGTACAAGTTATGGATTTCGTTGATTTTGGTTGAACCCTGCTCTCCGGGTCGCCACAATGGATGTCAGTAGTTCACGTAGTACCGGTTGACACGGATCAAGCCGAAAGGTGAGAGAAGTGGAAGGGGGAGGGACCTCGAAAGAGGGACAGAAGCCTTCGGCGGGAAAGTGGGGTCGGCCCACTACCCGTAGCAATGAAAGACGTGAAATGCCTGCCGTTCCTGGTGGACCGTCCGACACGGACCGCCGAGAATGCGCACTCGGAAACCCCGAGTGGCTGGGAGCTTTGCTCTTGGTTACTCGGGGTTTTCGGCCGTGTTGGGCCCAATTGAGAAAACCTTGCCCTTTTGTGTAAGAAGCCTCGTCGAGGCGACAATATAGAGAGGTGAAGGTCGAGCGACAAAAACGATTTCGCGCGACGGCTGCCGTCGTGACTCCTGCGGTGGCGGCCTACCTGGCCCGACGCCAGTACCCCATGTCAAAAACCGATCTGGAGGACCTTGTCGAAGAGGTCCTCATCATTGTGTGGCGCCGTCTTGACGACATCCCTCAGGGAGCCGAGATCCCCTGGTCTATAGGGGTCGCGCGTAACGTGCGCCGCAATGCCGTTCGCAAGCTCTATAACGGTCAGGCCGCAACGGACCAACTTCGACCCGCCACCGCCACCGCATCGGCGGAGGACAGCTACCTCGCCGACGAGGGTGTTCGCTCGGCTCTGGCCGCTCTGCACGATGATGATCGGGATCTGCTCCTCTTGCATTTCTGGGATGGCCTGCGGGCCGATGAGATTGCGGTCATTCTCGGCATTAGCGCCAACGCGGCCGCTGTTCGACTCTCGCGCGCCCAAGAGCGATTCCGTCACCACTTCGAAGTTTCGAACGTCGGCTGAAATTTTCTCGTCCGAGTGGACATAAAGAAGTAGAGAAAGGGAGTTTCCTATGACCCACATTGATGACCGCTTATCAAATGCCAATCCCGTCGATCAGTCGACCTACTCCTCGAAGCAGTTCGAGCACCTCTTCAGCAAAGTAGTGGCGACGCCGCTCGACCCTTCGCGTTCGCTTTGGCGAACATTCCAGTTGCGAGTGGCCGGATCAGCCGCCGCTGCTGGTGTGCTCGTGGTGGGGGCGATTACCGCTCTAGGCGGGGCCGGTTCGTCTTTGCCCATTTTGAATTTCGCGGCTGGAGCGAATCACCAAGGCGCGACGAGTGCGTCGCTGCCGACGACGGCGATGCGCCTCATGACCAACTTCACCTACACGGCGGGTTCGTCGCTTTCGAATGAAGCCTCCTCTGCCCCAGTGTTTCAGTTGACCGCGCCGAGTGATTTGGCGAGTGACCTCTCAGCGATTGCCGCTGCCCTCAATATTTCGATTGGAACGCCGGCAACTTCGGCCTCGAACAGTGTGAGTTCGGTCGGACCGTCGGTCGATGGGGCGGCTTATAGCGCTTCGGAATACGTTGCTGGCGGTTACGCCGGCTGGTCGATCAGTTGGAATTCATCGCCCGCGAGCTCTGGCGGGGCCGTTAGCTCCTCTGGGGCCAGTGGCGCAACTGGAAGCGTCTCGGTCACCGGTGCAACGGTGTCGGGGGCGAGTGGCGCTAGTGGTGTTTCGGGGCTTTCGGCGGATGCCACGGCCCTCGCATTGAAGGACGCCCAGGCAGTTGCCCCGAACCTGTCGTTCGGAACTCCTCAGGGTTCAAGTTCGCCAGCGGGCTCAGAAGTAAGTATTCCCGTTCTCTTTAATGGCGCGCCATCAGATTTAAGCTTTAATTTCTCCTTTGACGCGAGTGGACGTTTGACCTACGCGAATGGTGAGAGTTTTGCGTTCACGACTCTGGGGACGTACCCACTTCAGTCTCCCGTGGCCGCCGTGGGTCAAATCTCTTCACAGCAATCGTTCATTAACGGCTTCGTTCACGGAGGCCCAGTGATGATGCCACTCCAGGGCATGTCGGTAAACCCAAACGCCACGCTTGGGTCTAGTGGATCGTCTGGTTCGTCTGGATCAAGTGGTTCAACCGGGGTAAGTGGTACTTCGGGTACTGCGAAGATGGCGCACCTTGCACTTGGCGTGCCTAGCGTTGCGACCTCCTCGCCATTGCTGGCGGCGGTCTCGGGCGCTACCGGCACTACTGGAGCGACCGGAAGTTCGGGCGCAACCGGGACGACCGGCCCAACGGGAATTTCTGGTCCTACTGGTGCAACGGGTACCAGCGGTACTTCGGGCACTACTGGGGCTACTGGTCCTTCGGGGGATTCTGGTTCGAGTGGTGTGACGGGGATCCCAGTTGATCAATATTGTGGCCCCGCTAGTGGCCCATCAGGGATCAGCGGCGGGTCTACGAATCCTTGCCAAATCATCGCCTACGGTTCCGTCAGCGGAGCCACTGGCTCAACGGGAGTATCGGGAGCAAGCGGAACATCGTGCGACAGTAGCGGCGCTACGGGTGTGTCCGGGGTGAGTGGCCCGTCCACCAGTCCATGCATCATGGCCTACGACCTCAAGTCGGTAAAGGGTGGCCCCACGGTCTACGCGTCGGGTGCCGGCGCCACTGGGACCAGCGGCGCGAGTGGCGCATCAGGCGCGAGTGGCGCTACCGCTTCCCCCCTGGGCGCGCCCTCGACGGAAGTTGTCACGCTCAACAGTGACACTCTGGCTTACCAAGTGTTCACCATGAAGGATGGCACCACTCTGGCGCTGCCGGAGTACGTCTACACGGGAAGCGTAGCGGCGTCGACGAACACGACCGCTAGCGACTCCTTCCAGGTTCGGGTTGTGCCGATTGACCCGCAGTACCTGGACTTTAAAAATGCCGTCTCCGCATCCGGACCATGCAACATTTGCTAGAGACGACGCGCTAAAAAAGTCGATCAGCAATAACAACGACGGGCTCGATCATCTCGGGCCCGTCGTTGCGTATTGACCCTACGGCGGGGTTGACGGCGAGGTGCTGGAGCGTTCCCACCGGTGCCGGGCGAATAAGACTGAGTCGCTCCTCAACGCCCCCACTATCGGTACGCAGCCATCCGCTCACGTCGCTGGGATCGAGGACGATAGGCATACGGTCGTGTACCCCTTCAATGTCGTCACTGGGTTCGGTGGTGAGCACGGTGCAGGTTTGACGTGGCGGTGCATCGGGGGGCAGTGTGGGGTCGCGCCATAGTTCGTAGAGACCGGCGAAGAGGGCGGGCGCGCCGTCTCGTCGGGTGAAGTAGTGGGGTTGTTTGTGCGAGCCACGAACGTCCCACTCGTAGAAGCCATCGACGGGGAGCACACAGGGGCGACGGCGGAAGGCCTCGCGGAACGATGGCTTCTCGGCCACTGTTTCGCCGCGCGCGTTGATTAAGCGATTCGAGATGGCTGGGTCACTGGCCCAGGCTGGAATGAGTCCCCATTGGTAGCCCTCCATGACGCGCCGTCCTTCGTGTTCGGTGATGCCGACGAGCTGACGCTGGGGGCCGACGTTCCAACTCGCCCGTCCTTCGGGATCAAGCCCGGCGGCCAGCGTGGCGTCGAGAAAGCGGGCTAAGCGTGCGGGGGGAGTAAAGAGGGCTACGCGGCCACACATAGGGAATTCTTCCGTGTCATTTCGCTGTAATTCTTACACGCGCCACCTCGGTTGGCGTCTGTCACGGGGAGTGGCTACTCTTACGAACATATGTTCGCTTTTTCTGATAAACGACCCGAGATTTCTCCCGACCTGCGGGCTGCTTTGCGTCCCATCACTCTGGCTAAAACCAAGTTAATTCCTCTGGCTGATCCCTGGGGGAGTTTCGTTCCCGACGGTGGTCTGCGCCGAGGTTCCACTGTCGTCGTGCAGGCCCCAGCGGGGTGGGGTGGGTTGAGCGTGGCTCTAAGTCTGTTGAGTGAAGCGAGCGCGTGCGGCCACTGGAGTGCGGTCGTGGGGGTGGACGACCCCGGGGTGAGTGCCATCGTTGATCTTGGCCTCGACTTGCGGCGCGTACTCTTTGTCCCGCGTCCTCGGGGAGCCTGGGCCGAGGCTGCGGCCGATTTACTTGACGGTGTTGACCTCGTGGTGGTGCGGCCACCCTCAAAAGCCGCTCACGGGGCCGCTCGAAAGTTGATGGACCGAGTCCGTGAACGAGGTGCGGTGTTGGTGGCCCTCACTGAACCAACGGCCCCGTGGCCCCTGCCGGCCGAGTTGTCATTCGATATCACCAACGCTCGCTGGGTGACCTCGTCGCGACTCGAGGCACGCTACCTCACGGTTCGGGTTGGCGGTCGGGGTAACGCGGCGCGCTCGAACGAACACGTGGTCCTGTTGCCGGATCGATCTGGACGGGCGGTGGCGAGTTAAGTGGAACGACTACTCGGGCTGTGGGTGGACGACCTTATTGAGGAACGTCCGGATGGCTCCTCCCTGCGCACCTTCGCGGACCTCCTTGACGTACTGGTAGACATATGTCCCTTCGTCGAGCCGATTCGACTGGGCTTTCTCACCTTGCCACTGCGTGGCCCCAGTCGCTTCTTTGGCGGGGACGAGGCTGTTTTCGCCGCGGTACGGGCTGCGGTGCGCGACGTCACGGGTGGTGACGCACGCATCGGTGTGGCCGAAGGACTCTTCGCCACCGAACTAGCGACGCGACAGTGCACGGTGGTCCCCGCGGGAGGAAGCGCTGCGTTTCGCAGGGCCCAGGCCCTCGAGGTACTCGGTCGAAAGGAGTTGACGACGACGGGACGCCGATTGGGTCTTTACACCGTGGGAGCCTTCGCCGATCTCCCCCCGGCCCGGGTCAACGAACGGTTCAGTGGTGCCGTTCGGGTGGTGCATCGCGTCGCCCGTGGTGAGATTCACGAACTGCCCGATCAACGCGACCGTCGATTACCCCAGCAGCTGCGCGCACTACGCGGGACGGTCCATCACGTTGACGAGCAAAGTGGCTTCTTTGGTCAGCGCACTGCTGGTGACGACCGGGCCGCAGCAGCCGTCTATCGCCTCCGCCATCGACTCGGTGCTGAGGGGGTGTTGGTGGCTGAACTCCACGGTGGCCGTAGTCCCGACGACAGGGCTCGACTGGTTCCCTGGGATGCGCCGCGTACGACGAAGCTTGACCCGGCCCCCTGGCCCGGTCAACTCGGTGCGCCCACCCCCACGACTTCCTTCGCCCATCCCGTGGCGGTTGAGATATTTGACGAGTCGGGGGCCCCGGTCCGTTTCAGTGGGCGCGGTCAGCTCAGTGGCGTACCGAGCTCGGTGGCGCTGACACGCGGGAACCCGCGTCGAGTGGCGTGGAGTGCCGGTCCGTGGCCCCTGGTCGAGCGCTGGTGGACGGCACCGCGTCGGCGCGCCCACGTACAGATTGTTCTCGAGGACGGTATTGCGCTACTCCTAACGACCGAGGCCAGCCGCTGGTGGCTGACGGGGATGTACGACTAATGGCCCTCTACGGCGAACTCCACGCGCACTCTGGCTTTAGTTTTCTCGACGGAGCCAGCGACCCCGAGGAACTAGTGGCCGAAGCCGTGCGACTAGGACTGAGCGGTCTCGCCCTGACCGACCACACCGGTCTTTACGGCGTGGTGCGTTTTGCCGAGGCCGCTCGCGCCCTGGGACTAGGGACCATCTTTGGAACGGAATTGACCTTTAATACGAATGATGATCGGGTTGGTATTCCCGATCCCACGGGGGAGCACTTGGTGGTGCTGGCCCGATCCCCCCTGGGGTATCGCCACCTGTCGACCTTGCTAGGCGAGGCCCACCTCGCTCGTGGAGAGAAGGGCACCCCGACCTTCGTCATGGCCGAGGTCGCAGCTCAAGCGCAGGAGTGGCTGGTGCTTACTGGATGTCGCAAGGGGCCGATTAGTCGCGCGCTCGAACGCGAGGGTCCCCGCGCTGCCGAGCGAGCCTTGCTCGAACTCATTGACGCCTTTGGTCGCGAAAACCTCGCCGTTGAACTCTGGGACCACGGTCAGGTTGACGACGTGGCCCGCAACGACGTTCTGGCCGAACTAGCCGTTCGCCATCAGGTCACCCTGGTGGCTACCGGTAACGTCCACTACGCCACGCCGGACGCCTTCGCGCGGGCCAACGTACTCGCG
The DNA here is from genome assembly GCA_903828785.1 of uncultured Actinomycetes bacterium. GTDB lineage: Bacteria > Actinomycetota > Acidimicrobiia > Acidimicrobiales > RAAP-2 > RAAP-2. The sequence continues at coordinate 71,269 of CAIKNP010000023.1, read as the reverse complement.
GCCATTCGAGCTCGACGTGAGCTCGACGAGATGCAGGGATGGCTCTGCGCTTCACCCTTGATGCATTTGCGCAGTGACGCCGAGCAGCGGCGACGCTTTTCTCGTTGGCCTGGGGTGGTGGATCAGGCGGGGGAGTTGGCCCAGGCGTTGGCCTTTGATCTGCGATTAGTGGCCCCCCAGTTGCCGCGTTTCGCCACACCGGCCGGAATGAGTGAGCAGGAGCACCTTACGGCGCTCGTGGCGGTGGGGGCCGAGCAGCGCTACGGGACTCGAGAGAACGAGCGCGTGCCGGGAGCCTGGCGACAGATTGATCACGAACTCGCGGTCATTGGCCAGCTCGGTTTCGCCGGGTACTTTCTCACCGTCTGGGATATCACTGAGTTTTGCCGTCGCTCCAATATCTTCTGCCAGGGGCGCGGATCAGCGGCGAACTCGGCCGTTTGTTACTCACTGGGTATTACCAACGCTGACGCCGTCAAGCTCAACTTGTTCTTCGAGCGCTTTCTCTCACCGGCGCGTGACGGACCGCCCGACATTGACGTGGACATTGAATCAGGTCGGCGTGAAGAAGTTATCCAGTACGTCTACGAACGCTACGGTCGCCGACACGCCGCTCAGGTGGCTGCGGTTATCACCTACCGTCCTCGATCGGCGCTGCGCGACGTCGCCCGAGCCTTCGGGTATTCCGAGGCGGAGGCCAATCAGATTCGCGACGGCGTGGACCGTTCAACCATGACCGTGACCAGTGACGCCGTGCCTGCTCTGGTGGTGACCATGGCCAACGAACTCCTGCACCGACCGCGCCATCTGGGCATTCACTCAGCCGGCATGGTGCTGTGCGACCGGCCGGTGCTCGAAGTCTGCCCCGTGGAGTGGGGACGCATGCCTGGTCGCACGGTTCTGCAGTGGGACAAGGACGACTGCGCGGCCATTGGTCTCGTGAAGTTCGACTTGTTAGGACTAGGCATGCTCGAGGCCTTACATCGTGCCGTGGATGTCGTGGCTGACTTTCACGGGGTCACGCTGGATCTCGCCGCCCTCGAACAAGAACCAGCCGTCTACGACCTGCTCTGTCTCGCCGATACCGTGGGGGTCTTTCAGGTGGAGTCGCGAGCCCAGATGGCGACCCTGCCGCGTATGCAACCCCGCTGCTTCTACGACCTAGTCATCGAGGTAGCGCTCATTCGTCCGGGACCTATTCAGGGACACGCCGTTAATCCCTACTTGCGCCGTCGACGGGGCGAAGAGCCGGTGACCTACCTGCACCCCCGTCTCGAACCTATTCTGTCGCGCACCCTCGGGGTGCCGCTCTTCCAAGACCAGCTCATGGAAATGGCGGTAGCGGTGGCGGGTTTCTCCCCGGCCGAGGCTGACGAGTTACGTCAAGCCATGGCCGCCAAGCGCTCTGAGATTCGCATGCTCAAACTCAAGAGCCGCTTCTACGCCGGCATGGCCCAAAACGGTATTACTGGCCGAGCGGCCGACCAGCTCTTCGACGCTCTTTCGGCCTTCGCCAACTTTGGCTTCCCCGAGTCGCACTCGGTCTCCTTCGCTCACCTGGTCTACTGCTCGGCCTGGATCAAGTTGCACTACCCAGCGGCCTTCGTAGTGTCGCTACTCAATGCCCAGCCCCTGGGATTTTGGTCCCCGCAGTCACTCGTCACCGACGCGCAGCGTCACGGCGTCGTGGTCGAGCGACCCGATGTGCAGACCTCGGGGGTGGGGGCCACCTTGGTGGGGGAGCCGGATGTCCCCCGGGTGCGCCTCGGTCTGGCGGCGGTACGCACTATTGGTGACGAACTGGCGCAAGCCATTGTGAGCGGGGCCCCGTGGCGTGATAGCGAGGACCTGGTCCGCCGAGCGGGTTGTCAGCAGCAGCACCTTGAGGCCCTCGCCGCTGCGGGGGCTCTGGACTGTTTCTCGTCGAGTCGCCGCGCGATGATTTGGGTGGCGGGGGCCGCGGCGCAGAGTAGCCGGGATCGACTCGAAGGAGTGGTGACCGGAAGTACCGCACCCGTCTTAGCCACCCCGAGTGGTTTCGAGCGGGTCGCTGACGATCTCTGGTCTCTCGGACTGACGCCCGAGGCCACGGCCATTGCGCTGGTGCGTCCGCTGCTTGATCAGCGCGGCATCGTGCGGGCGTCCCAACTCGCCAGCGTGGAGAGTCCGCGGGTGTCGGTGGCTGGTGTGGTCACACACCGCCAGCATCCCGAGACGGCTAAGGGGGCAGTCTTTATAAATCTCGAGGACGAAACTGGTCACGTGAACGTTATTTTTTCTAAGGGTGCGTGGGCGCGCTGGCGTTCGGTGGCGTCCTCTTCGCCCGCCCTTATTATTCGTGGTGTCGTCCAGCGCGGACAGGGCACGATGGCGCTCACGGCCGAGTTCGTTGACGCACTGGCACTGGGGCCGACGACACCCTCGCGCGACTGGCGCTAGGCAACGCGCACTCGTGTCAGACTACGAAAGTGAGGATTACTCGTGTCTAAGCTTCTGCGGGTCGCCGCCCTCCAGATGACCTCGGGGACCGACGTAGGGGCGAACCTCGCCCAAGCAATCGAGTTGGTGAACGAAGCCGCCCACCAGGGGGCTCGCTATATCCAACTACCCGAGTACGCCTCTTTTTGGGGACCGGCTTCGCGCTACCGAGAAGGGGCGCAGGGACTCGACGGCCCCTTCCTGACGGCGATGGCCGACGTGGCCGAGGAGTTGGCGCTCACGGTGCACGTGGGGTCTGTTCTCGAAGCCAGGGGTGGTGGCCGTTACGCCAACACCAGTGTGGTGATCGGTCCCCGGGGGACTCGTGCCTTGTATCGCAAGATGCACCTCTTTGACGTCGATGTCCCCAACGGCGTCACTTTCCACGAGTCCCAGCACATCGATCCGGGTGACGAATTGGTCACGGTGCAGACCGCGGAAACCACCCTCGGACTGAGCGTCTGTTTCGACCTACGCTTTCCGGAACTCTTCCGGGCCTTGGCCCTGGCTGACGCGAGCGTCCTTTGCGTGCCCTCAGCCTTTTCGGCCGCCACTGGTCCACCCCACTGGGAGATTCTCCTGCGTGCGCGGGCCATAGAAAATGGTGCCTTCGTGGTGGCTGGCGCCCAAGTGGGCACGACGAGCGAGGGGCTCGCCACCCACGGGCACAGCATGATTATCGACCCCTGGGGTGAGGTACTCGCCCAGGCCACGAGCGAGGGAGCGGAGGTCGTCGTCGCGGACTGCGTACTCGACTCCTCCGCCGAGCGTCGCCACCAGATCAACACCCTGGGACTTCGCCGCCCCACGCTCTACGCCGGTGCCGTTCGCCGTTACGACCTTTCCTAGGGGCGCCCTCGCGGGAGCTTAGGACCAGCGAATAATTGACGACGCCCAGGTCATGCCGGCACCGAAGCCGGTCAAGAGTGCGTACTCACCCGGCTTGATGCGGCCTTCCTTGCGAGCAATATCGAAGGCCAAGGGGATGGACGAGCTCGAGGTGTTCCCGTATCGGTCGAGCGTAATCACGGCCTTATCCATGCTGATGCCGAGTCGTTCGGCCACCGCTTGGATGATGCGAATGTTCGCCTGGTGAGGAATGATGAGGGAGAGATCGTCGGCGCTGAGACCCGCCCCTTCGAGTGCCTCGAGGGAGGAGTCAACGACGGCCCGGACGGCGCGGCGAAAGACCTCGCGACCGTCCATCGTGAAGGTATCGCCGTGGTGGCAGGACAAAATCTCGGTGGCCGTGCCGTCGGTGCCCAGGGAGAACGAGAGGATGTCGTTGACGTCCTCGCTGTACTCCATCACGCAGGCGCCACCACCGTCGCCAAAGAGCACGGCGGTGTTGCGGTCACTCCAGTCCACCCAGCCCGTGAGGCGGTCGGCGCCGATCAGGAGAACGCGCTTCGTCCCGGTCTCGATGAGACCCTGAGCGACGCGCACCCCGTACATAAAACTGCTGCAAGCGGCGTTGAGATCTAGCGCTGGGCAGGTGGCCCCGATGTCCGCTTGGATCATGGACGCCGTGGACGGAGCCATGCGGTCGGGGGTCGAGGTGGCGACCAGGATGAAGTCGATGTCGCTGGGGCCCAGCCCGGCGTCCTCGAGGGCGGCGGCGCCGGCGGTGGCGCCAAGGGTACGAGTGGTCCCTCCGATTCGACGCTCACGGATACCGGTGCGCTCGGAGATCCAGGCGTCGGAGGTGTCGAGCGTTAAGGAGAGTTCGTCATTGGTAACGACGCGGTCGGGAATACCAATTCCCCAGCCAGTGAAACGTACGCCCATGTAGTAACCCCTTTACCGGCTCGCAAGTCCCATCAGTCTAGGGGGCGGGGGGGTGGGGGTGGCGTTGCGCAATGACCTGCAGGGTGCAACGGGCCACACTAATTTGGCGATCGTTTTCGTCAAGCACTTCGATTGCCCACACCTGAACGCTACGTCCGATGCGAATGGGAGTGGCAATGGCGCGCACCACTCCTTCGGAAATGCCTCGCAAGTGCGAGCAGTTCAGCTCCGTGCCGACCACCGACTGGCCGGGCTCCACGTTGATCCAGCCACCGACTGACGCAGCCCCTTCGGCGAGCAGGGCCGAGACACCGCCGTGAAGAAAGCCGAAGGATTGGTGGGCGTGGGGACCAATCGCCATACGTAACACGACCCGTTCGGGCGACACCTCTTCCATGGTGATGCCGAGGACGTCATTGACGGTTTGACGACTCGGGATTCGGTCGGCCCAGTTCTCAGTCATACACGAAGTTTATGGTCCTCACTAACCTAGGAATCATGATCCGACCCATAGACCTGCGCAGCGACACCGTGACCCAACCCACCGACGCCATGCGTGAAGCAATGTTTCGCGCCGTAGTCGGTGATGACGGTTTCAACGACGATCCCACCATCCACCAATTGGAACAACGTTTTGCGGCCCTCATGGGTAAGGAAGCGGCCATTTTCGTTCCTTCCGGGGTGATGGCGAACCAGATTGCCGTACGGGTATTGACTCGTCCCGGTGACGTCATCGTCGCTGGTCGCAGTCAGCACGTGGTCAGTTTTGAGTACGGGGCGTCGGCTCGCAACTCCGGGGTCCAGTTCGGCTTGGTAAACGACGAAAGGGGCGAACTCGCACTCGACGAGGTTGAGGAATATCTCCAGGCCGAAGATGATCACCAGCCGGCGGTCACCTTGGTGTCAATCGAGAACACCCACATGCCCTCGGGTGGAACACCATGGCGGCTGTCGGCGATACAGGCCCTGCGAGCCGCGATTGGACCCAGGGCCCTGCACCTCGACGGAGCCAGAATATTTAACGCATCCGTGGCGACCGGGGTAGCGCCGGCCGACATCGCCGCTCCCGCCACCACGGTGATGGCTTGTCTCTCGAAGGGACTGTGCGCCCCGGTGGGTTCGCTGCTCGCCGGTCCGACTGAACTGATGGAACGCGGCCGGCTTGAACGCAAGCGCCTTGGCGGGACCATGCGTCAAGCGGGATTCCTCGCCGCCGCGGGGCTCGTGGCTCTCGACGGCATTGATCGATTAGCCGAGGACCACGCGCGGGCCAAAATTCTGGCCCGCGCCTTTGCGGCCCGTTTTCCGGAAGCGAACTACGACCCCGAGTCTTGCCACACCAATATCGTGGCCTTCACGCACCCGCGGGCGCGCCTCATCGCTGCGCTGATGGAAGAACAGGGAGTGCTCGGCGGAACCGTAGCCCCCAAGCGCGCCCGCTTCGTCGTGCACGCGGGCATTTCTGACGACGACGTCCAGCGGGTCATCGAGGTCCTAGAGCAGGTATCTCTTCCCGCGGGCTAGGACGAAAGCACCGAGAGGAACTAGCCTTAGTGGTGGAGCATTCTGATGACCCAAATCCTGCACCTCTCAACCTTCATTCGCCGACCGCTCTTCGATCAAGACGGAGGGCGAATTGGTCGCGTCCAAGACTTGGTTGCTCGCCTGGGCGATGACGCGCACCCGCCCATTGTTGGCGTGGTCATCAAAATTGAGGGTCGTAATACCTTCGTCCCTATTCGCAAAATTGGTGGTCTCGCCGAAGGGCGAATGACCTTCACCGGCAACCGAGTGGACCTTCGTCGCTTCGAGCGACGACCGGGTGAAATGCTCTTGGGCGAGGACCTCCTCGCCCGCAATCTGATCAACCTGGTGCGCGGTCGCCTCATCATTGCCAACGAGATCGAGATCGCCGAAATTGACGGACGCTGGGAGGTGGTCGGGGTGGACCCCGGTCGACGTCCCTTCTTTCGGCGCATCCTGGGGAAGTCACTGGGTCAACGCGTCCAGGCTGAGGCGATTGTCGACTTCGCCTCCATCGAACCCTTCGTCTCCCACGTCCCCTCAGCTCGCCTGCGCATCCCCTACCGCAAGTTGGCCAAGTTGCACCCGGCGCAGATTGCCGACCTGGTCGAGCAGGCCAGTCACGAAGAGGGCGAGGAGATCATCGAAGCGGTGAGTCTGGACCGCGAACTTGAGGCCGACGTCTTCGAGGAGTTGAACACGGAGCACCAGTTAGAGTTCATCGAGTCTCGCACTGACGTCGAGGCGGCCCGCCTGCTTTCGCGCATGGAGCCCGACGACGCTGCCGACCTGATTAACGAAGTTGAGCAGGAGCGACGGCTGCCTATTCTCGAGAGTTTGCCCGCCGAGCAGCAGACCAAAGTTCGCCAACTTCTCTCCTACAACGCGGACTCCGCCGGTGGTCTGATGAATACGGACTTCGTCTCGGTGGGGGCCGGCGCCCTGGTGGGCGAGGCCCTCGACGCCGTGCGACGCTCCACTTTTCCGGTGGAATCGCTGCACGTGGTTTTTATCCTCGACGACGTCGGGCGACCCGAGGGGGCAGCCTCCCTGGGCGCCCTGCTCAAAGCCCACGAAAGTGAATTGGCCAGCAGCGTCGCGCGCAACACGCTGAGCCACGTGCACCCGCAGTGGGACGTTCACCGAGTGGCGCGCAAGATGAGCGACTTCAACTTGACCGTCGTGCCCGTTCTCGACGAGGCCCACGGACTGATGCTGGGTGTTATCACCGTTGACGACCTGCTGGAAGAAGTGTTGCCGCAGGGTTGGCGCAAGGAGTTTGGTATGGCGGGGGCTGAAGAATGACCCGCCAGGTACGCCAAACCGTTCAAAGGGGGCCCCTCTGAAACCCCCTAGTACCAGCCCCCTGGTATCCACCCCTTTGATTGACCACTAGCGACCTCCGCGCCGGACTCGTTCCGGGCGCCGTGCCTAGTGGTCATTACGACTACGACGACACGACGAAAGGAGGATCCGTGGAACCCACGGCGTCTCACCAGCAGATCACCGGAGCGTTTGGCTCAATCGGTGCCCACGACTCCGGCTCCCGCAAGGGCGCGCGGGGACACCTCCTCACGCTTCTGGCCATCATGGGTCCCGGTCTCATCGTCATGGTCGGTGACAACGACGCTGGCGGTGTGGCCACTTACGCCCAGGCGGGTCAAAATTTCGGCTACACCCTGCTGTGGACTCTGCCGCTGCTCGTTCCCGTTCTGGTGGTCGTCCAAGAAATGGTGGCGCGGCTCGGTGCGGTGACGGGCGTGGGCCACGGACGGCTCATCCGCGAACGTTTCGGCAAGACCTGGGGCAACGTGTCAATCTCGTCAATCCTGTTCTTGAATTTTCTCATCATCATTACCGAATTCATTGGCATCTCCCTGGCCATGCGCTACTTCGGCGTCTCACCCTTCGTTTCGGTCCCGGTCGCCGTCGTGCTGCTCTTCGCGGTTACCGCTTCGGGTTCCTTCCAGCGCTGGGAGCGTTTCATGATGCTTTTCGTACTGGTCAATTTCGTTATCGTCCCCCTGGTCCTCTCGACCAAACCCCATTTCGCTCCGATGCTTTCGCACGCCGTAGGACCCGGTATCCGCGGCGGGGCCACCTCGGCGGCGGTGTTGCTCATTATCTCCATCATCGGCACCACGGTGGCTCCCTGGCAGCTCTACTTCCAGCAGTCCAACATCGTTGACAAGAAGATCACCCCCCGTTGGCTCAACTACGAGCGGGCCGACACGATGATTGGCTCAATCATCGTGGTCATCGGGGCCGGAGCCATCATTGGCGCCACCGCCACCCTGGCCCCCCACGGGGGGACGAGTAGCTTCACCGACGCGCTCGGGGTGGCGAACGGCCTGAAGCACTACGTGGGTCACGGATCGGGCACCCTGTTCGCAATCTTGCTCCTTAACTCCTCCGTCATCGGGGCGGCGGCGGTGACCCTCGCCAGTTCGTACGCCCTGGGGGACTTTTCCACTAATAGCCTCGGCGCCAGCCTCAACGCGCGCCTCCGCGACGCCAAAGCCTTCTACGGGGCCTTCGCTCTCCTCCTCGCCCTGGCGGGCACGGTGGCGCTCATTCCTCACGCCCCCCTCGGTCTCATTACCTTGGCGGTGCAGGCCATCTGTGGTCTGATGCTGCCCAGTACCACCATCAACGTGCTTCTGCTTTGCAACGATAAGGAGCTCATGGGGCCCTGGGTCAACGCTCGCTGGCTCAACGTCATCGCGGTGAGCATTGTCGCGACCCTCGTGGTGCTGTCAATCACCATGATGGTGTCTACCCTCTTCGTCGGCGTCAACGTGGTGGCGCTGCTGGAAGGGCTCTTCGCCGTCGCCGCCCTCGCGCTGCTCCTGGGCTTGCCCGTAGGAATACGTCGTCAAGGTCGCCGGCCCACCTTCGATGGTGACCGCCGGGACTGGCGTACCCCGCGACTGGCCCTGCTCGCTCCCATGAACTCTTCGCGGCCCCGACGCTGGTTGATGCGAGCCCAGATGAGCTACCTTCTGCTGGCGGGGGCTCTGCTCGTCGTGCGCATCGTGCAACTCGCCACCTCGTAAAACCTTCCGCGGGCCTCGCCGCGAGGGCCGCGGCATCTCTCCTGCGCCACGCGAAGCCGCGGCGGTTGATTGAAGGGCCTTTGCTAGTGTCACGGGGCGGAGGCCGAGTTGAGCGAAGAAAATAAAACGAACGAACAAGAGCGGCAGCTCGTTGCGCTGCTCGCCGCCGAGCGCACCGCCTTCTTCAGTGACGCCGTCTTTGCTATCGCGATGACGCTACTCATCCTCGATGTCTACATCCACGGCTTCAGCGCGGGCCACCTCGGGCACAGTCTCGCTGCTCAGTGGCCGGCCTACTTGGCTTTCGCCGCTTCCTTCTTCTACGTGGCGGTCATGTGGGTGAATCATCACATGGTCTTTGCCAAGCTGCACTCCGTCGACAAACACTTGATGTGGGCCAACGTAGGAATTATTTTTGGAGCCGTCATCCTCTCCTTTCCCACCTCAGTCCTCGCCCAGGCCATGGAACACGGTAACCGCAGTGACCAGCGAGCGGCGGTAGCGCTCTACGCCGTGCTGGCCACCCTGATGGCCCTCAGTTGGTTGTTCTTGTTCACCCTCATTATCCGTCGCCCCAACACCTGGGTCAATCACGATGATGGGGCCGCGTGGCGACACCTGCGTTGCCGATCGGCGCCGGGGCCTTTGGCTACTTGATCGCCGTCGGCCTCAGTTTCATTTCGACGGATCTGAGCTTGTTGTTCTTCGTCGCCCTCCCGCTCTATTACGCCCTCAACTAGACGGCCGCCCACGAGACGCATAGTCTCGCTCGCCAGGTTCTAATCTCGTTTCATGACAAAACGTCCCAGCCTGCTTTGCGTTCACGCGCACCCCGACGACGAATCCCTCTTTACCGCCGGTATCACTTCCTATTACGCCGAGCGGGGCTACCACTGTGTCTTGGTCACCTGCACCAACGGACAGTTCGGCATCGACGATCAGAATCGCGCGGGGTCACAGGAGGGGCACAATTCCCTCGTCACCCGCGCGACGCGCGCGATGGAACTGCAGTACGCGGGTGACCTCGTCGGCTTCGAGCGCCAAGTGTCGCTGGGCTTTAGTGACTCGGGCATGCGGGGCTGGCCCCACAACGATCTCTCGGAAGCCTTCATCAACTGTGATGTCGAGGCCACCGCTACGGTCATCGCCAATTTGATTGACGAAGAAGACGCCAGTGTGGTCGTGACCTACGACGAGAATGGCTACTACGGCCACCCGGACCACGTCATGGCTAATACGGTGACCCGGCGGGCGGTGGAATTGTCCCGTTCGGCCCAACGCCTCTTCTACCCGGTGACGCCCCACAGCGTGATGAGCGAATTTTTGAGTCGCGCGCGAGGTACGGACATGTTCCTGCCCGCCTGGATCGAGCACGCGGTGCCCGACATCGCTGACGATTCCGTCGATGTCGTCATGAAGGTCTCGAATTTCAGTGCCCGCAAACAACAAGCCATTGCCCTACACGCCTCGCAGACCGACAACCGGGACCTCGTTACGATGGACCCTGATATGTTCGAACTCCTCTTTGGCACCGAGTACTACCAACTTCCCTGGCGTCGCGACGCCGCCGCGCTACGCGGTGGGGATCTCTTCGAAGGATTGTCGTGAGCGGACTGACCTTCCTCGCTGTTCACGCTCACCCCGACGACGAGGCCTCCGGGACGGGCGGGCTGTACCGGCTCCTCCACGAGCAGGGTGCGCGTACCGTTCTGGTGACCTGCACCAACGGCGAGTGCGGTGACGCCCCCGACGGCGCCAAGCCTGACCAGGACCACCATGACGGCGACCTGGTCGCGGCCGTGCGCCGGGTCGAACTTGACAAGGCCGTGGCGGTGTTGGGCATCTCCCGACTCGTCCGCCTGGGTTACCGGGACTCCGGGATGATGGGTTGGCCCCAAAACGCCGACCCCGACTGCTTCTGGGCGACCCCGGTGGAGGACGGGGCGACCGCTTTGGCCGCCATCCTCATGGAGGAACGACCCCAGGTAATCATGACCTATAACGAAATCGGCTTTTACGGACACCCCGACCACATTCAAGCCCACCGCATCACCATGCGCGCCCTCGAATTAATCGACTACGAGCCGACCTTGTATTTCAACGCGATTCCCGCCTCGCGCATGGCGGTCTTGAGGGCCCGCTGGGAGGAGGAAGACCGCATCAAGCGCGAGGAGGAACTCGCGCAGGGCATTGATCGGGCGCCCGATGTCGGTCCACTGGACGAGGATGGTAACGAGATTGACATGGGCACGCCCGACGACGAAATTGGAGCCGCGATTGATGTCTCGAGCGTCACTGACTTCAAGTACGACGCCCTGGCGGCGCACGCCTCTCAAATTTCCCCGGACTCGGGCTGGATGGCCATGACCAAGGACGAGTTCCGTGAGGCCATGGGCACAGAATTCTTCAAGCGGGTCACCAACCCCATGGGGCTCGAAGGAGTGGTGACCGATATCTTCGCCGGATATCGCGACGCTGGGACCTCGAGCAATTAGAGCAGATTGAGCGAGTCGAGCGATACCGAGCGTACCTCGGGAATGTAGTAGTCGCTTAGGTACTTTTCACCCTCATCGCACATCACGGTCACGATTGTTTGGTACTCGGGATGTTGTTCGCGAATGCGCTGCGCGGCCACCATATTGGCGCCCGAACTCGGTCCCACTAGCAAACCGTGTCGGGCGGCCAGACGCCGCATCTCTGCGATGGCGTCGTCACTGTGCACCGCAACGACTTCGTCAACCTCTTTGGCGTGGCGAGCGTAGATGCCCGGCACGAAGCCGTCGGCGATGCCCTCGATGCGGTGCAGTCCGGTGTCGCCACACAAAATGGTGCAGGACTCGCTGGGTTCGAGCCCGACCAGGGAGAAGTGGGGATTGGCCGCCCGCAGGGCCTGGCCCACCCCGATGAGTGTGCCCCCGGTGCCCACCCCCATAATGAAGGCGTCGGGGATTCGACCGGCCGGCAGCTGAGCGAGGATTTCCGCGCCCAGCCACTCGCGATTTTCTTCAACGTTCCACTCCGACTCGAACTGCTGGGGGGCGAAGAAGCCGGGGCGTTGACCCAGCTCCTTGGCGACCTCCAAGGCGCCGTTGACGTGAAAGGTACCCACCGTCACTAACTCCGCCCCGAAGGCCGTTGAGATGGCTGAGCGCTCTGCGCTGAGGCCGTCGGGCATTACCACCAGCATGCGGTAGCCCTTGACGGCGGCCACCATGCTCATGGCGTTACCGGTATTACCGCTCGAAGCCTCGACAATGGTGTCCCCGGCGCGTAGCAATCCCTCACGTTCCGCACGTTCAATAATGAACTTGGCCATGCGGGCCTTGATCGACCCCGAGGGATTGAGGTACTCCAGTTTTAGCCAGATACCTTCGACGCAAATCAGGGGAGTCGCGCCAATGGCGTCCAGCACGGTTGATGAAGTGTTGTCCATGACACCCTCCACAATGCGCCCACCTCCTGGTGGGCCCATCAATTGAATCTAGTCAGGAACGCAACACCGGGTGGCCACCGCCACCAGAAACTAGTAGCGGTAGGTGTCGGGCTTGTAGGGGCCGTCAACGGGCACACCGATGTAGTCGGCCTGCTCCTTGGTGAGCACGCTCAACTTCACGCCCAGGGCGTCAAGGTGAAGTCGAGCCACCTTCTCATCGAGGTGCTTGGGCAGGACGTAGACCTTCTTGTCGTAGGTGGCGGCGCTGGCGTGCAACTCCATCTGAGCCATGGTCTGGTTCGTGAAGGAGTTACTCATGACGAAGCTCGGGTGTCCGGTGGCGTTACCCAGGTTCAAGAGACGTCCCTCGGAGAGGACAATGATGGCCCGTCCGTTCGGCAACGTCCACTTGTCGACCTGGGGCTTAATCGTCTCGCGCACGACACCCGGCAAGTTGGTGAGGCCGGCAATGTCGATTTCGTTGTCGAAGTGCCCGATGTTGCCCAAGATGGACAAGTGCTTCATCATCAAAAGGTGGTCAACCGTAATAATGTCGCGGTTACCCGTCGCGGTGATGATGATATCGGCGTAGGGGAGGGCCTCTTCTAAGGTCGTGACCTGGTAGCCGTCCATCGCTGCCTGCAGTGCGCAGATGGGGTCGATTTCGGTGACGATGACCCGGGCGCCCTGGCCACGGAGGGATTCGGCTGAGCCCTTACCCACGTCGCCGTAGCCACAGACGATGGCGACTTTGCCACCAATCAAGGTGTCGGTGGCGCGGTTGATCCCGTCAATCAGGGAGTGGCGCACGCCGTACTTGTTGTCAAACTTTGACTTGGTAACCGCGTCGTTCACGTTGATGGCGGGGAACAAGAGGGTGCCGTCGCGCTCCATCTCGTAGAGGCGCATAACGCCAGTGGTCGTTTCTTCCGAAACGCCAATGATGCCCTTAGCCATGGGTTCAAAGACGCTTTCACCTCGGCTAATGATGCTTTGCAAGAGTTCGAGGATGATCCGGTACTCGGCCGATTCGGCCGAGTCGGGGGCGGGGACGAATCCCGCGCGCTCGAATTCGAGACCCTTGTGCACGAACAAGGTGGCGTCGCCACCGTCGTCGAGCAGCAGGGTCGGACCGCTGAAGCCGGGCCAGCGCAACAATTGTTCGGTGCACCACCAGTACTCCTCGAGCGTCTCACCCTTCCACGCGAAGACGGGGACGCCCTGAGGGTTCTCCACCGTACCGTTGGGGCCAACGACGACCGCCGCCGCCGCGTGATCCTGCGTCGAAAAAATATTGCAACTTACCCAACGAACGTCGGCCCCCAGGGCGGTCAAGGTCTCAATCAAGACGGCCGTCTGAATCGTCATGTGCAGTGAACCAGAGATGCGCGCGCCCTTCAGGGGCTGGCTGGCCGCGAACTCGGCCCGCATGGCCATCAGGCCGGGCATCTCATGTTCGGCCAGCGCTATTTCGGCACGGCCGAAGTCGGCCAGGGAAAGGTCAGCAACTTTAAAGTCAAAGGAAGAGGTCATAATGCTCCTAGTAGATGGGGAACTGCTCGCCGGCGTGGACCTCTGTCGCGACCGCCACGGCCATTCTAGGCTATGCGCCGACGCGGAACTCCACGACATCGCCGTCGCGCATCACGTAGTCCTTACCCTCAATACGCGCCTTACCGGCCGCTCGCACCGCCACCATAGTGCCGTATTCCATGAGGTCATCGAAGGCGACGACCTCGGCCTTGATGAAGTGCTTTTGAAAATCGGTGTGAATCTCGCCCGCCGCCTCGGGGGCTGTCGCGCCCTGGCGTATGGTCCAGGCTCGGGTTTCTTTAGGCCCAGCGGTGAGGTAGGTCTGCAAGCCGAGAACCTGAAAGCCCACGCGGGACAACTGGGCGAGCCCCGATTCGGATTGGCCAAAGGACTCGAGCAGCTCGAGGGCGTCAATCTCGTCGAGACCGGACAACTCGGCCTCGATTTTGGCACAGAGAATCACGCAAGGTGCGGGGGCGACCGAGGCTTCGAGTTCGGCCCGTCGTTGGACGTTGCCAAGGGTTTCTTCGTCGACGTTGAAGACGTAGATGAAGGGCTTATCGGTGAGGAGGTGCAGATCGGCGACGGCCTCGTGATCGACCATGGCTCCGGCGCGAGAGAGCACCTTGCCCTCATTCAAGAAGGCCTGCACCTTCTTGACTTCTGCGAGCTTGGCCGCGACGTCGGGGAGACGCTTGGCGTCACGTTCAAGGCGGGGGAGTACTTTTTCAATGCTTTGCAAGTCCGCCAGGATCAGTTCCGTTTCAATCGTGGCCACGTCGCTGGCCGGATCGATGCGACCGTCCACGTGAATAACGTCGTCGTCGACGAATACCCGTACTACCTCACAGATGGCGTTCGATTCACGGATGGACGCGAGGAACTGGTTGCCCAGTCCTTCCCCTTCGGAGGCCCCCTTGACGATGCCGGCAATGTCGACGAAGGTCACCGAGGCGGGCAAAATGCGTTCGGAGCTAAAGACGCTGGCCAACTTGGCCAAACGACCGTCGGGGACGGCGACCACACCCACGTTGGGTTCAATGGTGGCGAAGGGGTAATTCGCCGCCAATACGTTGTTATTCGTCAGCGCATTAAAGAGCGTTGATTTGCCGACGTTGGGAAGACCGACGATGCCAATAGAAAGTGCCATGAGACATCCGAGGTTACTCGCCACTAGGAGAAGGAGTCGAAGGGGGAGGGCCGAGGACCTGGCACCTAGTCCGTGACGAGGCCAGATTGGCGAAGCGGTCAGGGAGAGTGCGAGCGTAGACCGCTGAAAACGACCTCGTGCGGCCGCGGCGAGCGTCCAAGAGTGAGTGTTCGGCGGGGTACATTTGACGGGTGTCTACTTTGCTCAGTCTGACGGGAGTTTCGAAGACCTTCGCCGACAAGGTTGCGGTGGCCCCGACCGACCTCACCATCGAAGAAGGTTCCTTCGTCTCCATCGTTGGCCCCTCGGGCTGTGGCAAGAGCACCCTGTTTAATCTGGTCGCGGGTCTCTTGGCACCCGACGCTGGGAGTATCGCCCTGAATGGTGAAAGCATCATTGGCTCAACGGGACACGTTGGCTACATGCTGCAAAAAGACCTTCTGGTTCCGTGGCGCACCGTTCGTGACAACATCATGATGGTGGCGCACTTGACGCGCCGGGTACGCATTGAGGATCGTGACCAGGCCGAGGTGCTGGCCAATCGGTACGGCCTGGGTGAGTTTCTCGACCATTATCCCCAGGCGCTGTCGGGGGGCATGCGCCAACGCGTTGCCTTCATGCGCACCCTCGTTACCCCTCATCCCTTGTTGTTGCTCGACGAGCCCTTTGGCGCACTCGATGCGCAGACCCGCCTCGATATGCAGCGCTGGCTCCTCGAGGTCTGGAAGGAGTCGGGTCGAACGGTCTTGTTCATCACCCACGACGTTGACGAGTCCATCTTCCTGTCGGACCGCGTCATTGTGATGTCACCTCGTCCCGGGCGTATCGTTGCCGACTTTACGAATCCGCTCCCGCGACCACGAAATTTCGACTCCTTGACCACCATGGAGTTCGTTGCGCTCAAGGCCCAGATCATGAAGCTGCTGTACGGAGAGTCGCATGAATAAGGTTCTGCGTAACCTCGGGATTCCGATTCTTTCCATCGTGCTCTTGCTGCTCACGTGGCAGGCCATCGTGGTGGGTTTCCACGTCGATTCCTTTATCGCTCCTCGGCCGCTGGCTGCTATTGCGTCCATCACCGGAAACTGGAGCACGCTGTGGCCACTCCTACTCGGCACCATCCGCGAGACCGTCTACGGCTTTTTCTGTGGGGCAATCCTGGGAATCTCCCTGGGTGTCGTCATGGCCAAGGTCCGGTTCATTCAGAAACTGATTTATCCCCTGCTGGTGCTCTCCCAGGCCGTGCCGATTATCGCGCTGGCCACGCCACTGGTCTTGATTTTCGGGCTAACTATTCGACCCATCATCATCGTGGTGGCGTGGATTGTGTTCTTTCCCGTGACCGTTTCTATCGTCGACGGACTAAGCCACGTGGACCCCGATCTGCTCAACTTGGCCAAGGTGTACGGCGCCGGCAAATTTCGGACCTTCTGGCAGATTGAAGTACCGGCATCCGTGAGTCCCTTGTTCAGCGGCCTCAAAATTGGAGCAACCTACGCCGTGACCGGGGCCATCATTGGGGAGTTAGCCAGTTCGACGGGATCGAACTTGGCGGAATTCCAGCAGCACGCCAACGCCAATTTCAACACCGCTGCCGTGTACGGATCAACCATCCTGATGACCATTGTCGGCATTTCGTGGTTTCTCTTGGTGGTGGCCTGCGAAATTTGGGCCACCCCGTGGTTGCGACGCTCCACTGCTCGCCGGCGTCGTTTAAGGTTGAGACAGGCCGTGGCGAAGCGATAATCTCGCTTCTGTCACTACGAGAATGAGAAGTTAAGGGGAAATCATGAAGATTCGAATCATCGGTGCGATGCTCGTTGCCACGTCGCTCGTTACCTTGACCCTGGCGGGTGTTTCCGGGGCCAGCAGTCCGACCGGTCCGACCGGCGATACGGGTGCTACTGGTGCCACTGGTGATTCGGGTCCGACCGGTGTCACGCTCGGCGCCACACCGCCGAAGAACGTGACCTTCGCCTACGACTTTCCGGGTCCCGATTTCGAACTCACCCCGCTGGTTGTCGCGCAGGACCGGGGTTACTTTGCGGCCAATGGCCTCAAGGTGAAGGTAAAGTTCCCGCCGAACACGTCGACAACAACCGACCTCTTGACCACTGGCGGCGCCAACATTGGCTTCGTTACCACCACTGACATGGGGGTTGCGGTGAACGCTGGTGTGCCCGTCGAGTCGATTGCCAACTACTCCATGAAGAACAACTGGGCGCTCTTCGCTAAGCCCGGGGCCCATCTCACGGCGGGAACCATCACCAAGGACTTGAAGGGCAAGACCATTTTTTCCTACGGTGACACCTGGACCGAGTCGATGATCCCCTTCGTTTTGAAGCACGCCGGACTCTCCAGGTCGCAAGTGAAGGTGGTTACCAATCCGTCGGGTAACGACCTTACCGACTTGCTGAAGGGCGTTGTTAATGTTTCGACGTCGACGACAAACTACGAAATTCCTGGTTTCGTCGGCTCCGGAACCAAGGGTTCCGAAGTGCAGGTACTTGGTACCGCCGTCGGTTGTCCCAACATTCCGGTGTGGGTCTACGCCGTGACGAAGTCCTACGCCAGCGCTAACGCGGCCACCATCAAGAAGTTCATGAAGGCGGTTTCGCAGGGGACCAAGTGGGCGGCTGCCAACCCCACGAAGGCCGCGGCCATGTTCACCGCGGCGTACCCAAACAGTGGCTACAGCCCCGCCTACAACCAGATGGGTTGGAAGTTGACGGTACCCTTCCTGACCAACGCCAGTGGCAAGTACTTTACGCAGACCAGCGGTCAGTGGACGACCCTGGCCACCGCGCTGAAGAGCATCAAGCTCATCTCGAAGGTACCTGCTCCTGGTTCGTTCTACACCAACGCTTTCCTTCCGGCCTCGTGAGTTCGACCCGCTTGCGGGTCGGCGTCGTAGGGAGTGCCAACGTTGATGAAGTGGTGCGATGCAGTACTTTGCCACGACCGGGTGAAACAATCCTGGCGAGTGACCCACTGCGCCTGCCCGGGGGAAAGGCTTCGAACCAGGCCGCCGCACTGAGCGCCTTGGGACTCGCCACCACCTTGATTGCTCGAGTGGGTAACGACGCGTCGGGGGAGTGGATGATTGACGTTTTGTCCCGGACCGGCGTTGACACCAGTCACATTCAACGAGACAGCGCCCCCACCGGTACGGCGTACATCACGGTGGACGCAGCGGGTGAGAACATGATCATCGTCGCCCGTGGAGCTAATGCCCACCTGGACGTGGCCAATGTCGACTTCAGCGACTTTGACGTGGTGCTCGCCCAGATGGAAGTGGACGAGTCCGTCGTTGACGCGGTGGCCAAGGCCGCCCCGAATTTCATTTTGAATGTGGCGCCGGCTCGTCCGGTATCCCCCGAGACCTTGCGTCGCTGCGCCGTCGTTATCGCGAACGAGATTGAGGCCGAGTACGTCGACCTGGCCACCCTGGCCCACTGCGTAGTGACCTTGGGTGCTCGCGGTGCCGTGCACTACGCCTACGGCAAAGAAGTGACTCGAGCAAGCGCGCCACCCGTTCAGGTCGTGGACACCGTTGGCGCGGGTGACGCCTTTTGCGCCGCCTACACCGCGCAATATGTATTGCGCTCCTCGCCCGAGGTGGCTTTGCGCTTCGCGGTGACCGCTGGATCACTCGCCACCCAGGCGCTCGGCGCTCAGGGAGCACTCCCGACGATGAAAGAGGTTGAAACATGGCTCGCACGCGCATAATTATTGATACGGACCCCGGTGTTGATGACGCCGTCGCAATTTTGATGGCCCTGGCGAGTGACCAGCTGGACGTGGTGGCCCTGACCGCCGTTGCCGGCAACTCGCCCCTGGAGGACACCGCACTCAATGCCCGTCGGCTGGTAGCTCTGGCGAAACGTCCCGACGTCATTGTCGCCGCCGGGTGCGCCGAACCACTCACACCCACCAATTACGTGGGCGGTGACGTGCACGGGCAAGACGGTCTGGGGGACCTCGTCTGGGATGAGCCGGACGTGCAACTCGACTCGCGTCACGGGGTCGACGTTCTGCGCGACCTCATTCTGGAAGCCCCGACCACGGTTGTCGCAATTGGCCCACTGACCAACCTCGCCGTTTTAGCCCAGCGCTACCCCGAAGTCGTAGCGAAAGTGGAACGACTGGTCATCATGGGCGGGGCGTCGTTCCACGGCAACGTCACCGCAGCCGCCGAGTTCAATATCTGGTTCGATCCTGAAGCAGCCGATGAGGTCTTCAAGCAGCCCTGGCCCATTACCCTCATGCCTCTCGATTTGACGCACCAGGCCTTCTTAAACGATGAGGATCTGGAGAGACTGCGCACCCAGGGGAACGAAGTGGGAATGCGTACGGCCAACATGCTCGAGGCGTACGCCGTCTTTCACCAACAGTGGTACGGAAACCGCAACGTAATCATGCACGACGCCATGGCCATCTACGAGCTTCTCAATCCGCAGGCCATCGTCAAACAGGGGGTGGTTGTCCAGGTCGAGACGCAGGGCCAGCACTCTCGCGGGGCGACCTTGATCGACCGCGGCATGCAGCACAGCCAGTCCCATGTCCTGGTCGGCTGCGAGGTCGATAACGATACCTTTCGTTCTGTCGTGCACCAACTGCTTTCCAGTTACCGCTAGAGGAAGGTTTCGCTCAGTTTGAGGCGTACGGCGCAATTATTGGCCCAATAGAGTTGTTTCAGCGGTCGTTGACGGGTAATAATGACTGTTTAACGCTAAATGGCGTGAAATCAAATTGAAGGAGATGTAGTGAAACTATTGACTTCTACTCTGTTGCGAGGAGCGGTCGCGGTTGGCTTGATGAGTTCGTTGGCTTTGGTTAACGTCGCGTCGTCAAGTGCCGCCGGCTCCAATGGCGTAATGGCGTACCAGCCGGCCCACGCCGGTGGGACGATCAAGTTGCTGGCGTCGACCGGTGGAGGCACCCTGGACCCCCAGGTGAACTACACCCTCCAGTACTGGCAGCTCTATCAGGCCTCGTACGACGGCCTCGTGAGTTTTCAAAAGGTCAGTGGTGTGGGATCGTTCACTGTTGTTCCCGACCTCGCAACCGCGTTGCCCGTCGTGACGAATGGTGGCAAGACCTACACCTTCACCTTGCGTAAGGGCATCAAGTTCTCCAACGGTCAGACGGTTACCGTGAACGACGTGTACGCGACCTTCGTGCGTCTCTTCAAGGTGCTGAGCCCGAACTCGGGTTCTTGGTACAACGGGATTATTGGTGGTGACGCCTGCGTCGCTAAGCCCGCGACCTGCACCTTGACCGAGGGAGTGGTGGTCAACGCCGCCACGAACCAGGTCACTTTCAATTTGACCACGCCCGACGCCGAATTCCTCGACCAGCTGGCGGTACCATTCGGATCGATTCTTCCCGCCTCGACGCCTACCCACGACATGGGCAACGTGCCGATTCCAACCACCGGTGCGTACTACTTCGCTTCGTACAACCCCAACTCCATGTTGGTCATGAAGCGCAACCCCTACTTCAAGGTGTGGAGCCCAGCGGCGCAGCCCCAAGGCTACCCCACCTCTATTGAAATGGTGTTTGGTGGTACTCCCTCCTCCGAGGTAACGTCAGTGGAAAATGGTCAGGGCGACTGGGTGTTCGACGCAATTCCGGCCGACCGACTTCAGGAGCTTTCCCAGAAGTACGCCGCTCAAGTGCAAGTGCACACCTTGACAGCGAACTGGTACGCCGTGATGAACACCAACTTGGCCCCCTTCAACAACTTGAAGGTCCGTCAGGCGATGAACTACGCGGTGGACAAGAAGGAACTCGTCAACATCTTCGGTGGTAGCAATCTGGCCACTCCCACCTGCACCATCTTGCCCCCGAACTTCCCGGGCCACGTTGACTTCTGCCCCTACAACTCGACCGCCTCAAACACGTACACCGGCACGAACTTGGCGAAGGCCAAGGCGCTCGTCGCCGCTTCGGGTACCAAGGGCATGGCGGTTGCGGTGGTTTGTCAGACCGACACCGTGAACAAGCAAGTTGGTGAGTATCTCCAGGGCGTATTGACATCCCTCGGCTACAAGGCCACGCTGAAGGCCTTGTCACCTTCGATTGAGTTCACCTACATTCAGAACACGAATAACAAGGTTCAGATCTCCTTGACGCAGTGGTACCAGGACTACCCGGCGGCCTCGGACTTTATTAACGTCCTGCTTGGTTGCCAGAACTTCCACAAGGGATCAACGAACTCGATCAACATTGCCGGACTCTGCGTCCCTTCGCTCACCACCAAGATGAGTGCGGCGGAGAAGGAGCAGTTGGTCAACCCCGTCAAGGCGAATGCCATGTGGGGTGCCTTGGACAAGGAAATCATGACGAATTATGCGCCGTGGGTTCCGCTGTTTAACCCGAAGCAGATTGACTTCATCTCCAAGCGAATTAAGAATTACCAGTTCTCGCTGGAGTTCTACATGTACGTTGACCAGTTGCAGGTTCATTAGTCGTAGAACGCTGCTATCTAGCGACGTCGTTTGATTGAACGGTCGCCGAACTCCTGCGAGGGGGTTCGGCGACCGTTTTCTTTGCTACGAACTCCCTACGCTTCGTTCTCTTTGGCTCGGTGCGGGCCTTCCTTCGGTGCTGGTCTGCCCGGACCCAGGGCGACGACGTCGAGCTCTCTGCGACGCCCCACTGCCTCTTCACCAATACGATTCGCGCTTCAGCAAAATTGGTAGAGTTTAACGATGAGTGACACAGTGTCTCCTCCATCCTTGACATTGAGCGAATTGCCCAAGGCTCCCGAGGGCCCCTGGCGTTCCAGCGTGCGCCAATTGCGGCGCAACAAGGGCGCGATTGTCGGACTCGTCGTTCTCGTTGCCATTGCGGCCATTTCCATCGCCTCCCCTCTGTACGTGAGCCTCGTAACGCACCTCAATCCCTTCAATACCAATCTCAACGGCTCTTTCGTACTGAACGGACAGACCATCCAGGTCATGCAGCCCAATACCCAAGGCCTTGGCTTAGGGGTCAACCCCATCGGGCCAACCTGGGACTTTCAACACTATTTTCTTGGAGCGGATAACCTCGGCCGCGACGTTTTTGCTCGGCTGCTCTACGGAGGCCGAGTCTCGCTGCTGATTGGCTTTACCTCGGCCATTTTGTGCAGTTTGTTGGCCACCATCATGGGTATGGTTGCCGGGTACTACGGCGGATTTATCGACTGGATTATGTCGCGCTTCTTCGACGTTATCTGGGCTTTCCCCATTTATCTCTTGGCCATTTCACTTTCGGTCATTTTGCTGACCAGTGGTCTGAACCTGGGTTTTATCCATATCCAAGCTGGTTCACTCTTGCTGCCGATTTTGATCATTGCGGGGGTCTACGTTCCCTACGTGGGCCGCCCGATTCGAGGTTTGGTCTTCTCACTGCGCGAGCGCGAGTTCATTCAGGCTTCCATCGGTTCGGGCGCGAGTGACTGGCACATTCTGCGAAGGGAAATCTTGCCAAATGTCATGCCCAGCGTCATTGTCTTTTTCCCCTTGATGGTGGCCTTTAACATCCTCACCGAGTCAGCGCTGTCCTTCCTTTCCATTGGCGTCCAGCCTCCCAGCGCCAGTTGGGGAACTGTGTTGAACGACGGTCTGGACCTGCTCTACACGC
Source organism: uncultured Actinomycetes bacterium (assembly GCA_903828785.1). Classification (GTDB taxonomy): domain Bacteria; phylum Actinomycetota; class Acidimicrobiia; order Acidimicrobiales; family RAAP-2; genus RAAP-2. The sequence goes on along the minus strand of CAIKNP010000023.1, from coordinate 48,675 downwards.
GACCATGGGTGGCACTGGCGCCAGGAATTTTGATAGTGATTACTTGCGGAGCGCTCAATGTTCTGGGTGACGGCTTCCGCGACGCCTTTGACCCCAAGGCCAAACTGCGAGGTTCGGTCTAGTGCTTCGCTTCGTGACCAAGCGGCTGATCTCGGCAGTGCTGGTGCTCTTTTCGATCAGTGTGCTGGTGTTTCTTATTTTCTTCGCCACGCCCGGCGTCAATCCCGCGGCGCGCATTGCGGGGCGATCAGCCTCACCCGCCACCCTAAAGGCGGTGGAAGCGACCTTCGGGCTGAATCGTCCCATCCCCATCCGTTACGGCTTAATGATGTACCACCTCTTCATCAAGCAGGACCTCTCGTCCTACGTAAACATTGGCGACAAGGTCATTCCGCAAATCACGCAAGCTGCGCCCGTAACCCTTTCGCTGGTGTTCGGCGCCGCGGTTCTGTGGATGGTCTTTGGCGTCTGGGCGGGTGTCATCGCCGCGAAGAACCGGGGTAGGTTCATCGATCCCTTCATAATGTTCGTAGGTATCGCGGCCGTTTCAATCCCGGCCTACTGGTTGGGTGAGGTCGTGCAACTGATTACCCAAACCAGTCTGCACTCGTCGGTCTTCCACTGGGTGCCGTCAACGGGTTTCACCCCGCTTTCCCAGAATCCCCTGCAGTGGGCGGTTCACCTGCTCTTTCCCTGGCTCACTCTGGCCGTGCTCTACGCCGGTATTTACGCCCGCGTGTTGCGTTCGGAAATGGTTAACGCCATGAATGAGGACTACATCCGCACCGCCCGAGCGAAGGGGCTATCGGAGCGGCGCATCCTTTACCGGCACGCGCTGCGGTGTTCCCTCATACCCATCGTTTCGCTCTTTGGTCTGGACATCGGTGCCCTCATCGGTGGTTCCGCGTTACTCATCGAGGTCGTCTTCGGGCTGCCCGGGGTCGGTATGTTGACCTACAACTCGTTGACCAACCTCGACCTGCCCGTGATCATGGGTACGGTGATGTACGGGGCCTTCTTCGTCGTTCTGGCCAGTGCCGTAGTGGACATCCTCTACGCCGTCATCGATCCGAGGGTTCGTGTTGTCTCCTGAGTCCACTCCCATTCTCGAAGCCACCGATCTCAAGGTGTCCTTCTCAACCCGCGGCGGAATAATTCGCGCCGTGGACGGGCTGTCCTTCGCTGTGGGAGCGAAGGAAACTGTCGGTATCGTCGGCGAGTCCGGTTCGGGCAAGTCGGTTGCCATGTACACCATGCTGGGACTGACTCGTGACGCGAACGTCAGCATCTCGGGCAGCGTGAGGTTCCAGGGTCAGGAAATCCTCGGCCTCTCCGATACCCAGATGCGGCCCATTCGTGGTGGTCAAATTGGCATGATTTTCCAAGACCCGATGACGGCCCTCACCCCCGTGTACAAAGTGGGGTGGCAAATTGTCGAGCAGTTGCGGGCGCACACCGACCTGACCAAGCAACAGGCGCGCGCTCGGGCTATTGAGCTACTAGGTGAGGTCGGCATCCCCGATCCGGGTCGACGGGTGGACTCCTACCCCCACGAGTTCTCCGGTGGCATGCGACAGCGAGTGGTTATTGCGATGGCCCTTTCGTGCAACCCCAAACTGCTCATCGCGGACGAACCGACCACCGCACTGGACGTAACAACCCAGGCCCAGATCCTGGACTTGATGACCCGCCTGCAGGAGAACTACGGATCCTCAATCATCATTATCACGCACGACATGGGCGTCATTGCCGAAATGGCCGATCGCGTCGTTGTGATGTACGCCGGACGTCCGGCCGAGATTGGCCCCGAAATTGACGTTGTGCGCAATCCCCAGCACCCCTACACCTGGGGCTTGCTGGGTGCCGTGCCCCGTACCGGTGTTCGTACTGAGCGCCTCGCGACTATTCCGGGCAACGCCGTTACACCACTTAACGTCCCCGAAGGATGCGCCTTCGCGCCACGCTGCAGCTTCGTCATGGATCAGTGCGCCACTCGGCCAGCGCTGCACGGCGACGCCGATCATCTCAACGCTTGCTGGCTAAGTCCGGCCCAGAAGGTGGAGTTGCGCGGCAAGGTCCTACGAGGAGAAATCGATGCCTGACGATATCTTGCTTCGCGGTACCAATATTGTGAAGACCTTTGTCTTGCGCGGCGGGGCCATGGGCTCCAAGCGCGTGGTCACCGCGGTGAACGGGGTGGACCTCGAAGTGCGTCGTGGTGAGACCTTCGGCATCGTCGGCGAATCAGGTTGCGGCAAGTCCACTCTGGCTCGCTGCCTCGTGCAATTACAACCGGTCACCTCGGGGTCCATAGAGTTCGATGGGGTTGACATCACCACCTTGTCGCGGCGAGCGATGCGACCAATTCGGCGTAACCTGCAACTGGTCTTTCAGGATCCCTACGCCTCCTTGAATCCCCGTCGAACGGTGGGTGACATCGTCGCCGACCCCATGCGTGTCAACAAGGTGGGCACTAAAGACGAAATTATGGACCGGGTGGGTGAGCTCTTCGTGCTCGTCGGTCTCGACAAGTCGTACCTGAATCGCTACCCCCACGAGTTTTCGGGTGGGCAGCGCCAGCGCATCGGCATCGCCCGCTCGCTCTCACTCAACCCTTCACTGGTCATCGCCGACGAGCCCGTTTCGGCGCTCGACGTTTCGGTGCAGGCCCAAGTGCTCAACCTCATGGCCGACCTGCAAGAAGAACTGCAGTTGACCTACGTCTTCATTGCCCACGACCTAGGCGTGGTGCGCCACGTGTCGGATCGCGTGGGCGTGATGTACCTGGGGCAAATGGTTGAGGTCGGTGACGCCGACGACCTCTACGACCTACCTCACCACCCCTACACCGAGGCCCTACTGTCAGTGGTACCCGAATTGAACGACACTGACGCCCCTAAGCGTGAACGTATTTTGATTAGTGGCGACGTACCCGACCCCAGCGACCGACCCTCGGGCTGTTCCTTTCACCCTCGTTGTCCCGTGGCCACCGAAAAGTGCAAGGTCGAAACGCCGACCCTGGTGACGCTGACGACCGGACGGCAAGTGGCCTGCCACTACCCCCGCAATCTCTCGAACTAAATCAATTAGAGGAGTGACCATGATTCCCGCAGCGAGCAGCGAAGGTTTTGCCCCCTTTCTCGGGTACCAGACGTGGTATCGCATCACCGGTGACTTGTCGTCGGACCTCACTCCGCTGGTCGTCGCCCACGGCGGTCCAGGCGCCACCTCAGACTACGTCTGGTCCATTGCCACGATCGCGCGTACCGGCCGACCGGTCATTCACTACGACCAGCTCGGCAGTGGCCGCTCCACCCACCTCCGTGACAAGGGTGCCGAGTTCTGGACGGTGGACCTGTTCCTCAGGGAGCTGGATTTTTTGCTCGAGCACCTGGGTATCGCCGATAACTATTACTTCCTCGGTCAATCCTGGGGTGGCATGTTGGGGGCCGAACACGGTATCCGCCAGCCTCGAGGCTTACGGGCCCTCGTTCTGTCTAACTCTCCCGCGTCGATGGACCTTTGGGTCAGTGAGGCCAATCGTCTTCGTGCTGAGCTCCCGCCCGAGGTGAATGAAACGCTCAAGCGCCACGAAGCCGCCGGTACGTACAATGATCCCGAGTATCTCGCGGCGACGGAAGTCTTTAACGCCAAGCACGTCTGCCGCGTCGTCCCCGGGCCACCCGAGGTGCAAAAGACCCACGAGTACATGGCCGATGACTCCACCGTTTACAACGTGATGAATGGCCCCAACGAGTTCCACGTCATCGGGACCTTGCGGACCTGGAGCGTGGTTGATCGCGTGCAGCACATTGCGGCACCCACCCTCTTGCTGTCGGGCCGCTACGACGAGGCCACCCCGGCCACTATCCAACCCTTTATGGACAACATCCCCGACGTGCGTTGGGTCATTTTCGAAGACTCGTCTCACGAGCCCTTCATCGAAGAGCCCGATCCCTACTTCGCGGTGCTCGAAGCCTTCCTGGCCGAACACGACTAGTCAGCCAGCTGTAGCCAGGTTTCTTCGGCTTTAGCCAGGTCTATTAAGACTTGGGCCAATTCGGCGCCGAGGCGTGATTGCTCCGCGCGGTCGCTGCTGTCGGCGATTTTGGTCGTGAGGGTTTCGCGCTTTCGTTCAAGACGCGACACCTCTTTTTGCGTTTCGCGTAGTTGCTTGGACTTTGAGACCCCGCCACCCTCGTTGCTCGAGGATCGCTCCGCGGCGGAATCGACAACGCCGACGCCCATCGAGCGAGCAATCCAGGCGTCGATACCACCGCGAATGTCGCGCAGCGAACCGTCTGGGTGAACCTCGAGTAGCCGGTCCGTGGTGCGGCTGAGAAAGGTTCGGTCGTGCGAGACCACGACCAGGGTGCCCGTCCACATGCGCAAGAACTCTTCGATAAGGCGGATGGTTTCGAGGTCGAGGTCGTTGGTGGGCTCGTCGAGGAAGAGCACGTTGGGCCGCTGATTCAAGGCCAGGAGCAGCTGCAAGCGTCGTTTCTCACCACCACTCAAATCCTTGGCCTTCGTTTTGGTGAGGGCCCCAGTGAACCAGAAACTCTTCATGATGGCGAGATTGGCGGGGGAGTCGGGGACGCCTTGGGGCCCAGCTACTAACTCCTGAACCGTCTTTTCCAGGTCGAAGTTGCCACCCTCTTGGTCAAAAAACGCGGTCACCACGGTGGGGCCGTGCTTGACCGTTCCGGCGGTGGGTTCTAAGCGCTGGGCCAGTACCGAGATGAAGGTCGATTTACCGGCACCGTTTGGCCCCACGACGCCAATGCGATCGCCGGGACCGAGCTCGAGGTTTACTTCCTTCAAGAGTGGCGCCGAATTGGGGTAGGCGAAGTGGGTTTGGTGGGCCTTGATCACCATCGTGCCGAGCCGGGGGGCCTCGACGGCAAACTCCATCGAGCCCTCACGAGCCGCGGCCTCCTTGCGGGTGTTGAGCAGTCGTTCGGCCGCGTCAATGCGGGCTTGGGGTTTGGTTGATCGAGCCTTCACGCCTCGACGAAGCCAGGCCAATTCGTGCCGAGCCAGATTCTTTCGAATTCTCTCGGCGTTCTCGGCCTGTTCCTCGCGCTCGGCTTGGGCTTCGAGAAGCTGTGAATAGCCCCCGGCGTGAACGAAGGTTTTCCCGCGATCGACCTCGAGCATGCGGGTGGTGACTTGATCGAGGAGGAAGCGGTCGTGGCTGACCAGTACCACGGCCCCCTTGAAATTCTTGATCTGCTGCTCCAGCCACTGAATCGCCCCGAGGTCGAGATGGTTCGTTGGTTCGTCCATAATGAGAACGTCGTAGTCGCTGGCGAAAAGTTGCGCGAGGGCGACGCGCTTGAGCTGACCTCCAGAAAGGTGCTTGATCTGGCTGTCGACCGAACCCAGCATGCCGAGTCGGTCGAGAGCGGCGTCAACGCGCCAGTCCGACCCCAGCGCTTCTCGAACGGTCCCGTCGGGAAGCCGAGGAATCTGTTCCAGGTAGCCGACTTGAACGGTCTGGGGGCGGCGAAGGACGCCACCGTCGGGTTGGAGGACACCGGCCACGATGCGCAGGAGTGTTGATTTGCCGGCGCCGTTTATCCCCACCACACCGATGCGGTCGCCAGTGGAAACGGTGAGAGAAAGGTCTTCGAGAATGGCACGCTCGAATCCCTGGAAGGAAACTTTTTGAAGGTCAAGGAGAATAGCCACGGTCGTTCAAGGTTAGTAAGTGGCGAGACTCCGCCAATCCGAAGGATGCGGGCCCGAGCCGCGGCGATTAGGGAATGGAGACGAAACTGGTCGCTGAAGTGTAGGAATGACCATAGCCGACGTAGGTGGCGTAGAGCGCTTGGCGACCGGCCGAGGGGAGGGGAAGGGTCAGTAGACACTGACCAAAGGGACTGGGGCGACAGGTATCGACGCTCGAACCTACGTGGACGTACACCGTGGTCACGGGGTAAAAACCCAGGGCGTTCGCGGCGATACCGGTTACTTGGAGAACGAGTGCGCCCTGAACTACCTGGCCGCGCACGGCGAGGGCGCCGACGGGTACCGGAATCACGAACTGTGGATCGGTGGGGGCTGAGAAACCCAGGCTGTTTCGAACCTGGGTACTGACGTAGTAGACCTCGTGGTTAACGAGGCCCTTGATGATGCAGTTGGGCTCGTAATAGACCGGCGCTGCGCAGTGTGCGGAAGTGTGACCGTTCTTGATGGTCACCAGGTAGCTCGCGACGGGCGAACTCCCTGGTTGAGCGGGCGGATGCTGGTACGTCCACACTTGACCACTCTCGACGTTGCCCGATACCTGTTGTGGGGGCGTCGGCAAGGTCTCGCGGCAGGATCCAGTCACCGCCGCTTGATCGAAGCTTCCGGTATCGCTTAAAACGGCGAAGTGCCCATCACCGTAAGCGGCGGAAACCCACGTGACCAAAGGTCCCGGAAGTGAGCCCACCGATCGCCAGGGGCCACCGTAGGGGGCAACACTGGCGCGTTGACCGTCGACAGAGAGGAAGGTGTTGCAGCCGAATGTCTGCGCGCTGCTGGGGTGGGCCGGATGCCGGGCCCAGAAGTACCCCCGCATGGTGGTCGCGACCACCCCGGCCGCGTCGCTGGCCAGAAAGTCTCCGTTCCCGTAGGTAATCCTGAGCCAGGCCTCCCCGAGGGAGGCAATGGGACAAAAACTCCAAACCAGACCGTTGAAGGAGAGCAGGGCGTCGCCGTGGAGTTGGTCGACGGCCATGAATTCTCCGTCACCGAAGGCCACCGAAGTGAAATTGAAGCTAATGGCGTGCCAGGTGACTGTCCAGTTGCGACCCGTTGTTGAAGTCATGAGTTGGCCTTGAGCACTGACGCCGACAAAGCGACCTAGCCCAAAGGTGAGGCTCGACCACGAACCACCGGGACCGGGAGCCGCTCGCCAGTCCACGCCGTTGCTTGAGAGTAATTCAGTGGGATTGTTCGACGCGTCGTCGCCGGACAGAACAACGAAGTGGCCATTACCGAAAGCGATGCTGCGCCAGTCCCCAGTGGGGACCGTTCTGGTGGTCCACTGTGAGCCGTTGACGGAGGAGGCGAAGACTGAGCCCGATCCTATGGCCACCCATCGCCCCTCGGCGTAGAGCAAATTGGTCCAGGTCGTCGTCGACGGCAACGCGAGTGAGGACCAAGCGTGAACGCTGGGCGTGGGCAGCGCTGCCCTAGCCTGTGCGGTGCCAGCTCCTATCCACGAGCTGGCGGCGAGTAGCAAGCTGACACCAAAGCGAAGAATGAAGGTAAGCATAGAGGGCGAGGCGTCAACCTTCTGACCCGGCCCACGCCCACCCGCCGAGTACTCTGCCCTAGCATTAGTTACTCGCCCCCGTAGCGAAATGGATAACGCGCGGCCGTCCTAAGGCCTGAGGTGCAAGTTCGAATCTTGCCGGGGGCACCGATCAGATTGGTGGTGGCCGGCGGAGCCTGGCGGGGGATCCTCCCGTCCTTCGCATGGGGCAATCGTGCGGCCCCAGAGTTCTTTCGCGGGAGCCCATCGCCGACTCTCGTCGGTCATCCTCGTCGAGGTACGAGAGGCAGCGATGGCAATTCGTACCGCTGACGCCAGTGCTGAGTGCGCATGGGTTGTGGTGGCAGAATGAAAGAACGAAGAGGGGGAGTCAATGAACAGGATTGATGGCAAGACGGCGATTGTTACCGGAGCGGGTAACGGCATTGGGCGAGCGATTGCGATGGCCTTCGCTGCAGCGGGGGCGAAAGTGGTCGTGTCTGATGTACTGAGCGACGATGGCGAACGCACCGTCCGTGAGATCAGCGAGAGCGGGGGGACCGCCTATTTTGTCGCCGCCGATGTTTCCGACGTGGAGCAAGTGGAGAACCTTATTTCTGCCTCCGTGACGCGATTTGGCGGGCTCGACATTCTCGCGAACAATGCGGGCATTGGAGGGGGAAAGCTCCGACTCCACGAAATTGAGCCCGACGACTTCGACCGAGTAATCAACGTGAACCTACGCGGCACCTTCCTCTGTTCCAAGTACGCCATTCCGCACTTCCTGGCGCAGGGCGACGGACGCATCGTCAACACCGCCTCCACCTACGGTTTGATCGCGGCGCCCAACGCCGCCGCCTACTGCGCCTCGAAGGCCGCAATCATTAACCTGACCCGTCAAATGGCCGTGGACTATGGTCCAGATAGTATTCGGGTGAACGCCATCTGCCCGGGGTATATCGACACTGGGCTAGGGCGGCGGGCGTCGCAACTATCGCCCGACGCCTTCGCTGCGGCGACTGCCATTCGTGAAAAGGCCGCGGGAATGCAGCCGCTGGGACGACAAGGTCAGCCGACTGAAGTGGGCGAGGTGGCCTTGTTCTTAGCGTCCGACGCTGCTTCCTTCATGACGGGTTCAATTGTCACCGTCGACGGTGGCTGCGTTACGACGTTTAACTACGGCGAGGCCAGTAATTAGCGGTCACGACGCAAGAGCTTGCCTTGGGGCAGCTCAGGAGCTGGTGAACGCCCCGGGCTCCGCCGCGAAGCGCCGAGCGCAGCCCTCGCTACAGAAGTAGTACATCACGTTATCGAAAGTCTCCTGGCCGGCCGCGTGGTCCGGGTCAACCGACATGCCACAAATGGGATCGATGGCGATCGTCGCGGAGTGAGCTTCGATATCCATCGTTTCCTCCTTGGTGTTCGAAGGGGCGAATCGCTCGGGTGCGTCCACGAAACGAAGACGACAGCGTTCCGAACAGAAGACAATGCTCTGGTCTCGCCAGATGGTGGACGCCGCGACGTGGGAGAGATCTACCTCCATGCCGCATACCGGATCCGTCGCTGTTCGCCGTCCACCGCCCCAAGCCAGTCGGTGCTGGGCCAGCCAAAGCATGAGGAGGAAGAGAACAAGGGCGAGCAAGTTGAGAAAAAAGGTGAGGTCCACGCGCCAGTGGTTCGGAACAATAGCGACGGGACGCTTGGTGGGGAGTATCCCGGCGAGTCGAAAGATGCCTTCGGTCACGATGCCGCCGAAGGACATGACCAACCAGAACAGTCCGAGAATTTTCAGCGTGACCCGGCGACCGTAGTAGCGCTGGTAAATCAAGAGCAGCGGCAGGGTAATGAGATCTGAAAAGAGGAAGGAGATGACTCCGCCAAACGAAATTCCCCCGTGCCAGAGGGCGGCCGCAAGCGGAACATTCCCGATGGAACAGACGAAACTCGCGATGGCAATGAGGGGTCCGACCAGGACGTTTTCAAGGCCGGTCGCGGCGCCGTGCCCGTGCACGAAAAGTATGTTCCAAAAGGAGGGCGGAACTTCTGTGGCTAAAGCGCCCGCAACAAGGTATCCAATGAGTAACTCGCGTCGAAGCATGGTGAGATCGGCGAGCGTGTACGCCGCGGCGTCGGCCCAGGCTCCCTTGGAGCGAATCTTGCGTGACCATGATTGTTCGGCGAAGGCTTCATGATCGCTGGTCGCGGGAGTCGAACCCTCAAAGGTCTCGGCCCGGCTACGAGCCTCTCGTAGGTCTCGGGCGCCAAACCACCACACGCTCAGTAGGGCTAAGAGCACAATCATGATGCAGCCGCCAAGATACTCGGCCATGGCGAACTGCCAGCCCATCAATACAGTCAGTACTACCCCGAGTTCGAAAACCAAATTGGTGGAGGCCACCAAGAAGACGAGCGCTGACGTGAAGTCAGCCCCCTTGGCGAAAAGCGATCGGGTCATGGCCGAGGCGGCGTAGGAGCACGACGAAGAGATGGCACCGTAGAAGGCCGCTCGGGCGATAGCCCGTGGCCGGTGGGTACCGAGTGAGCGTTCCATGGCCGCTCGACTGACGAAGGATTGGATTACTCCGGCGAGCCCAAATCCCAGAATGAGGGGCCAGAAGGTTTCGTAGAACATGGCGACCGCTGAGCGCAGTGAGGCAAGTACGCCGTGGAGAAAGAGTGGCGTCGACAAGGACGCCAAAATGGTACGCATCGCTTTTGATTCTACAGCGCAAGGTGGAAACGTAATGCTGTCCCCGCCACCATTGCCATCGACCGGTGGCGTAGCAACGACGAGCCCGTTACGACACTCTCGAGGGCTCGCCAGTCAGCGATTGAGAGAGGCCGTGGGAGCTACGAAATGATGGGTGGACCCGCCCGCACCGGGGTGACGCATGGCTCCGAGGAGTAGGTGCACCGATTCGCCCGAGCCCGTTAACAGAGTGCTCGTCGAGATTTTCTCTTCGCAGGGGCGGCGGTAGGGACGAGAGCCGAGTCGACCGCCCTCGATGGTGCTGCACGCAGTACCGGTGGCAACTTTCGCCAGACTCATTCGTCACGACGGTGGTTGGAGTATGTCTTTTCCTCGACCTACCATAAAGGACGTGGAACTTCGGAGCCCAATTATTGATCGAGCCTGGCTGGACCAAAACCGTGACCACGTTGTATTGGTTGACAGTCGCTGGTATCTCGACGGACGTTCTGGCCTCGAGGCTTATCAGGCGGGGCACCTGCCTGGGGCGATTTTCATCGACCTGGATGACTGGCTCGCCGCTCCTGGTTCACCCGAGCACGGTCGACACCCGCTACCCGCCCCCGAGATTTTTGCCGACGGCATGGCGCGACACGGTATTTCTGACGACAGCGTCGTCGTGGCCTACGACGACGCGGGAGGTGTTATTGCGGCGCGACTGGTGTGGATGTTGCGCAGCATCGGTCGAGCGGCCGCCTTGCTCGACGGGGTAGTGAACGCCTACGACGGTCCCCTCGAGGTCGGCAGCGCTCCACCTCGCGCGCCGGGCACTTTCAGCGTGCGGCCCTGGCCCCAATCCTCCCTTGCCGAAATCGATGAGGTCGTTGACTTTGCCGGTGTTGTTATCGATGCACGAAACCGCGATCGTTACGAGGGAGCCCCCGACCCCGTTGATCCGCGTTTTGGTCATATCCCGGGCGCCCAGAGTATTCCTTGTCGAGCCAACCTCGACGCCAATGGATTCTTGCTCGATCCGGCGCAGGTGCGTTCTGCCTTTACGGAGCCCGGCGTGGAGCCGGGGACGCCCGTCATTTCGTACTGCGGCAGTGGGGTAACCGCCTGCCACAATCTCTTGACGATGGAGTGGGTGGGACTGGGGGTGGGGAGACTCTTCCCCGGCTCGTGGTCGCAGTACAGTAACGACCGCGCGCGCCCCATTGCCACGGGGGCTGAACCGGGCTGAGGACTACTTCGTGATGTTGGGGTCGTCAAGGGGAAAAAAATAGCGAACGGCCCCGATGGCCATGACGGCGCCGATAATCTGAGCCGCCACGAAGGAAGGGACCGACGAGGGGGCAATCCCCGTGGGCGAATTCGAGAGCATGCGGGCAATGTCGATAGCGGGGTTCGCAAAGCAGGTCGAACTCGAGAACCAAATTGTGGCAAAAATGTAGGCCGATACGGTTGCCGCAATTCGTGAATGATTGCCGTTTCGAAGCAGACCAAAGACCACGACGAGTAAGACCGCGGTGGCCAGAACTTCTGAAAAGAAGTGGGGCCCGCTGGCGCGGCTCTGTCTCGAAATTTCAAAGATGGGCAGGCCGAAGAGAAAGTTGGCCAGGAGCGCCCCCGAAGAGCACCCCGCGACTTGAGCGGGTAAGTAGGCGAACGCGCGACGCCAGCTGTTGTGCCCCAAGGCGACATCGGCGAAGGAAACCAGTGGGTTGAAGTGAGCACCAGAGACGGGGGCGAAGAGATTGATGAGGAAATAGATGCCCGCGGCGCTGACGGCGGCGCTCACTAGAAGAGCGACGGCCGGCACGGAACCAGTGAGGCGACCTCCCGCAATCCCGGCCCCCACGACAACGACCCCGAGCAGGAGGGTTCCGATGAATTCAGCCAAGACTTCTCGCAGGAGACGCACCGCTTCACGTTAGCCAAGGTCGATCACTAGCGTGGGGTCGTGCATATTCGCCCCGTAGAAGAAGCCGATCTCGATGAAGTGTCGTCACTCATTCGCGAACTCGCGTCGTACGAACAGTCGCTCGATCAGGTGCGAGCGACTGTCGATCAGCTCCGTCGTGCTCTCTTGGGTCCTCATCCACAAGTGTTTTGTGAACTCGTGGAAGTGGACGGGACGATCGCTGGATTCGCCCTTTGGTTTCTGCATTTCTCAACCTGGACGGGCGAACAGGGAATACATCTTGAAGACCTCTTCATCCGTCCCGCATTTCGCAATCGAGGCTGCGCGACAGCACTCTTGCGTCACCTCGCCGCTTTGTGCGTCGACCGCGGCTACCCACGTTTTCAGTGGAACGTGCTCGACTGGAACCAATCGGCGATTGATTTCTACGAGACCCTGGGAGCTGAGGCGCTGAGCGAGTGGACGACGTACCGCCTGTCGGGGACCGCGCTCAGTACCCTCGGCACGTCGCCCACACTGCCTGATCGCAGCGACTAGAGCGAGCCCTCAATGATGTGGGGCATGTTGGGCATCAGTGCCGCGAGGTGGTCGTGAATGTAGCCACCGGCCAAGAAGGTCGAGGCCTCGGCTGCTTCTTTGCTTTCGAAGAAGCAGACTGCCGCGCCTTCGCCGTCACCGGAGTCGATGAAGTGAAAATCGATAAAACCATCGTGCGCCATCAAGATTTCCTTGAATGCTCCATTCGCCTGGCTCGCGATTTCGGGGCCGTTCTCTCGTTCGTATTTGTAGGAACGAATAATTCCGTGCATCATTTCTCCTTCGGTATGGGCAAGACTCGCCCGTAAGACTACTTCCGTAATGGTGTCCGCCTCAGTGAATGTCGCTGACGCTGGTCACCTCGCGAGGCTCGAGATGGCGAGCGAGAGTCTCGCTGACGAGTTCGGCGCTGAAGTCTCTGCGGTAACAGCCGTACACCTCGGTGGAGAGGCCGCCAAAGACGTTGGCGTGCATGAGGGTGCGTAGAAGATCGAAGTCTCGATACATGCCGTACATCAAGCCCGCCACAAAGTTGTCGCCGGCTCCGGTGGTATCGACGCATTGCAGACCAGGGATTGCGGGTAAGTGGAGGTAACGCCCTTCGCTCTTCACTAAGAGGCCCCGCGCACCCATAGTGATAATCGGATGATGGAGTGATTCGCCCAGAATGTCGAGGCAGCGCAGGAGATCATCTTCGCCACAGATGGCGGTGGCCTCGAAGTCGCTGGGTGTAAAGAATTCCACCATTGGTAAAACGTCTTCGTACTGGTCCATGGTCAGGCCACGGTTTACGGAGGAATCGGCGATGAGACGAATCCCCCTTCGTCGCAACTCCTGAGAGAGCTCCGCGTCGTGCGGATTCATGGTGACTGAGCAGTTGCCAATGAGGTTCAGTAACTGTTCTGCATCTAAGGGGCTTTGCCGTACGGCGGGGTAGCTCACAAAGGAACGACTGCTGGGAGAAGTAAAGACGCTCGTGATAACAACGGGATTCTCTATTCCCAGACTGAACTCACGGATGTTGCGATAGTCCAACTCTTTGAGTAAGTTGCGGGCCATATCCGAGACAAGGTCATCTTCGAGTACGGTACCCAGCACACTGGGTACCCCAAGCTTCGCCAGGTGGTAGGGGTAGACGCAGGGCCCGCCACCAATCGCGACGGCCAGATTGTTAGCGACCACCTCGCTGCCCAGTGGGGGCATGGTGTCGATATCGAAGAGAACGTCCACGTGCATGTGACCGTAGACGGCTACGAAGGGATTCACGTCCACGCTCCAGGCGAGGGGGCATTCTGCTCGATCAATTCGCGGACGAGGGTCGTCGCAATGTCGAAATTACCGACCAGCGGATGCACGGTCAAAGCCTTCACCGCGGCGCTGCGGTCTTGGTGAAGGATTGCGCGCACCGAGAGGCGTTCGTACTCCTTGACGGTCGAAATGAGGTTCATGATCGAGGTGGGAATGTCATTTTGGGCGTGCGGTTCGATGCGACCATCGGCCACGCGACACATGACCTCAACAACGTCTCCGTCACCCAGCCCCTTGATGGCCCCCTGGTTTCGGGTTGAGAGGACCATGTCGGTCACCCCGACGCCCGTGAATCCGCGAATCAAGTCAACCGCCACCCCCGCGTATCCTCCGCTGTCTTGGCCCAGGATGAACTCGTCGGCGCTGGGGAACTCTTCTACCGCGACCCGCTTGGTTCCAGACTCGTTCTGAAAGTAGGAGTTGACCCGAATACTGGTCCACTCAAAAAAGATCCGCAAGGCCTCATCAAAATGCGTACTGACGTCGAGTTCTCGTAGGGCGGCCGACATGCGGAAATTGACGTCACTAATGAGCTGCGCGCGCGTCGGCGCACTGGTGGCAAAACGATCGACCGCGCGCTTGTTGTAGTAATAGAAGTAGAGATACTCATTGAGCAAGTGCCCATCGGCGATCGCCAGAATGTCCGGTTCGAAGACGCGCATCTCCGTCGCTTCAAAGAGGCGAGGATGGTGAATGACGAGTTCACTAACGTCCACTCCGTCGACGCGAAAGTCGCTAAACCACGACAAGTGGTTCAGTCCAAATGAATTGCACCAAAAACGATCACGCTCAACGCTGAGGAGTTGCGCTAGTTCGCGCATCAGACCCAGTGGCGTATCGCAAATGCCAACGGCGGGAAATCCCTGGTCGAGCAGGGCCTGGGTCACCAGTCCGGCTGGATTCGTGAAGTTGAGTATGAGGTGATCGGGGTGGGCGACTTCTCGTGCGAGTTCGCAGTAGTGGGTCAGTGCGGGAATTGAGCGCATGGCCATGGAGAAACCTCCGGCGCCCGTTGTTTCCTGCGCCAAAAGACCGTGAGCCGAGATAAGAGCCTCGTCCGCCACGCGTGAGGCGTCCTCACCAACTCGAATGCTGGTAATGACGTAATCGCAGTTGCTTAAAGCACGCCGCTCGTCCGTTGAGAGGGAAAAGACGAGTTCGGGGGCAATTCGTCGGGCAATCTCCTGGGCGAGGACACCGTAAAGACCCAGTTTTTCGGCATTGATGTCGAAAAACACCACCTCGCCGATGTTCAGTTCAGTGGCGGCTCGAGCGATGGTGCGGGCCACGAAGGGACTACGTACGCCGCCCCCGCCAATGACGCACAGTTTCTTAGCTCTCATACTTTCTTTTCCTCGGGGGCTCTGCAATCTGACCGACAGTGCAAAACTACTAGTGCTTTCGTCGCTCGCTGAGGCAATCGCGGTCCTGGTAGCGATCTGATCGGTCGCTGCGCACTTTTGGTGAAGTGCTGGATGTCGCTCTCATACATTTCCGCAACTGATGTTCCTTGGCTGGCGCACACGCCCCTAAGATAACGAGCATATGAAAGCCACCTTGTTTCGGTTAAGCACCCTGGCGCTCGGCGTCACTCTTCTACTGGCCAATCCGGCGTCCGCCGAGCCAGCGGTGCAGGGTCAGGTGAAATTTGGTGTTCACGTCCCCACCTACTTAGGTGGTTTCAACGTTCCGAATTTTCAGATACAAGGTGGTACGTATTGTCCAGATCACTCCCTGTCGGTTTTCGTGCTCGGTGGGCAGGGTGGCCTTGATAATTCTGCGCCCGGGGTGGATATTTTTGAACGCGGTGCCGGCACCTGCCACACGGCGAGCCAGAGTGACTCGCCGGTCGTCTTCGCGACCGTTACTATTAACGGCCTGGTGGCGACCGTTTCCACCAGTTGCTTCAAGATTCAGCGATCGGCGTGCACGACTGCGCGTATTCCCAAATTCGGTGGACACATCTCCTGGACTTTTCCGGCGAGTGGAAAGTACCAAGCGACCCAGATCATCGTTGATGGTTACAACGTTTCCTATCAGACGCTCCTGCGCATCGCTCGGGGTGTTCGCACCACCCTCTAAGAACAGCGTTGCTCGTCGCAGTGGGGTGGCACCTGGCGTCGGGCACGCAATCGAGGGGGCTGAGGATTACACCCTCGCTACTCCGCCAAGAGTTTCTCGAGAGCCGCTAACCTCAACGAGCACCCAAAGTAGGAGATCATCATGAAGACCCGCGCGTACGCCGCCCTCGATGCCAGTACTGAACTGGTTCCTTTCGAATTTGAACGACGCGAGCTACGCCCTCGCGACGTCGCCTTTGATGTTTTATTTTCGGGCATTTGCCACTCTGATATCCACCAAGTGCGCGAGGAGTGGGGTCCTTCGCTCTTTCCCATGGTGCCGGGTCACGAGATTGTTGGGGTGGTCACCGCAGTGGGTAGTGACGTTGAGAAATTTGCTCCCGGCCAGCGCATCGGCGTAGGTGTCTTCATTGAAGCCTGTCGCGAATGCGACTCCTGCCTTCGTGGTCTCGACCAGTACTGCAGTAAGGGTACGGGTACGTACAACACGAAGGACGCTGACGGAAACATTGTCTTTGGTGGTTACAGCGACAAGTTTGTGATTGACGAACGCTACGCCGTAACGCTGAGTGATGCGGTTGATTTGGCCGGCACCGCGCCCTTGCTGTGTGCGGGTATCACCCTCTACTCACCCCTGAAGCACTGGGGAGCGGGCCCGGGCAAGCGGGTGGGCATTATTGGTTTGGGTGGCTTGGGGCACATGGGAGTACAGTTCGCCCACGCGCTCGGTGCTCACGTGACGGTCTTTTCACAGTCACCGAGCAAGGAAGCCTCGGCCCTGGCCATGGGGGCGGACGAGTTCGTTGTGACCAGCGCCCCCGACGCCCTGGCACAGCACGATGGTCGCTACGACCTCATAATCAACTCGACCTCCGCCGACATTGCCCTCGACCCCTACCTCAATTTGCTGGCGCTCGACGGCACGCTCTGTATTGTGGGACTCTCCGGTTTCCCCGTGACCATCAACCAAGAACTGCTCATCGCTGGACGACGGCAGTTGACGGGTTCCATGATCGGCGGCATGGGCGAGTTACAAGAAATGATTGACTTCGCCGCTGAGCACCAGATTGTGAGTCTGGTCGAAGTTATTACCGCCGACTACATCAATGCTGCCTACGACCGCACCGTCAACAGCGACGTGAAGTACCGCTTCGTTATCGACGCCTCATCCTTCTAAGGGCACTAGCGGAAGAAGGAGATCATCTCGTCAGCGATGGCGTCACGGTGTTCGGAAACGATTGACATGTGGCCCTCGGCGGGGTAGTAGTGCTGACGAGCGGTGGGAATAGTGGCGCTGAGATAATCGCCGTGGCGGGCGGGCACCATAAGGTCCTCACTGCCGTACCAGACGCCTACGGGCACGCTGATGTCGGTGAGGGAAAACCCCCATTCACTCATCGTCGAAACATTGTCGTCGTAGAAACCCCAGGGTCCGTTGACGAAGGCGTGCCCCGTACCAAGGCCGAAGGGGATGCGCCGGTCATCCGCCTCCATCGAGGCCGCATCCACATCAGAAAAGTAGGGGCGCCACACGGCCATCATGTTGTCGGGGGTGCACCCCTTCATCTCTTCGTAGGCCTCCATAATGGAGGCTTCAAATCCGGGGCCACCCGACAGAAAGTCCGAAAACTCCTGCCGGGCTTCGTCGCTCATTCCCTCGGTCCAGTCAAAGTCGGGAACGTTGGGGGCCACCCCGGCGGCGGACAGGGCGCCCCGGCAACGTGGTGCGCCCAAGGCGGCGCAGGCCAGCGCTTGGGGCCCGCCGCCAGAAAAACCTAGGGTCACGTAGGTGTCGCGTCCGAGGGCGTCCAAGACCTGATTGATGTCTTCCACCAGGTCTCGGGCCCGACGACCTTCGCGACGCGTCGAATTCCCGTACCCCGCCCGAGACGGCAAGATGAAGAACAATCCGCGATCGGCGAGCGCTTCAGCGTGGCCGGCCAGGGTGTACATCGAACCCGGGGTTCCGTGCTGCAACACAATCGTTGGACCGGTGGCGTCGCCGGTGGTAGCTACTTCCAGCACTCGACCGTCAACCAGTTTGATGAGATGCTGCTCAATGTTCATTGTGTTCTCCAGGTCTGGCGCGTAAGACGCGATAGTCGCCAACTTTACTCAGCAGTTGCTGGCATGGTCCACCACCTGGCTACGTTGATTTGTCAGGCTGGGGTTATGGAAAAAGTGTCCGCGCCGTCATTGTTGAGTGAGTGCCAAAATCGCTATGGCGTCTTTCACGAGTGTCCCCACTGTGGTGGAGCACTGAGTGCCGAACACGCTCACTACAAATGCGTGGGCTGTGGCTGGCGAGACAGTTGCTGCGACTAAAGATTCACTAAGACTTTGCGGCCCGAGCCTCTACGGGCAGGCTGCAAAGTGGCACGTCGTCTAGGACCTGGCCCTCGCAGTCCTTTGGTGGAGCCTTTGGAAGCGTCGCTCGGCCTTCTCGCGGGCCGCAGCTTTCGAGCGAACACATCGAAGTACCGCTGAATCGCGAAGCACAATTCTTCGCTAGGGTGGACGACCGAAGGAGATTTCTCTGTGACTCGTGTCTTTCGTCTTCGCTGTTGGGCCATTGCGGCCGTCATGATTGGTGGGTCGTTTACGTCCTTGGGCGCGGCGTCGGCTGCCACAACGCCGTCGGTGGTGGTCAACATCACCACTTCGGGCATCCTCTGGGACAACGCCATTCGGGTGTTCTTCTTTTGCACTACCGCGGCCTGTAAGAGTGCCTCGACGAGTAATTCCAAGGCGGCGGTAGCGGCAATTCAGGGTCTGCAGCAAGATCTCAAGGCCGCCATGAGTGCCAAACTCCCAGCCCCTTACGCCGCGGTGGTGAACACGCTTAACCTTGACGTCAACGACCTCGTCAGGGCCGTCGACTCGATTAACTCGACGACCAACACGGTTCAGTATTACGGCATTGGACAGGCCGTGGATTACATCACTTCGGAAATCGCCGCGGACGTAAATTCGCTGACCAGTTTTGAAGTGGGCAAGCCTACGCCCTTCGCCTCGTGGATTATCGGTAACAGTGGCGCCCTCAATGTTGTCCAGCGCGATCTCGGTCCACTCACCTCGAGTAAGGCCCTCTCTACTGACGCGGCGGTACTCACTGATGGACTCGGAGCTCTGCGAGCAATCCAGCGCCATCTGACGGGACCATCACCTCTTTTCAACCAGCGACTCGCCTCCTACGCCAGCCAGGAGACCGTCCTTCTCCAGAGCAAGATACTGCTGCTCGCCGGTAAACACGCCTCGCTGACCGCGAGGCAAATTGTGGACCAGCAAAAACTCATGAATGTCGCTCTGCGCACCTTGAGCCAGCTCTCGGCCGCGCTGAGTAAGGCGCACTAGACCACCACGCCGTGAACTCATCTCCTCGCTCGTTTAGCGGCCGCCTTATTGTGCTCGATACCGTAATGGTTGACGTGGCCCTACGCATCGACGCTCTCCCCATTCGTAGCGGCGACGCTTTGGCCCATCAGCGACTGGTAACCGCCGGGGGTGGATTCAACATCATGAGCGCAGCTGCGCGTCAGGGTGTGGAAGTGGGTTACGCCGGCCAACTGGGTACGGGCCCCTTCAGTACTATCGCCCAGCAGTCGCTGGTTAGCGAAGGTATCGACGTGGTGGTGCCCGCGAGGCCGGGTAGTGACGTCGGAGCCTGCGTGGTGTTGGTCGAACGTTCGGGGGAGAGAACCTTCGTGACGTCGCCGGGTGCTGAGCTCAGCTTGTCGTCGGCGGACCTCGCCGCCGTGGCGGTGCGTGCGGGCGACGTGGTCTACCTATCGGGATACAACGTCGTCTACCCAGGCTTGGCTGACGTGGTGGTGGCTTGGCTCGAAGAGCTGGAAGAGGAAGTTGTCGTAGCCTTCGACCCCGGTCCTCGCGTGGCTGACATTCCGCTTACCCTGTTGCGAAACGTACTGGCGCGCTGTAACTGGCTGCTCTGTAACAACGCCGAAGCGACCTACCTGACCAAGGCCACCAACGCCACCATGAACGCGCGCGCCCTCTTTCAACAGTGGGGGAGCTCGGGTGTGGTTGTACGCGACGGCGCCCGCGGCTGCGTTGGCGTTAGTGCCGACGGCGTGATCGAATCACCGGGTTTTGCGACCAACGTCATCGACACAAATGGAGCGGGCGATATCCACAACGGTGTGGTGCTGGCCGAACTGCTAGCCGGAACAGAGCTGACCTTGGCTCTCGCCCGAGCAAATGCCGCAGCGTCAATTGCCATCGCCACCTTCGGTCCAGCCACCTGCCCCCGACGTGACGAAATTGAGCTCCGCGTTCAACGCGGGCACTAGTGATTACTCGGCGTTGAGTTCGTCACTCCAGCGCGGCGCTCGTAGGGGAACTCCAGGAATAGACCAAGTGAAGACTGGTTTGATGTCGAGCACGGGTGTGCCGTCAATGCCGTCAAGTCCGCGAACACGGATGCTTCGGTTTTCCACTGATTCAATCGCTACGGTGCTGAGCAGGATGCGATTTGGGCGATCCTTGTTGCGCTGGGCGAAGATGCCGACGTCGGGCCAATCGGGGTTCGCTCGGGGGTGGCGGTGCCAGGGTCCCGGTGGTACGTCCTGCGCCCAGTCGGCAAAAAAGACGACTTCGATGTGGCTAAATTCTTCGAGACCACGAAGTGATTCGCTGGGGACGTCCTGGGCCAATTCAATAGTGCTGACCACCTCGTTCCAGTTGTCGTCGAGCGCCTCGGCGCGGTCGTTTCGAATAAAAGCGATGGCGCGAACGGGAATATTCATAGTTCAAATCTAGCGGTGTGCGTCTCGCTGAGTAGGGTCTGCGGCGGTGTAGCGTGAACGACACAAGGAATGGAGTAACGATGGCCGAACTGACCTTTACCTACGGCACCATGGCGGCGGGTAAATCCACCCTCGCCCTGCAACTGTGCTGGCAACTTCGTGAAGTGCGCAGTGACGTGGCCCTGTGGACTTTTGGTGACCGCAGTGCCGGTGGCATGGTGACCAGTCGCATTGGCATCGAGGCGGAGGCCTACGCCGTTAGTCCCGAAGAAGATCTCGCGAATCACATCAGCCGATTCCGCGAAAACGGTGACAATATTTTAGTTATCGACGAAGCCCAGTTCGCGAGCGTCGGTCAAATCGATCGTCTGGCCCAAATGGTTGATGACGAAAACGTCGACGTCCACGCCTTCGGACTCTCCGCCGACTTTATGTTGAATGTTTTTCCCGGCTCCGCTCGGCTCTTCGCGATCGCTGACCGCTGTCAAGAGTTGCCGCTGACCTCGAGCTGCTGGTGCGGTCAGAAGGGGCGCTGCAACGCGCGCGTCGTCAACGGCGTCGTGGCCCGTCAAGGCACGCAAGTCCTCACCGGTGACGTCACGCACGGGGTCGTGCACTATCAGGTGCTGTGTCGCAAACACTACCGAACCGGCCAGCTGGATCCGCTAAGCCCGCCGGAGAATTAGGAAAAGGTCGAACAGAGTTCGTAGAGGTCGCGCGGCAAGGGGCGCTGACCTAGGGCGACGTCGCCGAGGGGAGCCAGCACAACCTCGTTGCCCCGGACCACCGGAATCGTGCCGTAGTGCCCATCGACCACCGCGCGGTAAGCGGCGACGCCAACTCGGGTAGCCCAGATGCGGTCGTAGGCAGTAGGGGAGCCTCCCCGCTGTAGGTGGCCGAGTACCGTCGTGCGAACTTCGACGCCCCCTTCGGCGTCAATCGCGTTGGCCACGAAGTTGCCTACGCCGCGGGTTGCCAAACGAACACCCCGGACCCCTTCGGTGGAGAGTGCTTCGGCCTCATGGCCACCGAGGGTGGCCATGTCAACGCCCTCAGCGACGACGATGATTGAAAACCCGTAGTGGGAGGCTCGCCGGTGCTTTACGTGGGCTCGGACTTCGTCCATCGTGACGGGAAACTCGGGCACGATGATCAAGTCGGCCCCTCCCGCCAGTCCCCCCATCGCGGCTACCCAGCCATTGCTTCGACCCATTGTTTCAACCACCATGACGCGGTGATGAGAGGCGGCCGTCGTGATTAAACGGTCAATCGACTCGGCCACGATGGATACTGCCGTGTCAAAACCAATGCAGTAGTCCGTCCCCATTAGGTCATTGTCCAGCGTTTTGGGAACGCCCACGATGGGAGCACCTCGATCGGCGAGCCAATTCGAAATGCGCTGGGTACCATCACCGCCGATGGCGATAACGGCGTCGAAGTGTTCACCAATGGCCTCGAGGACGCGCTGGCGACCGCCAGCGGGATTGTCCAAGTCGTAACGAGCGGTGCCCAATATGGTGCCACCCTGGCCCACGATGTAATTAATGTCTTCGGCGCTTAGGGGTCGTCCGGCGTACTCGGCGGCGAGTCCCGCCCAACCGTTATTAATGCCAATAAATGCGTGACCGTCGCGTAGGGCCTCGTGGCCAATGCCACGAATAGCCGCGTTGAGACCGGGGGCGTCACCGCCAGCTGTGAGAACACCGATGCGCATCAATTTTCCTGACTGTCCTGGGACCCCCGTGAACACTTTAGGTCGAAAAGTGTAACTTTTCATGGAATTTTAACTTCCCCCACTTCGGGGGTGAGGTCTCGTGCTTGGGAAAACACACTATTTCTCGCTAGACCCGTCGGGGACAATGTTCGCTCGCGAGCGAAATTGAACGTCGTGCTACGACTCTTTAGCTCGAGGCCTCGAGTGCTTCGAGTGAAATTTCTCGCAAATCACCGTCGTCCACATTGAAAACGAAACCGCGAATGTCGGTGGAATTGACAAACGCGCTCGCACGCAGCGCTCGCACGGTTTCGCGGACGCTTTCATCCACATCGTCGTAACCGCCGAGAACAAAGGGCGCGCGCTGGCCAAACGTCGACTCGAGTTCGCTTTGCAAGGCCTCTTCTTTAAAGGTTTCGAGACCGCAGCGCGAATGATGAATGACCATGATGGATTGGGTGCCGAGGAGGTGCTGGCTAAGGAGGAGCGAACGAATGGCGTCATCGGTGGCTAGTCCGCCGGCGTTTCGGATCAGGTGCGCCTCGCCCAAGTCCAAGCCGAGCGCCCCGAAGAGGTCGAGGCGAGAGTCCATGCAGGTCAAAACCGCGAGGTGCAATTGGGGTCTCGTGGGTAACTCGCGATGACCGTGTCCGGCCACGTACGCATCATTGTGCTTAATAAGTTGGTCGATAACGTTCACTCTTCTATTCTAAGGAATGTTGATCACACCGAAGGCGGAGGAAGATGATGAAACATTCCCACGAAATACGAGAAGAGCTACGCCAACCCGCTCTCGAACTCCGTGAACTTATCCCCGACGTTTTTCGTTCTTTTGCCGAACTTTCGCGTTCGGCGATGGTTGCGGGCGAGCTTTCGAGCGGTACCAAGGAACTGCTCGCCTTGGCGATCGCCGCAACCCGTGAGTGCGATGGCTGCATTGTGGCCCACGCCCGCGGGGCCGCACGAGCCGGCGTGAGCCGCCAGGCAGTGGCTGAAGCCCTGGGGGTCGTCATTTCTATGAACGGCGGCCCCGGTACCGTTTGGGGTCCGCGGGCCTTGCGGGCATTTGACGAGGCCTTGGCCGATTTTTCGGCCTAGGGCACGAAGTACGTCGAATACGGCAGAATAGAGGGATGGAACTCACCGATCAGGAACGCTCAACTCGCCTCAAGGCCCTGCAGAGCCTGATTGATTTAATGCGTCCTTCGGTGCAAGCGGACGGTGGCGACTTAGTGCTGGTTCGGGCCGACGTCGAAGCGGGCGTGGTTGAAGTGCAACTGGGCGGCGCCTGCTCGAGTTGCGCCATCTCCACCGACACGCTCCAGGGTGGGGTAACGCGCATCCTGAAAGATCGCCTCTCGTGGGTTACGGAAGTCATTGGTGGACTTGACGAAAACATCGATAACGCCGAGTCGGTCTCGCTGGGCGTCGGTGGCTACGTTCCCCGTTACCGTTCACTGTAATCGGTTCACCAGTGGTGTCTCGGCGGTCTGATCGACGCGCGAAGCGTGCGGCTTCCCTCGCTCGAACGCGGGACCTGCCCATCCCCACACCAGTCGCCGCTCGAGCTGCGCAGGCGGGTAAGCGCCGTATCGCTTTCGTGGTCTATCGAGGGAATCCACGCGTCGGGGGGCAGGGCGTGTACACCCGTCACGTCACCCGTGAGCTGGTGCGCCTCGGCCACAGCGTTGAGGTGTTTTCAGGTCCACCCTGGCCCCTCCTCGACGAGGGAGTGGGTTTCACGCCTATTCCCAGCCTCGACCTCTATCGCGACCCCGACCCTTGGCGAACCCCGGCCTTGGCCGAGTTTCGCTCGTGGCCCGACCTTGTCGAATTCCTCACCACGAAGACCGGTGGATTCGCGGAGCCTTGGACTTTCGGTATGCGGGTGAAAAAGGTATTGCGCGCCCGTCGAGAAGAATTCGATCTGCTCCACGACAACCAGTGCATGGCGACGGGCATTCTTGATCTGCATTACGACGGTTGGCCGGTACTCGAGACCCTGCACCACCCCATTACCGTGGATCGACGCATCGCCCTCGCCCACGCCGAATCGTTGAAACAGCGATTCGGCTCCTGGCGGTGGTACGGCTTTTTGCGCATGCAAATACGAGTGGTGCAGCAACTGCCCGCCGTCTTGACGGTGTCGCACAACTCGCGTCGAGATATCCACCAGCAAATGGACGTGCCGCTTTCTCGACTTACCGTTGTCCCGGTGGGCGTCGACCACGAGGTCTTTCGACCCTACGAGGGGGCAATTCCTCAGCCCGGTCGATTGATGGTGACGACGAGTTCAGACGTCGCCATGAAGGGACTCGTTCCCCTCCTCGAAGCGGCAGCCTTGCTACGTCGTGAACGAAGCATTGCCCTGGTCATAATCGGTCGCCCCAAGAGTGAAGGGGCCGTGGCCCGGGCGATCGAGCGCTTGGGGCTGAGCGATTGCGTGACCACCATTTCGGGGGTCAGCGACGAAGAGATGGCTCGCCTTTACGGCGAAGCGGAAATCGCCGTCATCCCCAGTCTCTACGAAGGTTTTTCACTTCCGGCTATTGAGGCCATGGCCTGTGGCGTTGCGGTGGTGGCCACCACTGGAGGCGCTCTGCCCGAAGTCATGGGTCACGAAGCTGGGGTGCTCGTTGAGCCAAATAACCCCGCCGCTCTGGCCACCGCCATCGCCACCCTTTTGGATGATCCCGATCGGCGCGCCGCGATGGGTCGGGCCGGAAGGGCGCGAGTGATGGAGCGTTTCACCTGGGAAGTAACGGCTCGGGGAACGGCGGCCTGCTACGAGGCCGTCCTCGCGGGACGCGACCTACCCGAAGCGGTGGACTTTCGCTAATGCTGACGGTGAACTACCAGCGACTGGACGTGCGTCGTGGCAATGAGGTGCTCGATCTTGGCGCCGGTTTTGGTCGTCACGCCTTCGCCACTCTTCGCCACGGCGCCCACGTGGTGGCCCTCGACGCCGGTCGGGACGAGATGCTGTCGACTCGGTCAATGTTCCACGCCATGGCTATGGAGGGCGAGTTCGATCCCGCCACGACGCGCGCGGTGGCCCTCCAGGGTGACGCCCTGGCGCTGCCCTTTGCCGACGAGGTCTTCGACCGCGTCATCTGTTCCGAGATCCTCGAACACCTCGTAGCCGACACCGTGGCGATGAGCGAACTGTGGCGCGTGTTGCGCCCCGGCGGCACGATGGCGGTTACCGTTCCGCGCACCGGACCGGAACGCATCAATTGGTGGCTTTCTGAGGAGTATCACAACGTGCCGGGCGGGCATATTCGCATCTATACCCGCTCGGTTCTGGAATCACGTCTACGTCGCGCCGGTTTCCGCGTGCGGGGCCACCACTACTCCCACGCTCTACACAGCCCCTACTGGTGGCTGAAGTGCCTGGTGGGGACCAGTAACAATGACCACCCGCTGGTCCGGCGCTACCACCAGTTCTTGGTGTGGGACATGATGAGGAAACCCCGTTTTACCCGCTGGCTCGATACCCTGCTTAACCCCCTGCTCGGTAAGTCGCTGGTGGTCTACGTGGAAAAACCACGATGAGCTCGACCCACACGATGGCGGGTGTACCCGGGGTCCTCACGTCGGCGGAAATCGCGCAAAGTGCCCGCTACCTCGTGGCGGCGCAACTTCCCAGTGGGCAGATTCCCTGGTTCCCTGGCGGACACGCCGACCCGTGGAACCACGTCGAAGCGGCGATGGCCTTGACGGTGACTGGTCATCTCGACGAAGCCCGTCGGGCCTTCGCCTGGCTGGCCGCTAGCCAGCGGGCCGACGGAAGCTGGTTCAATTACTACGTGGACCAGGTCGTTGAGCGTTCCCGTATTGACACCAACGTTTGTGCCTACGTGGCCACCGGACTATGGCACTACCTGCGGGCGACCGGCGATCTTGATTTTGTGCTCGGGCTGTGGCCCGTCGTGCAGCGGGCCATTGATTTCGTGCTGCGTTTTCAGCAACCCGAAGGTGCCGTCGCCTGGAGTCTTGACGAACGTGGAGTGGTTGAACACGACGCCCTCCTCACGGGTTCGTCCTCGCTCTTTCATTCCTTGCGTTGCGCCATCGCGCTGGCTGACCAGCTGGATGAGCCTCGACCCGATTGGGAACTCTCGGCCGGCCGCTTAGGACACGCCCTGGGGTCCCACCACGAGCTCTTCGCCCCCAAGAGTCACTACGCCATGGACTGGTACTACCCCGTGTTATCGGGAGCCATGACTGGACCAGCCGGCTTGGCGCGGCTCCACGAAGGTTGGGAGCGCTTCGTATTGGCCGGACGAGGTGTTCGCTGCGTATCGACGAATGACTGGGTGACCGCCGCGGAGACTGCGGAGTGCGTATTGACGCTCGACGCCCTCGGTGACGCGAGTCGCGCGCTGGAACTCTTCGCGACCACCAAGCGCCACCGACAAGCGGACGGGTCGTACCTGACGGGTTGGGTCTATCCCCAAGAGGTGACCTTCCCCACGGCGGAGCACTCGACCTACACGGTGGCGGCGGTCTTGCTCGCCGCCGACGCCTTGTCGAACTCCAGCGCGGCGTCGGACATCTTTCGACACGGCAGTCTGCCCGAAACCTTGGACTTGACCTCTGCGGGCTGTAAGCGCTGTTAGCCCAGTCCGGGGGCGTTAATCCGTACGAGGGCTCGCAACGAGCCCTGGGCACCGACTTCTCGAAAGAGGTCACTGTTCAGAGCGTGCTCGTAGATTTCAAAGGGGGGCCGACCGCCGTCGGCGGGGTCGGGGAAAACGTCGTGGATCAGGAATATTCCCCCGACTCGTAACTTGGGCGTCCAGGTTCGGTAATCACGCCACGCGACCTCGTGGCCGTGGCCTCCGTCGAAGAAAAAGAGATCGAGCGGCTGAACGAAGTGGGGAGCAATGACTTCAGCGGCGCCCACCAGTCCGATGACGGTCTGTTCTAATTCAGCTCGCGCGATGGTCTGTTGCCACGTGGGCAGGGTGTTGAGTCGTCCGTCGAAGGGGTCCACTAACTCTTCATCAAAGTAGATCCAGCCTCGCTGATTTTCCTCAGAGCCGTGATGATGATCGAGGCTGAAGAGAGCGGCCCCTCGTTCCTGCGCCGCCGCCCCTAAATACAGTGCCGACTTGCCACACCAGGCCCCCAACTCGAGCCAGGTGAGACCTTTGGCTTCCAGGGCGAACTGGTAGAGCGCTCGGCCCTCATCGCTGGGCATGAAACCCTTCGTGGTTTCAGCCAAGGCGAAGAGTTCGTCGGTGGTTTTCACCAGTGCCGCAATTGGTACAGGGAGTAGAGACCGAGGGCCAGGAAGAGCAGGCCACCGGCGAAGCGAATTTTTTCGAGCGCTACGTAGCGTTGGAGAAACTTACCCCCGTAGGCACCAATGAAGGCGACCAGCACCAGCGCGAGGGACCCCGAGAGAAAAACGCCGATGGGCTGGTGGTATTTGGCGGAAAAGTTGGCCGCTTGAATCTGGGTGAGGTCACCAAATTCGCCAATGAAAATGACGCTAAAGGCCGTGAACATTTCTCGCCAGGCCGTGCCTGGGCGTTCACGTTGGGCTTCGGCGGTACCTTCGTCCTCTTCCTCCTTCTCCTTGACCAAGAGTAGGAAGGCCGCGCCGCCTAAGAAGAGCAGGGCCACGATTAGATTCTTGATTTGCGCGGGCAGGAGGGTGAGGAGACTGCCGGCGGCGACGGCCAGAGCCATCTGCACCACGAAGCCCAACGAGGCGCCAATTGCGACGTTGCGAGGCCGGGCGCGTGTCGCCATCACGACGGTAGCAATCATGGTTTTATCGGGTAACTCCAGGAGAAACATGAGGGCGAAGACCCCCAGCAGTGCCCCGATGCTCATGGCGCCATACTAAAACTGCGCTCGCAGCGTTTCGGCGAAGTTCAAGCCAAAATTCATTGTCTCGAGGCTCTGTTCGACGCTGCGCTGCTGTCCCGCAATGGGGTGAGCTCGGTGGAAGGCTTCGACCTCGGCGGCGAAGGCCCGATCCGAGATGAAGGTTCGCACTCCTCGCGTGGCGTACGAGCGCGAGTCGTGGGGGAACTGCGCGTTGGCGTCCTCCCAGCGTTCGGCCATGTACCGCCAGACAGTGGGACCCGAAACCATGTTGGAGGACAATACGCCCAGCATGGAGTTGGCGTCCTGACTTCGGAATTCGGTGAAGCACTTGCTGGCGGCGTCAAGCGCGATGTCGTCGTTGCCGAAACCACCAAGCGAGTAGAGGTAACGCTGCTCGTCTTGGGGCGTGGCCCGGCGCCGGTACCGTTCGATGAAGACTTCGTAATCCGCCCACTGGCCCTCGGACGCGACGAGTCGCAGAATCACCGCGGCTAAGTTGCCGTGCACCTCGTCGGCCTCGAAACGGCGTCGAGCTTCGGCGAGAATGGCCTCGTCACCGCCGATTCGACCGAGTAGGCCAATCACCTGCGCGCGGGTCTGGCCGACCAGCTCGTCCTCATTGCTGGCGGGCTCCCACCCCAGGCGATCAAAGTGGGGGGTCAGTAACTCACGAGTAATGCGCGCGATCTGCGGACGTTGCTCAGGGGTGAGTGCCCGATTGACGTAGTCGAGGGCTTCGGCGACAATGTTCCACACGGGTGGCTCATCCTGGGTGCCCAAGCTGGCGACCAAGGCGTGGAAGTTGCTCCACGAAAAGGCGCTCGCCAACATGGTGCTCCACGCGTCGGCCACCACCGTGAAACGCTCCAGCCCCTCGAGTTCGTTGATTCGCGCCGCGACGGGAGCGAATTCAGCGTCGCCGTAAAGGGTGCGAAAAACCCCCGCACCACCGGCGTTAACCAAGGTGTTCGGACCGAGCTCGATGGATTCGCTGCCGAGCAGGTGTCGAGTCACTTCGCCACCGTCGAGTGAACGAGTGAAGAGGGGGACGAGCCACGACTGGCCAATCATGCTCGGGCCGGTGGCCGGAGCGAAGGCGAAGGGCTCCTGGGTCAATCGACCGTTTTCGAATCGAACCAGGGGGTGGCCACCTTGCAAGATAAAGGTGTCCATAATCTGGCCCACCGGCTCTCCCGATGCTTCCTCCAGAGCGTTCCAGAGGTCGGCGGTAACGGTGTTGGCGTAACTGTGCTTGTTGAGGTAGTGACGAATACCGTCACGGAAGGTGTCGGCGCCCAACCACTGCTCGATCATGCGCAACACCGACCCACCCTTTTCGTAGGTCAGGACGTCGAACATGCCCCGAGTGTCGTCGGGAGAGATCACTTCGTATTCAATTGGTCGAGTGCTGTGCAATCCGTCAATCATCAAGGAGTACTGACGATCGACGCCAAAGCCGCGCAGAATTTCCCATTCGGGTCGGTACGCGTTGGTGCACAAAACCTGCATGAAGGTGGCGAAGGCTTCGTTTAACCAAATGCCCTGCCACCACTCCATGGTGACGAGGTCCCCGAACCACATGTGGGCGAGTTCGTGGTGAATCACTCCGGCGACGCGCTCCTTCTCGCTGAGCGAGGCGGTCTCGGGGTTGATGAGGAGGTCGGTCATACGGTAGGTGATGCAACCGAGGTTCTCCATGGCGCCGGCGTTGAAGTCGGGAATGGCCACCATGTCCATTTTGTCCCCGGGGTAGGAGATCCCGAAGTACTTCGTGAACCAGCGCAGGCCGAAGGCTGAGGCGTCGAGGGCCATCTGCGTGAGGTGGCCCTGGCCCTTGGGGTACACGATGCGCAGGGGCACACCGTCGACGTCAACTTCGGCGGTTGTTTCGAAGGGCCCGACGATGAAAGCCACGAGGTAGGTCGACATTTTCATGGTGGGGGCAAAGTGGAAACGAGTGGTGCCGTTACCGAGATCCTCCCGCTCAATCTCGCGAGTGTTGGAAAAGGCGGCCAGTCCCGTGGCGACGGTGAGCGTCGTTTCGTAGGTGGCCTTGAAGGCCGGCTCATCCCAGCAGGGGAAGGCCCGGCGAGCGCTGCAGTTCTCGAACTGCGTGGAGGCGATGACGTGCTTGTCTCCCGAAGGATCGACGTAGATGGAGCGGTAGAAGCCGGTCAGTTTGTCGTTGAGCTCACCGACGAAGTCGATGCTGAGCACCGCCTCACCCAGGGGCAATTCTTCGGGGAAAACGAAGGTCGCCGTTTCGTAGATTTCGTCCTGTTCAGCGACGGCTGAAGTGAAGGACTGGTCACCTACGTGAATCGTGGCCGTCGTCAAGGACATTTCGCACGCATTGAGCCGAATCATCGACGTCGCCTCGTGCACGGTGAGGGCGATCTCGACGCGACCGTTGAAGCGGAAATTCACCAAGTCAGGTTCGAGGAAAATTTGGTAGGCCGAAGGCACTACGGAACGATCGAGGCGATAGGGATTGGTAGGAGCAGTCACAATTCATAACGTTATCGTCTCGGAGCAATTACGCTTGACCAGTGACTACAACGCCCACCCCCGTTTCGCTGCGCCAGAAACCAGGGCCCAATCGCCTGGCCGTCACCGGTATTGGCAACGCCATGCTCGACATCATCGCCCAGGACGCCAATGACGCGTACGCCACTTTGGGATTGACCAAAGCGGCGATGACGCTCATTGAGGCTGATGAGCTGGCGACGTACTACGAGGCCATGGGCCCCACCGTGCAGATGTCGGGCGGCTCCGTGGCTAATTCCATCGCCGGGATTGCCATGCTGGGCGGCACCTGTGGCTACATCGGCAAAGTAGCCGATGACGAGTTTGGTGAGCGTTTCGCCCACGACTTACGCACCTTGGGGGCCGAGCTGGATTTGAGCATCGCCGAATCGCACGAGGGTGCTACCGGACGCTGTCACGTCTTCGTCACCCCCGACGCACAGCGAACCATGGCCACCTACCTCGGGGCTTCCAACCAACTGCGTCCCAGTGATATTCGCTCGGACCTGATTGCCCGCTCCGAAATCACCTATATCGAGGGTTATCTTTATGATTTGCCACCCGCGAAGGCCGCCATCGCCCGAACGATTGAGTTCGCCCACGAACACGACTCCATGGTGGCCTTGTCCTTGTCCGATATGTTCTGTGTGAATCGTCATCGCCGTGACTTTTTAGATCTCGTGGTGAGCGACGTGGACGTGCTCTTAGCCAACGAGACCGAAATCATGGCGCTCTTCCAGGCCGAGACGCTGTCGCGGGCTTACGACGCCCTCGAGGAGCTGGGTATTCTCGCGGCAATTACGCGCGGGCCAGCCGGGGTGGACGTGGTGAATCTTGGCGGGGTCGTCAGTGTTCCGGCAATGGCCGTGGAGCACGTAGTGGACCAAAACGGGGCGGGCGATTTATTTGCCGCCGGTTTTTTGTATTCGCTCGCCCTGGGGGCCGACCCAGTTGAGGCGGCCGAACTGGGCTCGCTCTGCGCGGGTGAGGTTATTCAACACCTCGGGGCTCGACCCGAATCGGACCTCGAAGAGATTGCGATTGAGGCCGGCCTGCTCTAGAGGCCGAGTCGGTCGAGTTCAGCGTCCGAGACTTTGGTCTGCACTGTTTCCCAGCGCACCCACTGCACCACGATAGGTATGCAGGCGAGAAGCATCAGTGCGTCGCCGCCTATCCACATAATGGCACCGCCGAGATGGAAAATTGCGAGGGCCTGGGTGGTACTCGTACCCATGGGAGTCGTGTCTAGGTAGCCCGCGAAGGGGAGTTGAACACTCATCAAAATGGCCAGCCCGGTGAAGGTGTCTACCGGGACCGCCGCCATTACGAAGACCACCCGGAGACCGGGGTGCAAGGTACGACCCCGCTCACGCCCGAAGGCCGCGCGAAAGAAGAGATATCCCACGAGGAGGAAGCCAATTTGTTCCAGGTGGTGAAGCCACTCGTGGTGCATCATTGCGGTGAAGAGACCCGTCAAGTGGGCCAAAGGGATGAAGACGAAATACGCCACAAAGGCGACGAGGGGGTGGGTGATCACTTTCATGAGTGACCCGTCGAGCCAACGCCGCAATGACGGGGGTCCCGCCTCGTAGAGCAAGTCGAGGGGGCGCGCCAAGGCGAAGAGTGGCGCCGCCACCATGATGAGCAACAAGTGCTGGATCATGTGTGCCGAAAAGTAACTCATGTCGTACACGCCCAGAACCGACTGAGTGGCGAGGAATGTGACCACCACACCCAGGCTCCACCAGACCGTACAACTGCGGGGCCACGCCACCGAAGAGCGGACACCCAGAAGGTAGAAGAGGCTGGCGGCGAGGAGCAGTGCGCTGGGTAGGAAGGCGACGTGCCAGTGATTCCAATCGTGCCAGGTAAAGACCCCGGTCATGTGCATCGTCACGGCCTAAGTCTAGGACCGAAGAAAAAGGGCATAACGGTAGAATGGAACGGTGAAGGAAAAGTACTTTTCGAGACGTGGGTGGGGGCTGCACTTCGCACTCGTTCTCTGGCTGGCCATGTGCGGAGCCGCGGCCTACTGGCAGGTTGGCCGAGCGCTGCAGGGTAACCAACTGAGTTTTCTCTACGCCATTGAATGGCCCTGCTTCGCCATTCTCGGGTTTTTTGGCTGGTGGGCGCTTCTGCACATGGAAAGGGTGAGCGAACATCAAGAAGCCGCTCGCCGAGAATACGAAGAGAAGATGCGTGCCCAGGCCGCCGCCGCTCGCGAAGCCGCAGCTCAAGAAGAATCGGAAGACCCGTTGCTCGAGGCGTACAACAATCACTTGGCGGACATCGCCACACAACCGAAAAAGAAATTATGGGGTCACTAATGGATGCTGCTTTTCGTCGTTATCGCCTGATGTCGTTCGTAACTGGTACGACGCTCGTGCTTCTGTTCTTGCATTTAGCGCTTAAGTCCCTGGACCACAGTCTCTGGCAATCAACGTCGCTCTTTGAGCGTATTGATGGAGTAGCCCACGGCATCGTGTTCTTCCCTATTTACATGATTATGAGTTTTCAGTTCGTCTTAAAGGCGAAACTCAACGTTACGATTCTGGCCCTGATGTTCTTTGCCGGGTTCGTTCCTGGTTTGGCCTTCTACATGGAATACCGCTTGGCTAAGAAGTACTACCCTCAGGGCATTCCACCGCGGGTCTAACACTGCTTCCAGCAGACGTGACGAAATAAGCCCCCTGACGGGGCGGTGAGTGGAAATAACCTTGGTACGAAGGAAAAACGAAGGCGAAGCGGGCTTAGCCGCGACCGCAATTCGGCTTCTTGCCGTGGTTGGCCTTCTTCTTGGCGCGTAGCTTTCGCTTGTTGGTCCGCTTTGACATAGAGGTAAATCTTAGCCGGTCACGCCGGGGTTGAGCCAAACGAGAGACAATAGAGACCATGAAAAGCGAAGAATCCAGCGGAGTCTTAATGGTGGTGGCGACACCGATCGGGAACCTCGGCGATCTTTCGCGCCGAGCGCTCGAGCTTTTGGCCAGTGCCGATGCGGTGTATTGCGAAGACACCCGCCACTCGCGCACCCTCTTCTCGGCGCATAATTTCTCCTCTAAAGGTCGCTTGCACGCCCTGCACGAGCACAACGAGGCCTCCCAGTGCGAAGAAATCGTTCGTCGGGTCGAAGGAGGCCAAGTGGTGGTACTGATCTCTGACGCGGGTACGCCGGGCATTTCGGACCCTGGCGTTCGCGTCGTCGCCGCCGTCGCCGCGGCCGGGCTGCGTGTGTCGACGGCTCCGGGTCCCAGCGCCGTCGTCGCCGCTCTTTCGATCAGTGGATTGCCTACGGAGCGCTTCTGCATGGAGGGCTTCGTGCCTCGCAAGGCGGGGGAGCGCCAGGCCCTGTACGACCTTTGGGCGAAGGAAGAGCGTACCGTCGTCTTTTACGAGTCGCCCCAACGCGTGCAACAAACAATGAGTGAACTCAGTCGTCGATTCCCGGAGCGTCGGGTGGTCCTGGGGCGCGAACTTACCAAGTTGCACGAGGAGATTTTGCGGGGCAGCGTGGCTGAGGTGAGTGCATCATTGGCCTCGCGAGACATGCTGGGGGAATGTGTCGTGGTTCTCGAAGGGGCGGCTCCGACCAGCGCCCCCGACGCCGACGCCGTCGAGGCGGCTCTACGTGATCAACTGGGTAGGGGCGCGAGTGTGCGAGATGCGGTCAACGAAGTGGTGGCCGCGCTGGGGGTTGTGCACCGTGAGACCTACGAGCTGGCCCTTCGACTTCGAAGTGAGTCCGCGAACTGAGTTCGTAGAATGGTGGGATGAACCGTTTCTACGTGACCACCCCGATTTACTACGTCAACGATGCTCCCCACGTCGGTCACGCGTACTGCACGGTCAACGCGGACGCCGTCGCGCGCTGGCACCGCTTGCGCGGTGACGAGACGAAGTTCCTGACGGGAACCGACGAACACGGTCAAAAGGTGGCCGACGCGGCGGCCAAGAACGGTGTTTCGCCCCAGGAATGGACCGACCGGACGTCACTGCGCTTTCGCGAGGCCTGGGACGCTTTGGACGTCAGTTACGACGACTTCATCCGTACGACAGAGCCCCGTCACTTTGAAACGGTGCAGAAATTTCTGACCCAGGTCTACGAAAACGGCTACATCTACAAAGACACCTACAGCGGGCTTTACTGCGTGAGTTGCGAGGACTATTTCACGCTCGAGGCCAGTGACGAGGGTAAATGTCCCGTCCACGGCCGGCCCCTGACGCAGATGGAAGAGGACAACTGGTTCTTTCGCCTCAGTGCCTTTGAGGACCGCCTACTCGAGTTCTACGCCGCCAATCCCGACTTCGTGAGCCCCGAAACCAAGTACAACGAGGCCCACGCTTTTATCAAGGGCGGCTTAAAGGACATCTCCATTACCCGGACCTCGATTGATTGGGGCATCCCCGTACCCTGGGACGACAAGCACGTTTTCTACGTCTGGTACGACGCCCTTATCAACTACCTCACCGCCATTGGCTACGGTCGCGACGACGATGAGGTGCAGGAGTGGTGGCCCGTGTCGAACCACCTGGTGGGCAAGGAAATCATTCGCTTTCACTGCGTCTGGTGGCCCGCCATGTGCATGGCGGCGGGACTCGATCCCGTCCACCACGTTCAAGTGCACGGTTGGCTCTTGGTCGGAGGTCAGAAACTCTCTAAGACCATGGCGGCGGAAGGGGGTGTGCGTTTGACGGATATTTCACCCGTACTCCTCACCGACGAGTACGGTGTCGATCCCATTCGTTACTACCTGCTGCGTGAAACGGCCCTGGGCAATGATGGCGATTTCTCGCTGGAGGGCATCACCGCTCGTTACAACACGGACCTCGCGAACAACCTGGGTAATTTGGTGGCTCGAGTAAGCACCATTGTGGCGGGTAAGTGTGATGGGGTGGGCCCGTTGCCCCAGGCTGAGGCCCCCCTGCGCGACGCTGCTCAGCGGGCGATTGCCGACACCACGGAAGCCTGGAACCGCTTTGCTCCGCACCACGCGCTCGAGGCCACGTGGGGTCTCATTGGGGCGACCAACGCCTACCTCGAGAACACGGCACCCTGGAAGCTGCCCGCGGGCGATGAACTTCGTGCGGTACTCGGGAACGCTTTGGAGGCTATTCGTATCGTGACGATTTTGGCCACTCCGGCCATGCCCAGCATTTGTCAGCAGATCTGGGAGCGCATTGGCTTGACGGGAAGTCCGACTGACGGTCTCGTCGGCGATACCGCCCAATGGGGGCTCTACCAGCCCACTAACCCAATTGTGAAGGGGGAGCCCCTCTTTCCACGCATTAAGGCTGACAGTTGAGTCGCTGGACCGACGCACACTGCCACCTGCAGGATAAGTACCTAAGCGAATGGAAGGTCGAGGGCGACGCCTTAGCCACGCTGGACCGGGCCTACGCGGCCGGTGTTGACCGGGTGGTCGTCATCGGGACGGGCGAGCAGTCCTCCCGTGAGGCCCTCGCGATAAGCGAACTGGTCCACGACGTTGCGATGTACGCCACGGTGGGCCTGCACCCTCATAGCGCCACTGAGGATCTCGAGCCCATTATCGCCATGGCCCGCGCTGGCCACCCGCGCCTCGTGGGTATCGGTGAATGTGGACTGGATTACTACTACGAGCACTCACCACGCGACGCCCAACGCGACGCCTTTGTTCGCCAACTCCACTTGGCCCGCGAGTTGGATCTGGCATTGGTCATTCACGCCCGCGACGCCTTCGACGATCTCTTTGACATCTTCCGTTCAGAGGGCGTGCCCCCGCGGACGGTGATCCACTGCTTTACTGGTGGACCGGCTGATGCAGAAGGGTGCTTGTCCTGGGGCTGCGATATTTCCTTGTCGGGTATTGTGACCTTTAAGAACGCCGAGAGTCTTCGTGAAGCTGCTCGTCTCGTCCCACTCGATCGCCTTCACGTTGAGACCGACAGTCCCTTCCTGGCCCCGGTGCCCCACCGCGGGAGGCCCAACGAGCCGGCCTACGTCTCCCTCGTGGGCGCTTTCGTTGCCGAAATTCGCGGCGAAGAGGCCGAAGTTCTTCGGCGGGCAACGGCTGAAAACTCGGCTCGCTTATTTAAACTTCCCATCCAATAAATAATTATTTATCAGGTAAAATAATAAAAAATTGGCTTTTGGAGTTGCCAAAAGAGTCAATAGTGCCTAGCGTTGAGCCGTTGGTTGTTGTATCGAACCGGCTACTCCCAGGAGGAAGAACACTGAGGATAGAACCTCACCGCCGTCCGCGAAGAACTCGCGGACTGTTGGTAGCCACCCTTTCGCTCTTCGTGGGCGCGGCAGCGTTTCCGGTTACTTCGGGAGCGTCATCG
This sequence comes from uncultured Actinomycetes bacterium, assembly GCA_903828785.1. GTDB lineage: Bacteria > Actinomycetota > Acidimicrobiia > Acidimicrobiales > RAAP-2 > RAAP-2. Next base: position 11,716 of record CAIKNP010000023.1, on the reverse strand, counting down.
TCGCACGTCGTTGAGGCCATGCCCAATCTCGTTGGAATGACCCGGACGCAGGCCTACGCGGCCCTGCAGCAAAAACAGCTCTTCTTCACCACCAAGGGTCCGGGCGCCAATACCGCTAACTGGCTACGCGTGGTCGGTGAAATCCCCGCCGCTGGTAGCAGTGTCCCGGTTCGCTCCACCGTGACCCTGCTCGTTTCGCTTCGTCCGGCACCTTCAGCCAAGGTACGCACCACCACCCATCCTGCTTCCCATCAGCGCCGCCACTATTTCTCCACGCCGAATCTGCAGGGGCAAAATCAGTCCTTCACCCAGTGGTTCACCCACCGTCACGCCTACCATCTGATCGTTTTACGAATTGGCACCAAAGTTGGGCGATGGAATGATGTTCTCATCCAGTATCCCCGACCGGGTCAGCGAGTGCCCGTCGGCACCCCCATCATCGTTACGGTGGAGCACTTGATGAAGGTTCCGGCGGGACAAAAGCACGTTCCGCTTCTTCCCCCCACGCCCAAAGCCCCCAAGATTCGCCACGCCAAGGTGCACTTCGGTGTGGCCACCTGGTACAACTACGTGCCGGGACGCTGTGCGACGTGGTATTTGCCCTACGGCACGCGCATCTGGGTAAAGGACTTACGTAACGGCCACGTCATCAGTTGCGTCGTCACTGACCGTGAAGGCGCCCATGGCAATCGGGCCGTTGACCTCAATGAAACGCAGTTTTCTCAACTCGCTCCGCTCGGCAGGGGTGTCGTACCTGTCAGAGTGTGGTGGTGACCCACACTCGAACTTCCCTCGCCGACTTATTCGAACAGTACGGACTAAAGCCCTCGCGAGCCTTGGGCCAGAACTTCGTGGTCGATCCCAACACGGTTCGCCGCATAGCTCGTCTGGCCGACGTGGGTTCCGATGATCTGGTCCTCGAAATTGGTCCAGGACTGGGATCGCTCACCCTCGCGCTGGTGGAAACGGGGGCCCGTGTTGAAGCGATCGAGGTCGATCGTTACCTCATTGAGCCACTCACTTCGGTGGTCGCCCCACACGGCGTCGTCGTGCACCACGCCGACGCCCTCACCGCTGACTACCAGGCGCTGCTGGGGGACCGTACTGCCGTCGTGGTGGCAAATCTGCCCTACAACGTGGCCACTCCACTGGTACTGCACCTGCTCGAAACGGTGCCGGCCATCACGCGCATGCTGGTAATGGTGCAAAAGGAAGTGGGGGAACGTTTTGCCGCCTACGCCGGCGACGAGGCCTACGGCGCAGTGTCCTTACGCATTCAGTATTTCGCCGACGCCACCGTCGTGGGTAAGGTCAGCCCCAACGTTTTCGTGCCCAAGCCCAAGGTTGACTCGGCATTGGTGTCCATCGTTCGGCGCCCCGAGGTGCGCATTTCGCCAGATCTGGTTTCGGAAGCGGATCTCTTCACGGTGATTCGCACGTCCTTCGCTCAGCGACGCAAGATGTTGCGTCGCTCACTGCACGACTGGGCTACCGAGGGGGTCTTCGAGCGCGCCGACGTTGCCGAAACGCGCCGCCCCGAGGAACTAAGCCTTGAGGAGTTTGCCCGACTGGCGGCTTCGCGTTGACGTGGCTGGCCCCAGCAAAGCTGACCTGGTACCTCGAAATTACTGGGGTGCGAGCGAATGGCTACCACGAGATACGCAGCGAAATGACGACTCTTTCCTTGGCGGATGAACTCGAGATCGACGCCGACGGTGACGAGTTACGTTTCACGAACGCCCCCGAACTCGCTACTGACGAAAGCAACTTGGTGACGCGAGCCCTGCGTCTCGTGAAGCGTCACGCCGCGGTCCAGGTCAAGAAAAACATTCCCCTGGGTGGTGGTCTAGGGGGTGGCAGCGCCGACGCGGCGGCCATCCTGCGCTGGGCGGGCGGGGTCAGTGACGAGGAGGCGCTCAGGCTGGGTGGAGACGTGCCGTTTTGTCAACGTGGCGGGCGCGCGGTCGTCGAGGGAGTGGGGGAGCGCATCACCCCCCTGCCCTTTGAGCGGCGAGCGGTCACTTTGCTGCTTCCCTCGTTTTCGGTAGCGACCGCGTCGGTGTACGCCGCCTACGACCAACTGGTGGCCAGCGGTGAACGGCCCGGGGGGCGCAATCACCTGGAAGCGGCGGCCGTCCTCGTTGAGCCACGACTGGGCGAAACTCTGCGATGGGCGCGGGGACGGATGGGTGACGTGCAACTGGCTGGATCGGGCTCAACCATGTTCCTCGAGGGTCACCTCGAAAGTGAAGCCGCGGCTGGGGACGTGCAGGGTCCCGCCGGTTCGGTAAGAGTGGTTCCAACGTGGACAACGCCCTAGGGGCGTTGAATCGCTATTTACCGGCAGCTCGACGCTGGAAGCGCGTACGCTTCAACATCTTCTTGTGCTTCTTCTTGCGCATGCGCTTACGGCGCTTCTTAATTAATGATCCCATGGCTTAGAGAACACTAGCCGAAGTTCGACCCCTAGGGATTCGCCGGGTCGTGCAGGGGCAAAGACATCGTGAAACGAGCACCACCCAAGGTCTCATCCCGGTCGATCGAAATCTGTCCACCGAACTCCTCGACGACTTGGGCAACGATTGACAGGCCCAGACCCGAGCCAGGCAGGGATCGACTGGCGGGGGCTCGCCAGAAGCGGTCAAAGACGTGGGCGCGATCCTCTTCAGCGATGCCGGGCCCGCTGTCGGCCACCGTGAGGGTGCCGGGGGCGGCGTTCACGTGAATCACGCCGCCTTCCGGCGTGAATTTGATGGCGTTGGTGAGGAGGTTGGACACGGCACGGGTCAGCCGCTCGCGGCGGGCGTCAACTACGGACGAGACGGATTCAAATTCGATGCGAATCTTTTTGATGCGGGCGTAGGTGCGACAAGTCTCGACGCAGTCCTCGACGATTTCGTCAAAGCGCACGGGCGTTAGCTCGCTGCTCGAACGATTCTCCCGAGAGAGTTCCGCCAGGTCGGTGACCAGGCTCGAAAGTTCGTCGACTTGCGCCAGCATGTCGTGGGTCAAGAGATCGAGGTCTTCTCGAGAGAGCTCCGGAGCTCGAGACAGCACCTGCGCGTTTGTGCGCAGTGAGGTCAGCGGCGTACGCAGTTCGTGACTGGCGTCAAGCACGAGTTGGCGCTGCATTGACTGGCTTTGGTCGACGGAGGCGAGCAGCGTGTTGAAAACCCTCCGTAGTCGCCCAATCTCGTCCCGGCCGCCCTGCGGCAAACGACGGGAAACGTCACCGTCTTCGGTGATTCCTTCAATTTCGTTCGTGACTCGCTCGAGGGGGCGCAGGGCGTGCTGCGTGAGCCAGAGACCAATGCTGAGCGCGAGCGCCAGCACGACGGCTGCGACCAACAAGAGGTTTCGCACCAAGGTACGCAGTTCCGATATTGGGCCATCGAAGTTGACCCAATAGACCTGGACCCCCTTATTACTCTGGACGCAGTTGTCGTCCGAGCAAGAAAAATTCGACGTGAAGGCGCCGGGAACCAGGAGTTCTCGGTACCAGTTGTTCTGGAACTTCACGGTGCGGAAGTACTCGCGGTGGTTATTGAGTTTGGCCAGGTGTCGGATGTACGCGTCAACGGGGAGTTGCGAAGCGGCGGTCTGACCATTCGCGAAGACGAAGAAATTCCCAATTGGAGACTCCTCTTGGCCTAGGCCCTGCGTCAAGGACTGGTCGGCCGACGACACGAGTGCGTTACGCGTCGTGAGGTACGAGGTAGCGCTAAGAATAAAAACCGCGAGAATGGCCGCCGTCACCGCCGCCGTAATCACCCGAGTGCGGAAATCGAGATTCACGAACTACGCAGGGCGTAACCGACGCCACGGACTGTCTGGATGAGACGCGCCTCGTTACCTTCTTCGAGCTTGCGACGCAAGTAGCCAATGTAGACGGCCAGGGAGTTCGTGCCCGAGTCAAAGTTGTAGCCCCAGACCAAATCGAGAATCTGTTCGCGCGTGAGCACCTGTCGGGGGTGTTGCAGGAAGAGTTCGAGCAGTTCGAATTCAATCTTGGTTAATTCAATACGTCGTTCGCCTCGCATAACCTCGCGGGTGCCGACGGACAAGGTGAGGTCCTCGAAGCGAAGTACCGCTTCGTCTCCCGTCGGGGTGGCACGACGACGCAGCAGGGCGCGGAGGCGCGCCAGCAGTTCCGCTAAATCGAAGGGCTTGACCAAGTAGTCATCGGCACCCACGTCCAGACCTTCCACCCGATCGTTGACTGCGTCACGAGCCGTCAACATCAAAATGGGGGTGGCGTCGCCGCCACGGCGAATTCGTCGACAAACCTCGAGTCCGTCGATGTCGGGCAGTTGGAGGTCCAGAATGATGGCGTCGGGTGCGCGCAATTGAACCGACTTCAGCGCGCTTAATCCGTCTGCGAATAATTCGACGTCGTAGTCCTCCATGCGCAAGGCGCGACTCAGTGAGTTTCGAATGGCGGCGTCGTCATCAACGATGGCGACGTAATGGCGGGAACTTTCAACGTGGGACATGGTCTTTCCTTTGGATGGACGCTAAGGCTCTAGTGTGGTGTATTGGTATTAAGTCTCTTCGTTGGTTCAGTAAGAATCTACGAAGATTCTGACACTTTCGGTCGCGGGTAGTTCAATTGGCAGAACGACGGATTTTGGTTCCGTAGGTTGGAGGTTCGAGCCCTCCCCCGCGAGCCCCAGCTGCGAGGTGGTAGGAATGCTCAAAATTGAGGAGTACGTACTACCCAACCTGGCCTTGCGGGGTTTGTCCTTGACCATAAGCGAGGGCACCCCGGCGGTGCTCGTTGATGAGTCCATAGCGGCACTGTGGCGCACACTCGACGAATCGCTGATGGGGTCGGGGTTGCGCCCGACTCGACGCTTCGGCCTTTCGACCAGCCACCGGCGAGACGCCCTCTTCTACATCGCGGCGATTGAAGAGGTGCCCGGACTGCCCGTCGACCTGGCTCCCTTTAGCTTTGAGGGGGGGTACTACCTCTGCGCGGAGCATCCGGGTTCGCTCGGGGGACTGCGCTCCTCGATGGACTGGTTCTACGACCGCTACCTACCCAGCGCCCCCTACGACTCGAGGGAGGGTTACTTCGTCGAACTCTTCGATCCGCGTTTCTCGCCCGACGCCGAATCGAGCATTCTCACTTTTGGTCGACCGGTGCGACGGCTTACTCGCTAGCCATAATCGCTGCCGCGACGGCCAGGGGGCGGTCGCCCTGGAGCGAATGACCCGCCCCTGGTATGACGACGGCCTGGTCGTGCGGTCGCAGGCTCGCGAAGGTCGCGAGATCATCGTTCGACACAACTGAGGACGGCTGATCGCCGTAGAGCAGGGTGATGGGACAGGGGGCCTCGGCGAGCGCGTTCCATAGTGCCGGCGCATCAAACATCGCTCGCAGGGGGTGGGGGTGGAGCTGGTATCGCCAACCCCAGGTCCCGTCGGCGAGTTGGCGGGCGTTGGCCGCCACCCCGCGTTCGAGAGAAGAGACACTGCGCTGGGGATTGTAGGCAATTGCTCGCTCCACCATGGCCTCGCGACTGGGGAAGCGTTCGGGGCCCGCGAGGAAATCAAAAACGTGCTGGGCGCGTCCCGGGGTCACCCCAGGAGTGACGTCAAGCAAGACCAGGTGTTTTACCAAATCGGGACGCTGGGCAATGAGCGCCAGTGCGCAGAGGCCACCCAGCGACATGCCCACGAGGACAATGGGGGCTTCGACCAGGGCATCAAGGGTGACAATGAGGTCGCGGGCCACTTCATCGACCGTGGTCATGGTGGCCGGAGCGGCGTCGCTGTGGCCATGCCCCGGCAGATCGAGGGCGAGCAGGGATTGCTTGAGCGCGAGAGCGACGCTGTCGAAGGTTCGGGCGCTTTGGCCCAGTCCGTGGAGCAGAACGAGGCGCGGCTGTTCACCCCAGGCGACAAAACTCAGGCACCGTAGTCCGTCGACCGCCAGCGCGCCGCGCCGCACGAGTCGTCGCTCACGAGGCAGGCCCAACTCGAGGGCGCACTCGTCCAGTGAAGAAAATTCATCGTGGTCGAGACTCTCCATAAGGGAATCGTAGAAGACGCAGGGTCCTCCCGTCTTGTAGCCTTAGGAAGTGGAATCCCTCGCCAAGCGCCGCCTCGTCCTCACGACGGGTCGTTGCCACCCCGAACTGGCGAGGGACATTGCCGCCAAATTGGGCGTCGAACTCACCGAAGCCAACGTGCGCGAATTTGCGAATGGCGAAATCCATTGCCGTTTTGATGAGTCGATTCGTGGTGCGCACGTCTTCATCATGCAGACACACTCGTCACCCGTGAACGACGCCGTCATGGAGCAACTCATTATGATTGACGCGGCCAAGCGGGCGTCGGCCAAGAGCATCACCGCAGTTATTCCCAACTACGGCTACGCCCGCCAGGACCGCAAGTCGGCCGGCCGCGAGCCCATTACGGCCAAGCTCATCGCCGACATGTTGCAGACAGCCGGCGCGACACGAGTCTTGTCGGTGGACTTTCACTCGGGACAAATTCAGGGTTTCTTCGACATCCCCGTCGACCACTTGGTGGCCGCCCCCGTTCTCGAGGAGTACTTGAAAGAAAACGCCGATCCGCGAAACCTCGTGGTCGTCGCCCCCGATGCTGGTCGAGTCAAGGTCGCCGAGCGCTACGCCCAACACCTGGGTTGCGATCTGGCCCTCGTCCACAAGACGCGACCCAAGGGCCAGGCGAACGTGTCGGAAGCTCGTCACATCGTGGGTGAGGTCGCTGGGCGACACTGCGTACTAATCGACGACATGATTGATACCGCCGGAACCATTGTCGCGGCCTGCGACCTCTTGAAGGCCAACGGCGCCGGGGACATTTGGGTAATGGCCACTCACGCCGTTTTCTCCCCACCCGCGGTGGAGCGCCTCTTCAATGCCCCCGTTAGTCGGGTGGTGGTGACCGACACCTTGCCCCTTGGGCCCGAGCGGCGCTTCGAGAAGCTCGAGGTTCTCTCGGTGGCTAACATCGTGGCGAACGCAATAGCCGCTATTTTCGAGGACAATTCGGTGTCGGACATCTTTGGCGGCGAAAACCTACTGTAGGGACCGGAATGTGGCCCCGTGGCTATTCCGCTAGACTGTTTACCCTGTGCGTGACCCACGGTCAGGCCAGCCATTCGTTCAAGGAGAAGTCATGTCAGAGACCACGCTGCAGGCGGTAACGGGGCGCGCTCAAGGGACGCGCAACTCGCGTCGACTACGCACCGCTGGGTCGATCCCGGCCGTCATCTACGGCGAGGGTGTCGACGCCGTCGCCGTCGCCGTCGACGCGAAGGCCTTCCGCCAGGCCGTCTCGGGTAGCCAGGGCTTGAACACCCTGATTAGCCTCGACGCCGACGGCAAGGCCTACACCGTTTTGGCTCGAGAAATCCAGCGTCACCCCGTGCGTGGCACCGTCGCGCACATCGACTTCCAGGTCGTGGACCCGAACAAGCCAGCGCTCGCCACGGTGCCGCTGCACATGATTGGCGATGCCGTCGAAGTGCGTCACGCTGACTGGGAAGTCGACCAGCAGATGTTCAGCATCGAAATTCTGGCTCGTCCCACCGCTATCCCTACGCACATCGACGTCGACATTTCGGCGCTGACCCCCGGACAAGCGATTCACGTGAAGGACGTTGTGCTCCCCGAAGGCGTGAGCGCTGCGGGTGACCCAATGGACAACGTCGTGAACACGCGCGCGGGCCGCGCCGCCAAGACGGCCGGCGAACGCCCGTAGTTCGTCGTGACACTGCGGCGATTTGCCGTGAGTGGTCGACGGGGCAGCGCTAGTACACTCGTCATCCTCGGTCTGGCCAATCCCGGTTCCGAGTACGAAGGCTCTCGACACAACGTAGGTGGCGACGCTGTTCGCCTCCTCGCCAGTCAACGTGGCGCAAAGCTTTCGGTGGAATCACGCCAGCGCTGCGTTTCAGCGACCGTGCCAACGCCACGCGGACCGGTGACGCTGGCGGTGCCGACGACCTATATGAACGAGTCCGGCGCCGCTGTTCGGCCCCTCCTCACCCGCAGTTCTCTCGACGACCTGTCACATTTCATTGTGGTGCACGACGACCTCGATCTCGAACCCGGGCGTTTGCAGTGCAAGATGGGCGGAGGTTTGGCGGGCCACAACGGACTGCGCTCCATTGTCTCGGTGCTGGGGACCCAAGAATTCGGACGCCTGCGCATTGGTATCGGACGACCCATTCATAAAGATCGGGTGAGCGACTGGGTGTTGCAGCGCCCCACTGGTGAGCGTCGGGTCGAAACGCAAACCGCCGTCGCGAACGCGGCCGAGGCGATTGCCACCCTCATTGACGTGGACTTTGATGAGGCCCAACGTCGCATCAACGTGTCTCGTGGCTGAGTCGCTCGGCCTTCGACGGGTCCTCGAGCACATTGCTCCGGCCATTCGTGCCGCGCAGGCCGGTGGCTCCTTCGTGCCCAGCAGTTACGCCACCCCGCTCGCCGTCGCGGCTCTGGGTTTGGACCGTGAGCACGTGGTCGTCGTGACGACCACGTCAGCCGAAGCCGATCTCCTGATTGAATCGGTTCGCGCCCTTTGGGGGAGTGCGATTGACGTGGTCAGCTGGCCGGCGTGGGACACCCACCCCCTCGAACGCGTTAGTCCCGATACCTCGGTCATGGCTGAACGAGCAGTGCTGGAGTGGCGAATCGCCCAGGGCGACATTCCGCGCATCATCATCAGTCCCGTCCGCGCCATAGCGCAGATTCTCTCGCCGGAAGAACCCCGGGCGCCGCTGCGGATGACCCTGGGCTCCTCCTACGACCGGGACGAATTCTTGCGCGAACTCGTCGATCTGGGTTACCGCCGTGAAAACCTTGTGGAGCACCGAGCAGAATTCGCGGTGCGCGGTGGCATTGTTGACGTGTGGCCCGCGCAGACCAATGAGCCGGTGCGACTGGATTTCTTCGGTGACGAACTAGATCGACTCGCCGCCTTTGACATTGCCAACCAGCGCTCGACGCGCGAGCTCGGCGAGGTTCTTATCGCCCCCGCCCGTGAGTGGCTGCCCTCGCTCGAAACGCGCGAACGAGCCGAAAGCCGCAGTGGGACCTTTGACTGGGGCCAGGGCATTTTCGGTCGCATTGCCCAGGGTGACCTCTTCGACGGGATGGAGGGGTGGATGTCACTCTTTTCCCCCGAACGCCGAACCCTGCTCGACGTCCTCGGGGACACCACACTCGTGGTGGTGGAGCCGTCGCGCGTCCAAAGTCGACTCCGAGAGCTACTCGAAGAAGAGCGCGAGTTAGCCAACGCCGTTGCCGCCACCTGGCAAGCGGACAGCGAAGTACCACTGCTGCACCGCAGCTACGACGAAGTGTTCGCGGCTCGACACCTCGTCGAACTGACCAGCGGAGTCGAGTACGCCGAAACGACGCACTTGCTTACGTCGCCACCCGTGACGCAGGGTGACGTGGCCCGAATGGGTGCGCAGGTGCGGGCCTGGCCCCCGACCCAGCGGGGTGTAGTGCTGACCAGTAACGCCGCGGCGGTAGAGCGAATGGCCGAGCAGTTGCGTGGCGAGGGCATCGACGTTACAACGGACCCCGCCCGGGTACTCGACGTTCGACTTACGGTTCTTGAGTCGACCCTGCCGGCCGGCTTCTCCCTCAGCGAACCCGCCATTGTGGTGTGGAGTGAGAGCGACCTCACTGGTCGGCGGGCGGCCCACCGGGCGGTTCGTACTCGAGCACGCAACGTCGACGGTTTCTTCGACGACTTGGCCATTGGTTCCTACGTGGTCCATCGCCACCACGGGGTCGCTAAATTTTCGGGGACGACGACCCGAACGATGAACGCGACCACCAGGGACTACCTGGTACTGCAGTTCCGCGACGGTGAAATTCTCTGGCCCACGGAGCAATTTGACGCGATCACGCCCTACTCGGGGGGAGACAGCCCTTCCCTGTCACGGATGGGCACGGGGGAGTGGCAGAAAACCCGAGCCAAGGCGCGCGCGGCGGCTTTCTTGGTGGCGCAGGAACTCGTTGATCTCTATCGTCAGCGCAGCGTGGCGGTGGGCCACGCCTTCAGCCCCGATAGCGCTTGGCAAAGTGAGATGGAAGATCTTTTCCCCTTCGCGCTCACCCCCGATCAAGCGGAGGCGACCGAAGCCATTAAGGCTGACATGGAATCGCCGCGACCCATGGACCGACTCGTAGTGGCCGACGTGGGCTTCGGGAAAACGGAGATTGCGGTTCGAGCAGTATTTAAGGCGGTGCAGGACAACAAGCAAGCGGCCGTTTTGGTGCCGACGACCCTCTTGGCGAGTCAGCACTTCGCCACCTTCACTGAACGATTCGCCGGCTTTCCCGTCAAGGTCGCCCTACTGAGCCGCTTCGTCGACGATGCCGAGACGAAGGCGACCCTGGCGGGACTGCGCGATGGCAGCATTGACGTCGTTATTGGCACGCACCGTTTGTTGTCGAACTCGGTGGAGTTTAAAGATCTTGGCCTCCTCGTCGTCGACGAAGAACAACGTTTTGGTGTGACGCACAAGGAAGCCATAAAGAGCCGCAGTGTGGGTATCGACGTGCTCACGCTCTCGGCAAGTCCCATTCCTCGCACGCTCGAGATGGCCTTCGCTGGTATCCGAGATCTTTCTATGGTGACCACACCGCCGGCCGATCGACGCCCAATCCTCACCCACGTTGGCGAGTACGAAGAGGCCGCGGTTACCGAAGCCATTCGCCGTGAACTGCTGCGCGAAGGCCAAGTGTTCTTCGTGCACAATCGGGTTTCGGATATCGAAGAAGTGGCCCGACGCCTCGGCCAACTCGTCCCGGACGCGCGAATAGTCATCGCCCACGGACAGATGGACGAAGGAACGCTCGAGCGCGTCATGATTGATTTCTGGGAACGCCGCTTCGACGTACTGGTGTGCACCACCATCGTGGAGTCGGGTATTGACCTGCCCTCGGTCAATACCATGATCGTCGATCGGGCTGATCGACTGGGGCTGGGTCAACTGCACCAATTGCGAGGTCGGGTGGGCCGCGCCAATCAGCGAGCCTACGCCTACCTCTTCTACCCCGGTGACAAGACGCTCACGGAGACCGCCTTCGAACGCTTACGCACCATCGGTGACAACACGGCCCTCGGCAGTGGTTTTAAAATCGCGATGCGTGACCTCGAAATTCGTGGAGCGGGCAATCTGCTCGGTCACGATCAATCGGGACCGGTGGCCGCCGTCGGATACGAAATGTACGTACAGTTGGTAGCCGAAGCCTTAAACGAGGCCAAAGGTATCGTGGTGCCCGAACTCGTGCCCATCACCCTCGAAGTCCCGGGCGAAGCCAACCTCCCCAAGAGTTACGTGGAAGCCGAAGACGCTCGCCTCGAGGCCTACCGCCGACTGGCCGCAATCAAGACTCTCGAGGAGCTGGCCGACCTCCGAGTGGAGTGGACGGATCGCTACGGCGCCCTACCGCGACCCGCATCGGGACTGCTGGAACTGGCCGAACTACGCCTCCGTTGCCTGAGTCTAGGAATCACCTCGCTGCAGGTCTTGCCCGCCAAGGTTGGCTTGCGCTCTCGTCCCATCGTCAAAATTAAGCCCCTGGCCCTCAGTCTCAGCCAGCAAATGCGCGTTCGTCGACACTACGGCGCGGCGGCGTACAGCGAGTCCAGCAGCGAATTCAAGCTCGAGGTGGGGCCCGACGCCTGCTCCGCCCTGGCGCTGATCGATCTCGTG
>CAIKNP010000022.1 GCA_903828785.1 uncultured Actinomycetes bacterium | reverse complement strand
TTCGGGCGCCGTCTCAACGACTGGCACCCTGGCCGCGGGTAACTACACCGCGACCGGCACCACCAGTGACGTCAACGGTGACAGTGGCACCTTCACCTTCACTTTGACGGTGTCGCCAGGAGTGATTTCGATGAACCAGATTCACTCGGGAACTGTGACCACCGTGAATTCGGTGCACTTCGTTACAAACCTGCGAGTGACTCATAACTTCGGAACTGTTGTTTTCATCCAGACCAGCGGCTCCACGCACCTCAATGTCCGTACATCAGGTCGCGTTGCCACCACGGGTAGCCTGGCCGCCGGTACCTACACCGCCACCGGTACCACCATTGATGCAAAGGGTGACCGTGGAGTGTTTACCTTCACGTTGAAGGTAACACCCGTGAAGCAGGCCATCACGGTGAAGTTTGCCGTAGGTAGTGCATTGCTCTCAGCATCGGCCAAGGCCTCGCTTGCGCAATACGCCCTGCAGTTGCGTGGCTCGATGGTTACGGTTACCGGCTTCTCGTCACCTGGCGTCTCGGTGTCCAGCGCTCGGGCCCAGGCCGTAGGAATCTACCTGAAGAGTATCGATTCGAGTCTTCGCATCGTACTCATCAAGGGTGGCGTCTCGCCGATGGGACCAAGCGCCACAGCAGTAGCAATGGACTAATTCCACTCCCTTCAATGTGTTCGTGCCACGGGTGAAAGCCCGTGGCACGAATTCTTTTTAGGGGGAAATACCAAGTACCAAAGTTTCACAGCAGACCAGTAGTCTGAAATCCAAGACGGGAGTGGGAGTACGTTGCTGCAAATGACGCGATCAGTGCGGAGACGAAAAGCACTCGGCATCGGGGGGGGGTAGTTCTGAGGACTCGAAAGTATTCGAGCGTGCTCAGAGAATGTTTTTGAAGTTGGCTACTTCTGCTTCGAGCAGCTCTCGTGCTCGAATCTTGAAGTCTGGGTCTTGTCGCAGTTGCTTAACATACATCTCTATGGATCTATTCACGAGAGTGTTCATGCTGATGTTTTCGATACGACAGGCCATTTGGACAAGATGCAGATTTTCAGCAGTAAGCCGGATCGCCGTTTGCTTTGTCATACCTGGCACTTTGACGCTCCTTAGGAAGATTGATACTAAATGAATGGCTCTAGTTGCAGTTGCAAATTGTGTTCTGACAACGATGCATTTTTTGATCTCGTCGCAGTTTTAAGTTTTGCCCACAATGAGACTCGTCACGACATATTAAATCGTATGGTGAGTCTCTATGAGGCAAGTAAGAATTTGGAAGTAGATAAGTAAGCGAAAATGTTCTGCTAAGTGGAACAAAGTCGGACTCTGAAGCGTGTTCACTGCCTTCGTCAGGATTTTTGTCCGCACACTTGAATCTTCTGAGCGGCGAGCCTCGTTGCTGCGTCGTTCAGAAGTGTACCTTGCTGTTCGGCTCGACGCTCACATTCTTGCTACCCCTAGCTTCAACTTCTCATCACCTCGCACCTCGCCAGTTGGCGCGCGAAAACCCTAACCCCTGATGAAGACCACGAATCAGGAGACCTTTGTTCCGTGCATCTCGATCAGCCCAGGTGACGTTTTACGTTTCGGCGACTCCCGTTGGTTTACTCTTTCGACACTGCGACGGATGCGTAGCATCTTTCGGAAAATTGCTCACTTTCTGTGAGCCTGGGTGTAAGGTTCCTAGTGAGATAGTAACTAACTAGTTTTTATATAGAAAAAGTCCCCTACGGAGGGAGGAAAAGATGCAGAACCATCGCTCCGCGGTCAAAAAATGTGAGTTAGTCGCTTGAGTGCTTTCTGCACGAGTTGCGGCGCGGCACTTGGTGCGTACCCGTTCTGCGGACGCTGTGGGTCGCGCAATCCTGATTTCGTAGAGCCACTCGCCGTCGTCTCGGGCATTTCGCCAGAAGATGAAATCGCCGTCCAGCAGCGCCAGCAGCGGGCTGACGAGTTGGGCCTCAGTGTGGCCGTGGGCCAAATTGATAGTGCGGCCTTTCTCGGCGAGACGCTCAGTATTTTTGTCCGCCAGCAGGTGGTTGATTACCACTCCCGACTTAGTCGACTCATTGAGGAACTGTCGACATTGTCCGCAGATGAACAGCGACTGGCGAGTGATTTGCGCGCCCGACTCGATGCCCGCTTGGCGTGGGTAGAGGATTTGCTCACGCGCATTGGAGCGAGCCCATCGATCCGGGTGACGCCACCGCACGTATCCGCACCGAGCTGGCAGGAAGCATCGGCCAACGAAGCATCCCCACTTGCTCCGTCCTTGGTGGAAAATGCCGTTCACTTTGATGGAGCACAAATCTTGTCCGGGGCGGGCGTGGTTCTCTTGGCCGCCGCCACCTTGATTTTTGAGCGGGGTCAATCAAGCTGGATGCTCGTCGCACCATCGCTGGCCTTGATGCTGCTCCTCGCCGCGCTAGCGGCCTGGTGCTACCGAGCTGAAAAATTGCAACCGGCGGCGGTGATCTTCCGCTGGGCCACGGCGCTCACGCTTCCCCTTCTTATTATCAACCTTATTCAGGCCATGCGTTGGGAGTCGGCCCCAACGCAGCGTGACGTCACCGTGGCGACCGGCGCAGCCATTTGCGCCGTGGTCTACGGAACCCTGGCCACCAAAATTCGTTCCCGGGGTTTCCTCGCCTTGGCTCACCTGGCGGTCGCCGCGGCGTGGTTGGCCCTGACTGCGTTGCTGCCCGTCGTCGCCTGGCGACCGGTCTCCCTCGCGCTGCTCGGCCTCGGGTACTTGGCAGCCACGCGTCTGCCCGACTGGCGTGGCCGCGCCGAGACCGGCTCTGTGGATTCCCTAAGGCCCCCCGATGACGCTTGGATGGGTGTTTCTGCGAACGGTGCCGTCTCTCTGGTATTTCACTTCGGGGCCCTGGCCGCTGCGGTGATTGCCATGCGCCACTGGTTCCCGCTTAATCCCACCGAACAGCTCAGTCACGTAAACGTCATGGCGGCGACCTTCGCTCTCATCACCCTGGGCTATCTCCTCTACCTGCGACGTTCGCCGCGCACGTGGCCGGTAGTGATGGGGCTCGTCGCCCTCGTGGCTAGCTCACTAACGGCGAGCATCCTCTGGGCGAGCGCAAACGTGGCGCACATGGTGGCCCTGCTCGCCACGGCTCTGAGCGTCTACGTGTACGCGCGGCTCATCGATCACTGGCGCGGAGGCCTGTTCCGCCGAGCCTATTTCCAAGTGATCGTTCTTTTGGCGGTCTTTCTTTCCTCGATTAGTTGGCACCAGCCCAGTTCGCTCGTGACCCTGCTCCTCTTCGCCGCTACGGCGCTGGCCGCCGCCGCCACTACCTATCGTCGTGACGTCGCGACGGAACTCACCACCGTGGGCGGTGTACTCGCGGAGTTGGTGGGAGCCCTCGCGCTCTACCACCTCGTGTGGGACCTCCTCATCACCCTGCACCGAGCTCACTCCTTCAGTACGCCAGGCACGGAGATGGTGGCCGCCGGCGTCGTCTCCCTGGGCTTTCTCGTCCGCGCCTATTGGGTGAAATCCTTCACCACGCTGCTGAAGGTTTCTTCGGCCTACCTTCCAGCCGTCCTCGCCCTGCTCGTGACGGTGACGGCGTCCCTGCATTGGTATAAACACGGAGCCTCACCTCTGGGCCGAGCTGGTCTGGTTGCGGTGATCACGCTGGTGTACGCCCTGCTCGTCCTCCTGGTGGCCCGCCGTCTGCAACGCGTGTGGCTGGCTTTCGCCTCGGGCTTACTGCTCGTCATTGGCATCAACACCGTGGTCAGTGGCTACGACGTTCAGCACGCCGCGCTCTTGTGGTTGCCGCCGCTGACGGTGTTCGGGGTCATCTTTGCTCCGCTGGTGATCTACGTGGCTCGACGCCTTCATCGTTCGTGGCCGGTCATCGTGTCCGCGGCCTTGATGACGCTCGCCGCCGCCGAGGTTCTACGCGCTGAAGTGGTGCTTGCCTGGATGCCCCTCGCCATTTTCGCTGGGCTTGGTCTGGTGACCGTGGCGGCGCGCCTCAGCGAGAGTGAATCCTCGGGAGGGCAGTGGCTACCGCAATGGCTCGATGGTGACGCTCGATTCCGCTTCGATACCTGGCGCCACTCCTGCGCCGCGTCGCGGCGTCTGCTCCTGCTCGCCGGAGTGCTTTGGTCGGGCGTCTTCTTGCACCACGATGGTCGCCAGGGCGGTCTCGTCGCGCTGCTGTTCATTGCCGCCAGTGTGGTGCCGACCCTGCGCCGTGCGAGTTCGAGCTGGATACTCCGAGACCAGATCCTGGTCCCCCTGACGCTCAGTGGCGTCGTTCCGGTTATCGCCGTCATGCTGCGCAGTCACAATCTGCAATTTTTCAACCTGGTGCCGGCGTCAACCCTGCTCTACCTCAGTGTCACCATCATCGACCGGGTCGAGGAAACCCAGCGTGCGGTGGCCACCTGGTGGCTACGCGCGTCCAGTGTGCTGGCCCTGGCCATCTTGTTCGGCACGACCCTCGCCCAGGCCTTCGGATCGGGAGTAGTCCTTAGGGGCTACCTCTCGTGGCTCATGGTCGAAGCAGTGCTCGTCCTCTTGCTGGGAGTGCGCACCCGGACTCGGGTTTCGAGCCTGGTGGGTTCACTCGGGGTGCTCTCAAGTATTGGCTTCACCCTTAGCCACGGAGGGGGTGTGCTGGGCTATCTCACCGCCGTGACGCTGGCTATCGTCCTGCTCTTCGTGGCCCTTCGTCAAATAGCCAAACGCAGTGATGTATCGCTGGGTGAACGCACCAAGAAAGCGTGGGCTTCCTGGCGTTAGTGCGCTCGACCCCTAGTGAACGGGGCTGATGCCGTACGCGGCGACAGCGTTGTCCACTCCAATGAGTCGCGCAACCCGAATCGCGTCGGCCAAGGTGCACTCGTCAGCGGCCACCCACTCGGAGAGCACTTCGGTCATGCCCCGACGCCAGAGCACGGCTCCGATGTAGTGCAACTCGCTCGCCCCCCAACCGTCGCTGGAGTAGAGCTGCTTCGTGAAGGGCGCTATTTCGAGCGACTCGCGGATGATCTGCCTACTCTGCAAGCCGGCGTAGTTAATGGCCTCGCCGATGTCGAAGAAGACGTGCGGGAACATCTGGGTGAGATACGCCGCTTCGCGGTGGTAGGGGTAGCAGTGCAGGAGCATGACCGCCGTCCCCGAATGTTCCGTGGCCTTCAAGAAGTCGGTGAGCAGGGCCGGATTCGAGCGCAGGAGGTTGATGTCGGAGTCGCCGTAGCCAATGTGGATTTGCAGGGGTAGGCCCAAATCGACCCCGCACCAGAGGAGGAAGCGCAGGATCGTTGGCTCCTCGAGTCGTACGCGACCACTGCTTTCGCATTCACCCAGCCAACGACCGACGGCCACCAGCAGGTCGTGTTCACTGGGTCGGGTGGGGTCGAGGTCCAAGCCGTAACGGTAGGCCGCGATGGACTTGGTACCTATAGCGCCGCGCGACTTGGCGTCAGTTAAGACGCCTCGCACGAGGTCGGCGAAACCCTCAGCCGTGCTGCCGTCACGAACGACTTGCTCCGCGACGGCCTCGAGGCGAACAATCTCGTAGGCGGCCACGCCACTCAGTTCGGCCGTTTCCCTAATGTCGGTGACCTTCGATCCGGCGAAGCCCGTATCGATGATCATGGCCCCGAGCCCGGCCGCTCGCAGGAGGCGACGATTGACCTCCGCCACCCCCAGCGCGGCGCGCTGGTCGACGTAGTGTTCGGGTGAGGCGAAGGCTTCTAAGCCCAGCAGCGGCGAACAGTACTTGCGAACCGCTAGACCGAACTGCGAGTCGAAGTTGGTCGTGCCCGAACGCCGCGGGCGGTCCGACTCGGTGATGACGTCTTCGAACTCGTCGCGGTCGAGATCAACGCGCAGGACGCCGTGGACGTGGTGGTCGACGAGCGCGAGGTCGTCAATGACCTCGGCGAGGGTGGGGTTAATCATTCGACTTCCTTTGTGAGTGTTCTACCAACCGCGGTAGGAGGCGAGAACCTCGGCGGGAACCTTACCGGCCGCCGCGTCCTCCATGGCCTGGTGCAATATCTCGAGCGATCGGTCGATCTCTTCGTCGGTGATGACCAGTGGTGGCGTGACCTCGAGAGTGTTGCCACCAACTTGGTAGACGCAGACGCCCAGCTCGAAGGCCCGGTAGATAACCGCGGCCGCAAAATCGGGGTCGGGCGTATTGGAGTCGCGGTCGGTGACCAGTTCGACGCCGTTGGCGAGTCCGTGACCGCGAACGTCACCAATACGAGGGTGGTTGAAAGCGCGAAAACCGGCGCGCAGCCGTTCACCAGCGCGCGCGGCCCGATTGGCCAGGTCTTCTTCGACCAGAACACGAAGCACTTCGCGCCCCACGGCCGCGCAAATGGGGTTGCCGACGGTGGTGAGTAGGGCGGCGGCCTTGGGCTTGTCAAAGAGCGCGGCGGGGCCAACGGCGGCCGAGACGGGGAGACCGTTGCCTAATACTTTGCCGAAGCAGACGATGTCCGGGATGACGCCCTCGAGTTGGAAGGCGTGCAGAAGTCCCGGACGACCGAGACCGACCTTGACCTCATCCACCGCGAACAAGACCTCGTAGCGCTGGCAAAGGGCTTCGATGCCCTTGAGGAAGCCGGCGGGAGGAAGCACCATGCCACCGTCAGCGAGCATGGGCTCAACCATGATGCACCCCACGTCGCCGACTGCAAAGGCTGCTTCAATCTGGCCCAAGGTGCGAGCGAGGGCGTCCTCACCATTGGCCGGTGGGCGAAAAGGATTTGGGTAGTCAACGAAGACGGTGTTCGCGTCTGGGGTTACCGCACCGGTGCTCACGTGTAGTCCCGACGTGGCCATCGCGAGTCCTATGCCCCCGTGATACGACTCCTTGAAGGCGACAATCTTCTTCCTCGCCGAGTTGTAACGCACGGCGCGTAGGGCGACGTCGCAGGAGTCCGACCCCGCGTGGCCGAGGTAGACCCGACGCTCGCCCTTCCCGGGCACCAGGGCCAAGAGGTCCTCGGCCAGACCAACGGCGTCGGGGTTAACGGCCGTAAGACCAGCGCCACCGGGCGCCATGGCGGCCTTGGTAATGGCGGCGGTAATACGTGGGTGTCCGTGCCCCAGACCGGACGCGGTCCAGGTGGCGGAGAGGTCGATGAGCTCGCGCCCACCGACCTCCACCAGCGTTGAGCCGTGTCCCGACTCGACGGCCAAGGGAAAGAAACGGAGTTTCTCTATTCCGGCGACCGCCGCGAGATCGCGTCGGTAGAGCGCGGCGGCCGCGGGGGCAATCGAGTCGAGACCGGCTGGATCCATGGACTACACCTCGTCAGTGGGGAAGATTTCGCCCTCGTGACCAGACGAAACGGGCATTTCCTTGCCCCCGGCTTCGCCGAGGTCGCGGTTCAAGCCCGTGGAAATCTTCTCGGCGGCCCCAGGGGTGCCGAAACCAATCAGCGCGCCGATAACCATGATGCCGAAGGCGATGTTCGCCCCACCACTCCAGGTGATTTCACCCTTGACGTTGTACCAGAAGACCACCATGATCATGGCGGCTCCGACAATGGGGATGATTACTTCCTTCATGAGCTCGCGGCGCTGCACCAGGATGTGGCGAATGGTTCCCAACTCGACCATGAGGTAGGCCACCAGCAGGGTGACGGCACCAATGGTGGAGTAGTAGAAGTAGTCACTCAAGGCCGAGTTGCCCAATCCCATCTGGGGGTGACCCGTAATGAAGGAGACCACCGAGATAACGAAGCAGGCAATCAGTACGGCCCCGATGGCTTGGGTGGGCTCGTGACGCTTGTCGAGCGTGCCCCACGAGGCAGGACCCACGCCGTCACGTGAGAAGGCGAACAAGAGGCGGCCGGCAGTACCGACGGTACCGAGCATGCAACCCCACGAGGACATGATGGCCGTGAACGACAGAACCAGGGAGAACCACTGGCCGACGTACTGGTGACCCAGGGTGGCAAGTGAGTTGCCGGAGCTGGCGAAGGCCGTGGTGCCCGCGCTGTTCGTTCCGAATCCAACGGACTGGGCGAACATTACCAAGATGAAGAGCAAGCTGGCACCGACGACGCAGACCAACAGGGCCATTGGGATGTTGCGCTTGGGGTTGCTGGTCTCTTCACCCAGGGCAGCCGCTCCTTCGAAGCCGCACCAGGACAAGAGGGCACCAACGACGGCCGCCATAATGACCGAGATGTGCTGGCCCTTGAAGCTGAAGACCGAGAAGTCCAGTCCGCCACCACTGTGGTTGCCACCCTTGGCGATGATGATCAGCGACAGGATGGTCATGCAGGCCACGCCGATAGCTTCAATCCAGAGCAGGGTTCGCACCACCGTACGGAATTCGCGGGTGGCCATGTACCCACAGAGCGCCAAGGCGATGCTGCCGCTGATGAGCCACGGAATCTGGGTAGGGTGCGCACTGTTCTGGGCGTTGGCCAAGAAGGCGTTGACGAAGGTGCCCACGGCACCGACGTTCCCCAGAGCGAACATGAAGTAGGCGATCATGGTGCCCCAGCCGGCGAAGTAGCCGGCGCGTGGTCCCAGCGTCTTTCCCACCAGTGCGTAGGCGGCACCGGCCTGGTTGTAGTGCTGGGTTAGGCGAATGTAGCCGTGTGAAATGAGCAGGACACAAATACCACCTAATACGAAAATCAGTGGTACGGCCTTGCCAACCGCCGCGGCGGTCCCTTGCCCGTTCCCCGACATCGCCAAGCTCGGGCCTACGATGCCCAGTGAGAGGCCCAGGGCCCCCCAGACGGTTAAGTTCCGCTTTGGCCGAATACGTACTGCATCATCAGTCTGGCTCATGAGCCCCCCTTTAGTAGTTCGCTGTAATTTACCCCAATTCGGTAATTTAGGATGACCATGCAAAGCGGAAAATTTCAATAATTTCCTCGTAGGACTTGGTGGCGGACACCGTGACCTCGTAACTGCGCACCGCGTTGATCGCTTCAATCATGTGGTCGCTGAGGATTTCGCGCATCACGGGACTCGCGCAGGTCGCCGCCAGGTTCGCGGCCTGGTCCGTGTTGAACGTAGCTATTTCGTCTTTCGTGCCCCGCAAACTGCTGGGATCAACCGGGGCCTCGGCGGGTAGCGAGGCCTTGGAGGTAATGCCGCGGTGGGCGAGACCAAGAATGACGGCGAGGGCGGCGTAGGGATTGGCGCTGTGGTCGGTGACTTTGATCTCGACGTTTGCACCGTAGGGATTGCCCAAGGTGGCTTGGCAGAGTCGCACCGCCGCCTCGCGGTTCTCACAACCCCAGCAGACGTAGGCCCCGGACCACATGCCCGGCTGCAGGCGAGTGGCCGAGAGCAGCGAGGGAGTCAAGACACCCAGGGCGTCGGGGAGACCCTGAAGGAGACCGCCAATGGCGTGGGCCCCCTCCTCGCGTAGCTCTCGTGCCTGCTCACCACCCGAGAAGATCGGCACGCCGTCCTTCGTCAAAGAGAAGTGCACGTGGGCGCCATTACCAATGCCCTTGGCGATTGACTGGGGTGCGAAGGACACGCGCTTAGCGTGTCGGCGAGCGACCCTCGACAAGATGAGTCGGGTCACCACCAAGACGTCGGCGGCCGCGACCGGATCAAGTGGCGGCGTGGAGAGCTCGATTTGACCGACGCCCGCTTCGGCGTGCAATTGTTCCATCGCGATTCCGGCGGTGCGCAGCCCGGCGGCAATATCGGCGTAGAAGGCCTCATTTTCCATCATGGCGCGTAGACCGTAGGCGACGCCGATGTCGGGCTCACCGGTCACGGCGTCGAAGGCCGTGAACTCAACTTCGTAGGCCGCGCGCGCGGCGTAGCCGTCGGCCCCGAGCAAGGCGACTTGGCGAGCGAGCGCCCCCCGGGCGCAGTGGGCCAGGGGTGAGCCGTCTTGGTTGAAGATATTGATCGGCGCCCAGGCCAGTCCGTCACCCAGTACGCGAACGGCGCGCAAGTCGACCTTAAGGCGCATGTCGCCCACGACCGAGAAGTAGGGCGTCAGGGGAAGGTGACTGTCGGGGGCGAAGGTCGCCCAGGAGTAGGAACAACCTAAGCCGTTGCGGTGAAAGGCCGCGATGCGCTCGAGGGGTACCTGCTTGGCGCGGGCCACACCGCCATTATCGAGGAAGGTTCCGACGAGTGCCGTCACCCCCTGGTCACGCAAATTGGCCACGACGTCGGCAATCTCTTCGTCGCTCAGAGTAATCATTGACGACTCCACAATCCCTCCAGTTTTTGTTCACGCCTCATCGGCAAAGGCTGCTGGGAGTACGATAATCGATACCGCCCCCGACGTTCGAGCCCCGGGGGAGCGAAGGAAAAATCTATGTGTCGTCTACTCGCTTACGTCGCGCCTGGTGAGGCCACGCTGGCCTCATTACTGAGCCCCGAAGAATTTGAAAACTACCGCCAACTCTCCACCCTGCACGGTGATGGCTGGGGTGCGGCGTGGTGGGGTAAGGGCAGTGGCGTACGTCACTTCAACTCGGTGCTTCGAGCCGTTGACGACAATGATTTCCTCGACCTCACGCAGGGCTCCGCGGCGGCCGGTATCGTGCACCTGCGCTGGGCGACGGCGGGACTTCCGGTCTGCCTCGAAAATACTCACCCCTTCTCCTCAGGGCCGTGGCGCTTCGCCCACAACGGGGGTATTCGTGAGCCCGAGTTGCTGTTACCCGCCCTCAGCGACGAACGTCGTGACCAATTGCAGGGGACCACCGATTCGGAAATCTACTTCCAACTCGTTCTCCAAAAGACTGAGGAAAGCGGCGACATCGTCAGTGGTCTACGCGCGGCTATCGAACTCATTCGTGAACGCTGCGGTCACAGTTCGCTCAACTGCCTCATTCTCGGTGAGGGACGCATGTTGGCGGTGCAGGCCTTCGGGGAAACGCGGGCCCCGACGAAGACGCTGGCCGAATCGGTCGGTGGGGCAGAAAACCTCCCCGAGGGCCACGACGAGAATTATTACCGCTTGCGCTACGCCCTTCGTGACGGCGCCCTTCTGGTCGCTTCGACGGGGGTGGGAGTGGACGGCTGGGACATGCTCGACGAGGACACCATTATTGACTCGGACGTCAACACTGGGGAAGTGACCTTCCGCCGCTTGAGTGACGGCGCGGTACTGCACGACGTCAGCCTGGTCGGCGCCTAGCGACCTACTCGGCGGCCTCGAGGGCGACCTTGGGGATGACGCGATCGAGCCAGGTGGGAATCCACCAGTTCGCCTTGCCAATGAAGTGCATGAGGGCGGGGACCAACACGGTTCGCAGGATGAAGGCGTCAATTAAGACCGCCCCGCCCAGCCCAATACCGAATTCGGCGATGATGCGTTGGCCGCCGAAGGCGAAGGAGAAGAAGACCGCAATCATGATGAGCGCGGCGGCGGTAATCACGCGACCAGTATTGGCCTGACCGTAGGTGATGGCCAGTTCGTTGTCGCCGGTGTGATTCCACTCTTCGTGCATGCGCGACACCAAGAAGACTTGGTAGTCCATCGACAGTCCGAAGAGGATGGCGATCATGATGATTGGTAGATAGGACTCAACGGGCCCCGATCCCGATCCGATGAGCGAGCTCCCCCAACCCCATTGAAAGACCGCTACGACCAATCCAAAGGACGCGGCCACCGCCAAGAGATTCATCGCCGCCGCCACCAGGGGAACCAGTATGGAGCGGAAGGCGATCATTAAGAGCAAGCAACCGAGTATCACGATCACCATGAGGAAGAGCGGAATCTTCGAGTCGAGAATGCTGGCGAAGTCGACCCCCAGGGCGGTGGCTCCACCAACGTAGATAGCGGTGTGGCTCGTGGTCGTGACGCTGGGCACGTAGGTGGAGCGAATAGTGGCGATCAAGTTGGTGGTCGCCGCCGCCTGAGGTGCGGAGCTCGGCACCAGGTTGATGAAGGCAACGGACGCACTCACGGGGATGACGGGACTGACGCTGGCGACGTCGGGCTCCGTGGCGAGCAGGTGATCGAGGGCTTGCATGGCGGCGACGTCGGCCGGCGACTTGATGGAGCCGACTACTTGTAGGGGACCATTTGAGCCGGCCCCGAAGCCCTTGGCCAAGGTTTCGTAGGCGAGGCGGGTAGTCGATCCGGCCGGGTCGGACCCCTGATCGGACAGGCCGAGGCGCAAGGTCAGCACGGGCAGGGAGATGATGAGAATGGCCACCACCGCCAGCAGCGAGAGAATTTTCGGACGCCGACTGACGTACTCGGCCCAGCGCTTCCAGGGACCCTCGACGACGACACCCTCGGGCCCGTTCGCCGCGAGCGCCCGGCGCTCACGACGGCTCAACACCGTGCTCTTCCAGAAACCCAGGAGAGCGGGGAGCAGGGTTAGTGAAGCCAACATCGTAATAATGACCGTGGTGGACGCCGCTATGCCTAGTCCACTCAAGAAACTAAAGCCCAAGAAGAGCATGCCCAGGAGCGCCACGCACACCGTGGCGCCCGCGAACATCACCGCTCGACCGGAGGTGTCGATGGCTTTGACGACGGCGTCTTCGACGGACATTCCTTGGCGCAGGTTTTGGCGCGCGCGGGTCACGATGAACAGGGCGTAGTCAATACCAACGCCCAGTCCGATGAGCGAACCAAGGATGGGGGCAAATTGCGCAATAGTCACCCAGTGGCTCAGCAGGGTCGTAGCCGCGGAGGCGATGAGAATCGCGAAGAGGGCAACGCCCAGGGGCAAGAGCATGGCCATCAGTGAACCAAAGGCCACCAAGAGGACCACCGCCGCGACGGCGAGACCAACCCCCGTGTCGGGGCTGCCCTGGGGCGTGGTGACTTTGCCGATGGCCTGCCCACCTTCGGATACCCGCAGGCCGGAGGAGTTCAAACTATTGGCGTCGTGGATGACTTGGCTGACGTTGGCGGCGAGCAGGGCGTTCGGGTCGGTCGTGAAGTGCACGACGGCGTAGGCAATGGTGCCGTCGCGACTGGTTTGCTGGTATCCCAGGCAGGTCGAGGGCGTACTCCCGCTGGGGCAGAAGGGGGAGGTGACCGATCCGACTTCGGGAACCTGGGCAATGGCGTTCAGCACGGCGGTAATGGCGGCCGCGTGGTCGGCGACGGTACCGGAGGTGGCCTGAAACACGATTTGATCGGCGTCACCGCCGGCGCCCTTGAGGTGGGCCGATTCGAGGAGCTTGAGGGCGTGTACCGAGTTCGTGCCGGGGAGGGAAAAGGAGTTGGAGTAGTTGTTGCCGAAGGACTGAGCGGCCAGATTCATGCCTATGGCCACAACGAGCCAAACGGCCAGAACAAACCAGCGCTTTTGAACGGCGAAACGAGCGAGTGACTTCATGGCTAAGGAATCCTTGGGGGTCAGAAGGCGTCGAACGAGAGTTGTTGACGCGCCCAATAACGCTAGCGCACCTTGCGCCCGGAGCGACCAGGACCGAAGGAAGATGGTGAGGAATTGCCGGTGGGTGCGTCCAGTAGATTAGAGGGACGTAGTTCGGTGTTGAACCACGAAATCGCGCGGAGGCGGCCATGGCAGAAGTAGAAATTGGCATTTACAAATCAGCTCGTCAGGCCTACGGTTTTGACGACATTGCGATCGTCCCCTCGCGACGTACGCGCGACCCCGAGGACGTCGACATCTCGTGGCAGATTGACGCCTACAAGTTTGGCCTCCCCGTACTGGGATCCGCCATGGACAGCGCCATCTCGCCGCACACCGCCATTGCCATGGGTCGCTTGGGTGGCTTGGGAGTGCTGAACCTTGAAGGGCTTTGGACTCGCTACGAAGACCCGATGCCCTTGTTCGACGAAATTGCCGAGCTCGACAGCGACAAGGCCACCGCTCGAATGCAGCAGATGTACCTCGAACCTGTCAAGCTCGAATTGGTTGGTCAGCGTATTCGCGAAATGAAGGCCGCTGGCATTACCACCTCGGCGTCGGTCACGCCCGCCAAGACCAGCTGGATGGCCAAGACCATCCTCGAAGCCGGTCTCGACATTCTCGTTATTCAGGGCACCGTCGTTTCCGCCGAGCACGTTTCCAAAACGGTTGAACCACTCAACTTGAAGAAGTTCATTCGTGAGTTCGAGTTGCCCGTCATTGTTGGTGGGTGTGCGAGTTACCAGGCCGCCTTGCACCTCATGCGCACCGGGGCCGCCGGTGTGCTGGTCGGGGTCGGTCCGGGCAACGCCTGCACTTCGCGCGGCGTGCTGGGCATTGGTGTCCCCCAGGCGACGGCAATCGCCGACGTGGCGGGAGCGCGCATGCGACACCTGGACGAGACGGGCGTCTACGTGCACGTTATCGCCGACGGTGGCATGAGTCGCGGTGGCGACATCGCTAAGGCCATCGCCTGCGGCGCCGACGCAGTGATGATCGGCTCACCCCTGACCAGCGCCGTCGAGGCGCCGGGTCGGGGTTACCACTGGGGCATGGCGACCTTCCACCCCACGCTGCCACGCGGTACGCGCGTCTCCACCAAGATCCGTGGCACCCTCGAGGAAATCCTCGTCGGCCCCGCGCACGAGAACGATGGACGCCTCAACCTCTTCGGCGCACTGCGCACCTCGATGGCCACCTGTGGCTACGAGACCCTGAAGGAATTCCAGAAGGCCGAGATCATGCTGGCCCCCTCCCTCCAGACTGAGGGCAAGCAACTGCAGCGCTCCCAGGGTGTAGGCATGGGCCATTGACGGTCCTCGTTGTTGACTTCGGGGCTCAGTACGCCCAACTCATAGCGCGACGCGTTCGCCAGGCACGCGTCTTTTCCGAAATCGTGCCGAGTACCATCACCGCCGATGAGGTGCGAGCCAAGCAGGCCTCGGCCATCATTTTGTCGGGCGGCCCCAAGTCGGTCTACGAAGTACCCGCCCCGACGCTGGACCCCGCTATTTATGAACTAGGTATTCCCGTTCTTGGTATTTGCTACGGGGCGCAACTGATGGCCCAGCAGCTGGGTGGCGTCGTCGAGCACACCGGTGGCGGAGAGTATGGTCGCACCGAACTGACGCGGCTCGGCTCCTCGCTGCTGTGGAGCGAGTCGGACGAACCCTGGTCGTGTTGGATGAGCCACGGTGACGCCATTGCGCAGGCCCCCGAGGGTTTCCGCGTCACCGCTTCGACGCCACTGGCGCCCGTGGCGGTGATGGAAGACGCCGCGCGTCGCTTTTACGCGGTGCAGTTCCACCCCGAAGTGGTGCACTCCGAGCACGGTCAAGCCATCATCGAGAATTTCCTTCACGAGCAAGCCGGTCTTGCGCCGACCTGGACGAATTCGAACATCATCGACGATCAAGTGGCCGCCATTCGCGCCCAGGTCGGCGACGAGCGCGTGCTCTGTGCCTTGTCCGGTGGCGTAGATTCCGCGGTGGCCGCGGCCATGGTCTACCGCGCCGTCGGTAATCAATTGACCTGCGTTTTTGTCGACACCGGGCTCATGCGCAAGAACGAGGGCGAACAGATTGAAGAGACCTTCACGAAGCAGTTCGGGGTCGAACTGATTCACGTCCGCGCCCAGGATCGCTTCTTCGACGCCCTCGCCGGGGTGACTGACCCGGAACGTAAGCGCAAGATCATCGGCGAACTCTTTATTCGCGAGTTCGAGGCCGTCGCTCGAGACTTGGCGGAAGACGGTATCAAATTTCTGGTGCAGGGCACGCTGTACCCCGACGTCATTGAGTCCGGCTCGGGGCACGCGGCCACCATCAAGTCGCACCACAACGTCGGTGGCTTGCCCGATGATCTCAGTTTTGCGTTGGTGGAGCCGCTGCGCACCTTGTTCAAGGACGAGGTCCGTCGCGTCGGATCGGACTTGGGCTTGCCCGACGAAATCGTCTGGCGCCAGCCCTTCCCCGGACCGGGCCTGGGCGTGCGCATCATCGGCGAAGTAACTCGCGAGCGGGCCGAGATTTTGCGAAACGCTGACTACGTTGTCGTCGACGAAATCAAGAAGGCCGGCCTCTACCGCGAACTCTGGCAGAGCTTCGCCGTATTGCCCGCCGTGCGCACCGTGGGCGTCATGGGAGACGGCCGAACCTACGCCTACCCCATCATCATTCGCGCCGTGACCAGTGATGACGCAATGACCGCCGACTGGGCCCGTCTGCCCTACGACGTCATCGAAGCCATCGCCAATCGACTGGTGCGCGAAGTCCCGGGCGTGAACCGCGTGGCCCTGGACGTGACCAGCAAACCGCCGGGCACGATTGAGTGGGAGTGAGCCGCCGCTCCTTCTCTGACGATGCGCTGTGGGGCGACGACCCAGAGAATGAAGTACCCACGCTGGACCCCAATCTCTTGCTCGAGGGGCTCACCGAACCTCAACGCCAGGCGGTTATTCAGCGCAATGGGCCGCTCCTGGTGGTGGCCGGCGCCGGTTCGGGTAAGACCCGCGTATTGACTCGGCGAATCGCCCACCTCCTGGCGACCGGCGACGCGCGTTCCTTCGAAATAATGGCCATCACCTTCACGAACAAGGCGGCCGACGAAATGCGCCATCGCGTGGTGGACCTGGTGGGCGACGAGGCCAAGTCGATGTGGGTGTCGACCTTTCATTCGGCCTGCTTGCGCATGCTGCGCAGTCACGCCGACGTTTTGGGTTACGAGCGCGGTTTCACCATCTACGACGCCGGCGACGCCGAGACGGCCGTGGACCGCATTATGAAAGAACTCGATATCGACACCAAGCGACTGTCGCCGCGCAGCGTGCACGCGGCCATCTCGGCGGCGAAAAACGAAATGTTGTCGGCCGATCGCTACGCGGACAAGGTCAGTGGCGACAACCCCAACCACCGGCGCATCGCTGAGATTTACAAACTCTACGAGCGCCGCTTGCGACTCGCGAACGCCATGGACTTTGACGACCTGCTGCTCAACGCAGTGGCGATGTTGCGCGCCGACGCGACCGTGCTCGAGTCCTACCAGCGTCGTTTCAAATACCTGCTGGTCGATGAGTTCCAAGACACCAACGGCGTCCAGAACGAGTTGGTGTTGATGCTGGCCGCCCAGCACCGCAACCTCTGCGTGGTGGGGGATTCGGACCAGTCGATCTATCGTTTTCGCGCCGCTGATGTGCGTAACATCTTGCAATTCGAGCAGCGCTTCCCCGACGCCGAAGTGGTGCTCCTTGAACAGAATTTTCGCTCGACCCAGACCATTCTCGACGCGGCGAATGCGGTAATCGCTAAAAACGCCTCACGCCACGCCAAGAACCTCTTCACCGACCAGGGTTTGGGTGAAAAGATTCGCCTCTACCGGGCGGGCGACGAATACGACGAGGGTCGCTGGGTGGCCTCGGAGTTGCGGCGCGCTCACAGTGAACTCGGACTGAATTGGAACCAGATGGCCATCTTCTACCGAACCAATGCTCAAAGTCGCGTGCTGGAAGAAGAGATGCTGCGGGCCCGTATTCCCTACCGCGTCATTTCGGGCATGCGCTTCTACGACCGCAAGGAAGTGAAGACGGCTCTGGCCTACGCGCGCCTAATCGTCAATCCCCGCGACGAGGCGTCGGCGCGTCGGGTGATCAACGAACCCAAGCGGGGTATTGGCGACGTGGCCCAGACCAAGCTGGGAACCTTCGCGGCCGAGAACGGTATTTCTTTCGCCGAGGCCCCCAAGCACGCCGCCGCCGCTGGTCTCAGCGGCAAGGTGTTGGCCGCCGCGGACAAGTTTGCCTTTGTACTCGACGAGTTGCGCGCCATGGCCAACGACATGAGTCCGCGCGAGATGATTGAGGCCATTGTCCGTGAAACGGGCATGGGTGACGCCCTACGGGCTGAGAATACTGATGAGGCCATGTCACGGCTAGAGAACCTCGGGGAACTGGCTTCCGCCGCCGCGCAATACGACACGCTGCTCGACTTCGTCGAACGTATGGCCCTGGTGGCGGACTCCGACCAGCTCGACGGCGGGGCCGGCGCGATTTCGATGATGACGATGCACGTGGCCAAGGGACTGGAGTTTCCCCTGGTCGTTATTACGGGACTGGAAGAAACAATCTTCCCCCACAAGCGAGCGCTGTCTGACGACGCCGAACTCGAAGAAGAGCGGCGACTTTGCTACGTCGGGGTAACGCGCGCGATGAAGTATCTCGTTTTGACTCAGGCGTGGAGTCGCACCATGTGGGGCCAGCGAGCGGACGCCATCCCCAGTCGCTTCCTGCAGGAGATCCCGGCCGAACTCGTCGATGACATTTCGAAGTCACTACCCTTGCGCCGCGCGTCGTTTCAGGACGAGGAGTCGGGCTTCGCTGGTCGCAATAGCGAATTTGCCCAGGGCCGCGCCTTCGGATCGGGTTCCGCTCCGCCCGTTCGCTCAACGGGGGCCGAGGAGCTGAAACTAGCGGTGGGCGAGCGGGTGGTGCACGACCGCTACGGCCTCGGTACCGTGACCAAAACCGCCGGTTCGGGCACGGGAGCCCGAGCGACCGTGGACTTTGACGAGCACGGATCCAAGCAACTTATGCTGGCCATGACCCCTTTACGTCGCGCCTGAGGCCCTCGTTACGCACTTCTTAGCGAATTCGTAGGGTGGGAGGGACAAAGGGCGCGTCCCAGGTGGCAAACTGGAACCTTATGGTTTCTCGCCGGTCCCGTCCCGCCCCTCGACGTCGGCGTAAACGTACCCCCACCAAGTACACCTACTACTGGCGCCGGGCCCTCGTCGTGACCATCTTGCTTAGCGTCATCCTCTTCGGGTACTACGGCGTGACCTTCTACCAGGCAATCAATAACCCCTCCTACGGCGCCTCCTCCATGGCTCGCATCGCCGAGTGGGGGCGCAACGAAGGTATCGGGGGCCTGGTCACCTGGGCTGAGAACATCTACAACCGGCTGCACCCCGCCAAGGTCGGTGGGCAGCCGGGCAAGAATGCCTTCGGCGGTGGTGGTGGGGTTATCAACGCCACCGGCGCCCTACCGGTGCCCGCTCGTATCACATCACCCGCGATCCACCCCGCCCCCGGGGAGGGTCTATGGCACCCCGTGGGTCGCACCACCGTCAATGGCGTTCCCGCGATCTACGAAGCCTTCGTTCGCCCCGACGCCGTGCACACCAGTTACGTGGTGGGTGTGGCGTGGATGGATACTCGGCTGCTGCGGGCCACCCTCTACTCCGGATCACAAATACCCGGTCCCCAGGGTCTGCCCTATTCGCACACCGCACCAATCGCGGCGGGAGCGAGTCAGTCCTTGGTCGCCGTGTTTAACGCCGGCTTCCGCCTACAGGATGCGCAGGGTGGTTACTACACCGACGGAAAGCTCCTGCACCCCTTACGCGTCGGTGGCGCCTCGGTCGTTATTTACAAGGATGGCTCGGTGGCCCTGGGACAGTGGGGCCGCGACTTTCACTCCCTCGCCAAAGTGGCCTCCGTGCGCCAGAACCTCGACTTAATTGTTGATGGGGGGCACGCCGTGCCGGGCTTGAGTCAGCAGAACAACGCCAAGTGGGGCAAGGTCACCGGCAACACCTTTAACGTCTGGCGCTCCGGTTTGGGCATTACCAGTGACGGGGCCCTGGTCTACGCCGGTGGCCCGGCGCTCTCCATCGCCGACTTGGCCAACATCCTGGAGCGCGCGGGGGCCGTGCGGGCCATGGAATTAGACATGAACACCGACTGGGTGGTCTACTCGGCGTTCAGCGGACCCGCGGGGCGCGCCATCAACGCTTCGTCGGGCACCAACATGCTCAACAGCGTTAACGCCGGCGCGAACGCGATGCTCGAGCGGCCTTCCGTCTTTTTCGCGACGTGGTGGACTCGCGACTTCTTTACGATGAATTTGCGGCCCAAGGAACTGCGTAAGGCCACCGCGGCGAAACCGCGGTCCTAACGCTCCATAATTTTGCGCCACAGTGCTTTGGGCAGGTGTCGCAAAATGAAGTAGACGTACTTCAGCAGCGGCGGACTCCAGATCACGCGCTGCTGCCCACCGAGACCCGTCATAACGTACTCGGCGACTTCGTTGGGGCCGGTGGTAAAGGGCACTTCGGGCAGACCCTCCGTCATCCGCGTTCGAACCGCGCCGGGTCGAAGAATTTGCAAGCTCACGCCGCTGCCCTCGAGCGAGTCGGCGAGCCCGTCACAGAGTCGGTCGAGCCCGGCCTTAGCGCCCCCGTAGAGGTAGGCGGTGCGACGCACGCGAATTGCCCCGACGGAGGAGATCACCAGGATGCGTCCGCTGCCCTGCGCCAGGAGGCGGTTACGAATCTCGGTCAGGGCCACGACCGGCCAGGTGAAGTTCACCGACATCATGCGCAGGGTGGCCTCGGGGCTCACCTCGTCGGCCGTTTGATCACCGAGCAGACCGACGGCAATTATCACGAGGTCGACACTGCCCCCAGCGGCCTCGAAGGCGCGGGCGACGGTGGCCGTCGCGCTGGCGGGGTCTTCGGCGTCGAGCGCGGTGGTGGCCACGGTGGTCGCACCAAACTCGCGGGCCTCGGCGGCGGCCTGGTCGAGTCGAGCCACGTCGCGGCCCGCGAGAATTACGGTGTGGGCCCGAGCATCGACCAACTTCTTCGTGATGGCCCGAGCAATATCGGAAGTGCCGCCAAGCACGATGACGCGCTGCGGCTGACCAAAGGCGTTATCCATACTTAATTTCCTCCGAGGTTTAGCCGACGGGCCAGGTCACTGGTCAATCGGTGATGGGGGTCGTACTGCTGTTTTACCGCCAGAAAGTCTCCCAGTCGAGGGTACATGCTGCGCAGCACGTCGGGGCGCAGTCGCGCGTCTTTGGCCAGGTAGACCCGGCCCTGCGCCGCCAAGACCATTTCGTCGAGGTCGTCGAGCACGGTGGGCAAGGTGGCGGGTCCCACGGGCAGGTCGAGCGCCAGCGTCCAGCCGGCCATTGGGAAAGAGAGGGGGCCGTGGTTGGCGGGGCCGAAACGCTTCAGCACGGCGAGGAAGCTGGGCACGCCCGACGAAGAAAGTCGTTCAATGGCCCGAACGACCACGTCACCGTAGGCATCGGCCACGGCGAACTGGTACTGGACGAAGCCCCGGCGCCCGTAGAGGCGGTTCCAATCGTTCACGCCATCGAGGGGATGGAAGAAGGAGCCGATGCTTTGTTCCTCACCCTGGCGAGAACGCGGCGCGTAACGAAACCAGGCCTCGTTGAAGAGGCGGATGCTCAAGGGATTCAACAGACCCGAAGGGGCGTCGACGGGAATCGTGAGGCGCGCACCCTTGGGGGCCACGAGCGCCGCGTCGCTCACGTCGCTGGCCCGGGCGTGATCGCCCCGGGTGAGAATTCCGCGCCCCATGGAGGCGCCCTTGGTCATGCAGTCCACCCAGGCCACCGAGTAGCGATAGCGGTCGTCACCCTCGACCATGGCGGCCATGACGCCGTCGAGGTTGGCGAAGCGAGTGGTGTCGACCAGCACCCGGTCGGTCTCAATCTTGATGAGGCGCAGCGTGAGCGAGGTGATGACCCCGGTCAGTCCCATACCGCCAATGGTGGCCCAGAAGAGCTCGGCGTGTTCGCTGGGCGACGTGTCGAAGGCCCCGATGGGGGTCACGATGCGCATCGAAGTGACGTGGTCACCAATGGATCCATCGCGGTGGTGATTCTTGCCGTGGACGTCAGCGGCGATGGCGCCACCAAAAGTCACCTGGCGGGTGCCGGGGGTCACGGGAACGAACCACCCTTGGGGTATGGCGAGCGTCAGTAGCTCGTCGATCGAGACTCCCGCGCCCACGGTCACGGAGCCGTCACTGGCGATGGGTCCTATGCCGCCCAAGTCACGATTCGTCAGAACCACGCCACCACTGAGCTGAGCGGGGTCGCCGTAACTACGGCCGAGGCCGCGGGCGATGGCGGGTCCCGCCTCCAGGGCCCGCGCAATAGCCTCTTCACTGTTGGGGCTTAAGACCTCGGCGTAACTCGCCATGGTGCGGCCCCAGCCCGTTAATTGACGACGCGTCATCCGTACACTCCTATCAGGGCGAGAACTATCCAGGACAGTCCCAGAATCTGCACCGTGCGATTGCGTAAGACCAGGTCCTCGGGGCGTTCGCCCTCTGGCGATTCCGCGCCACGAATAATGAAGAGGATGGCCATAACGACGGGCACCACGGTGAGTCGAAGGGGCACGACCAGGTGGTGCACGTTCGAGAGCCCGGTGCTCGAGGTATCAAAGGCCCAAAGACAGTAAGCGGTGACGACCACGGTGGCGGACAAGGTCAGGGCGGAGTGGAGAAACTCGGTGGTGTACTCAGTCAGAACTGCTCGCGAGTAGGTGCCCACGTGACGAATCTCGGCTGAACGCTTACCGATGACCAAAAAGAGGGCGCCGAAGGAAATGACCACCAGGAACCACTCGGAGACGGGAATGTGCGACGCGGCCGCTCCACCGTAGGCGCGCAGGAAGAAGCCACCGGCGACGAAGACCATCTCGACAATGGGTACCCGCTTTATTCCGGCAATGTAGACCAGTGATTCGACGACGTAGATGGCGATGATCAGGTAAAAACCAGCCGGATTGTCCAGCACCATCGGAAGGCTTAGACCGAGCGCGAGGAAGACGACGGCCAGCGAACGAGCCACGCCGAGCGTGAGTTGTCCGGACGCAATCGCCCGCGATCGTTTGGTCGGGTGCTGACGGTCATCGTCGACGTCACGAATGTCGTTAACGAGATAGATCGCGCTGGCGACGCCGGAGAAGGATGCGAAGGCGACGATGCTGTTCAGAAGAACGTCGTGGTGGAGCATTGTCCCGGCCGCCGCCGGGGCCACGAAGACCAGGCAGTTTTTGACCCACTGGGGAATGCGCAGGGCCGAGAAGGTGGCTCGCCAGGGTCCCCGGGTTGCTACGGCTTCATCCATGCCCCTAAGGCTACTCGGGCGGGCTCAAAATCTCTGGGCCGCCGACTGGCGACCGAGGGGTGTATTCACTTTGCAGATACGCAGAAACATCCCTTCGGGTGCCCCACGTGGCCGCCAATTTCTCCCTAACCTTTTAACTGTTTACTGTCGCGCGGGGACTTGGTCGAATGACACCCGTCATACTCGTAGTAACAGAAAAGAGTGTCGTGGACCTTTTTGAATATCAGGGCAAGCAGTACTTCGAACGCTACGACATCCCCACGCCGGTGGGCGACGTTGCGGACAGCGTTGAGCAAGCGCTCGCCGTTGCCGAGGGTATTGGTTATCCCGTCGTTCTAAAGGCCCAGGTGAAGGTGGGCGGTCGGGGTAAGGCCGGAGGTGTCAAGGTGGCGACCAACGCCGCCGAAGTGCTCGAACACGCGAACGCCATCCTTGGTCTGGACATCAAGGGTCACGTCGTCGAGCGACTCTGGGTCGAAGAAGCTAGTTCCATCGCCCGCGAGTACTACGCCTCCTTCACGCTGGACCGGGCTAATAAGACCCATCTGGGTATGTTGAGCGCGCAGGGTGGCGTCGAAATTGAAGTGGTCGCTGAAGAGAATCCCGACGCCATCGCCTTCCTCTCCATTGATCCAGTGCGCGGTCTGGACCTCGCCACGGCCCGGCGTTGGGTGCACGAAGCGGAGCTCGACGAGCCCGCGCGCGAGCAAGCCGCCGAACTCCTGGTGAGGCTCTACCGTTGTTACGTCGAAGGCGACTGCGACCTCGCAGAAATCAACCCCCTCATCATGACGCCCGATTTCGTGGTCAAGGCCCTGGACGCCAAAGTGACGCTGGATGAGAACGCCTCGTTTCGTCATCCCGAGTGGAACGCCTTTCGCGCCACCGACACCACTGACCCCCGCGAGATCATGGCCCGCGAAAAGGGCCTCAACTACATTGGCCTCGACGGAACGGTGGGGATCATCGCCAACGGTGCGGGTCTCGCCATGTCCACCCTCGACGTGGTCAATCAAGTGGGCGGCACGGCCGCGAATTTTCTCGATATCGGTGGTGGGGCGAACGCCGACGTCATGGCCGCCGCCCTGGAGGTCATTAATGCCGACCCGAAGGTACGCGTGATCTTTGTCAATATCTTCGGTGGCATCACGCGCGTTGACGACGTCGCCAACGGTGTGCTCGAGGCCCTTCGCCGCGTACACATCGCCTCGCCAATTGTCTTGCGTCTCGATGGTACGAACGCGCTGCTGGGTCGCGAAATTTTGGAACCCTACCTCAGCGACACGCTGATTACCGAACCAACCATGGTGGAGGCCGCTCGCCGCGCCGTCGCCTTCACCCAAGGAGCCTGATGAGTATCTTCGTTGACGAAAACACCAAGGTGATTGTGCAAGGCCTCACCGGTAGCCAGGGCCGCTTTCACGGACTGCGTAACCGCGACTACGGAACCAAAATTGTTGCGGGTGTCACCCCCGGCAAGGGGGGGAGCGACGTTGACGGTATTCCGGTTTTCAACTCGGTGGTCGAAGCCGTCGCCGCTACGGGGGCCAGCGCCTCCTTTATCGTGGTGCCCCCCATGTTCGCTGCCGCCGCCATTCTCGAGGCCGCGGCTGGTGGCATCACCTTCATTGTCTGCATTACCGAAGGGATTCCTGCTCACGACGAAGCCGTCACCTACAACCGCCTCGTGGAAGACTTCCCCGGGGTGCGTTTGCTGGGACCGAACTGCCCGGGCATCATTAGTCCCGGTAAGTGCAACATCGGCATCACCTCGGGTGACATCGCTCTGCCCGGTGGGCCAGTGGGGATTGTTTCGCGTTCCGGCACACTGACCTACCAGGCCCTGCACGAGCTCTCCCAGCAGGGTATTGGCCAAACGACCTGCGTCGGCATCGGGGGCGACCCGGTCCCGGGCACCAACTTCATTGACTGCCTCGCGGCCTTCCAGGACGACCCCGAGACCAAGGCCGTCATGATGATCGGCGAAATTGGCGGTTCCGAAGAGGAGCGCGCGGCCGAGTGGATCAAAGCGCACATGACCAAGCCCGTCGTGGCGTATATCGCCGGTGTTACGGCACCCGCCGGTCGAAAGATGGGTCACGCGGGGGCCATCATTTCCGGATCGAAGGGCACCGCCCAGGCCAAGATGGACGCCCTTCGCGAAGCGGGCGTCTACGTCTGTCAAAACCCGACCGAGGCGGGCGCGAAGATGGTGGAGATCGTCCACGCAATGGGGCTCTAGCTCTTGTCGACTAACTGCGCCGTTCTCGTGTCGGGTACCGGCACGATTCTCGACGCCATGCTGCACGCCGGCATTGCCGTCCGTCTGGTGGTCGCCGATCGCCCCTGCTCGGGACTGGCGATCGCCGAGGCGGCGGGTGTTCGCGCCCTCCTGCTCGACCGCGCCGCGTACGGGGGATTTACCCCGGCCTTTGACCGCGTGGCGTTTTCTCGAGAACTGGCCAAGGAACTGGTCGACGCCGACATCGACGTCGTGGCCATGGCTGGTTTTGGCACGGTGGTGACGGGAGAATTGCACGCCGCCTTTCCGGGGCGAGTGCTCAACACGCACCCCAGCCTGCTGCCCGACTTTAAGGGCTGGCACGCCGTAGCGCAGGCCCTCGCCAGTGGCCGTAGCGAGACCGGCTGCACTGTCCACGTGGCTACCGAAGCCCTGGACGACGGCCCAATCCTGGCTCAGCGAAAAGTCGAGATTCTCCCCAGTGACGACGAGCAGTCCCTGCACGAACGCATAAAAATGGTCGAACGGGCCTTGTATCCGGCGGTACTCGCTCGAGTCATGGCCGGCCTCGACGAAGGTATTGAACCGGCCGATGTTGCCCTGCGCGACGAACTCGTCTAGTACGAGCGAATGCGTCGACCCCACGTTCGTCCGGCGAGGTGTTCAAGGTTCCTGCGGAATCGCGCGTACCGCCCGGAACTGGCGTCAAAACAGGGTCGGGGGGTCAAGCCCATTTCCGCTACCGTTAGTGGTTCTATTGAGGAGTACACATGCGAGCGTTACTGAGTGTCTACGACAAGACGGGACTGGTCGATTTCGCCCGCGACCTCGAGGCGCTGGGAATCGAGCTCATCGCTTCGGGGGGCACGGCTTCGGCCCTTAGCGCTGCGGGTATCGCCCACCGTGACGTGAGCGAGGTCACCGGTTTCCCCGAAATGCTCGATGGCCGAGTCAAGACTCTGCACCCGGCTATTCACGGCGGCATTCTGGCCGATCGCAGCAAGCCGGCGCACCTCGCCGCTCTCGCCGAACACGGTATCGGCACCATCGATCTGGTGGTGTGCAACCTGTACCCCTTCTCGTCGAATCCCTCCATTGAACTGATTGACGTCGGTGGTCCGACTATGGTTCGCGCCGCCGCGAAGAACCACCACGCCGTTGGCGTCGTGACCAGTCCCACCCAATACGCCACCGTGCTCGACGAACTGCGGGTGGCTGGTTCGCTCAGCGACGGCACTCGCCACGTCCTGGCGCGGGCCGCGTTTGCGCACACCGCCGCCTACGACGCCGCCATCGTGGCCTGGCTGGACGGCGGCGGCGTCCTCGGTGAGGCCCCTACCGGGGCCGACGCCGTCTTGCCCGCTACCTTGCACCTCACGCTGGAGCGCGCGCAGGTCCTTCGTTACGGCGAAAACCCACACCAGACCGGTGCTCGTTACCGCGTCAGCGGGTCGTCGCCGTGGTGGGACCGCGTGACCCAGCACGCCGGCTCGGCCTTGTCGTACCTCAACCTCTTTGACGCCGACGCGGCGTGGCGCTTGGTGCACGAGCTCCACGCCGACGTTCCTCACCGCCGAGCAGTGGCCATTATTAAGCACGCCAACGCCTCGGGTGCCGCCGTGGGGGAGACCTTGCTGGACGCCTTCGCCAAGGCGCTTATCGCCGATCCCCAGAGTGCCTTCGGTGGCATAGTGGCGGTGCTCGGGGAGATCGACGACGAACTGGCCGCCGCCATCTGCGCCGGACCGCAAGCGGACGTGATCATCGCTTCGTCCTTTAGCGAAGGGGCGCTTCAGGCCCTGGTGACTCGCCGCAAGGCCACGCGGCTCCTGTCCGCCGGAGCTCCGGAGCCCCTGGGGCTTTCCGTTCGCACCTTCGGTGACACCGCCCTGGTGCAAAACGCCGACGAGCTCGTCACGCCGATCAGCGAGTGGCGCTGCGTCACCGAAGCAAAGCCTTCCGCTCAGCAACTGGAGGACCTGCTCGTGGCTTGGCGGGTATGCGCGCGTACGACGTCGAACGCCATCGTGCTCGCTCGCGACGGGGTGGCCGTCGGGGTCGGCGCGGGCCAGCAGTCGCGCGTTGTCGCGGCGGGCATCGCCGTGAGCAAGGCCGGCGATCAGTCAGTGGGAAGCGCGGCGGCGTCGGACGCCTTCTTCCCCTTCGCCGACGGCCTCGAAGCCCTGACCGCGGCCGGCGTACGTGCCGTGGTACAGCCCGGTGGTTCAGTTCGTGACGCCGAAGTAATCGAAGCGGCCAACGCGGCCGGTATCGTGATGATGCTCACTGGTGAGCGTCACTTCAAACATTAGGAGCCCCATGGCGGAACTACTCGACGGTACGCGGGTCGCTGGGCGCATCAAGATGGAGCTCGCCGACCGCGCAATGCGACTCGCCGCACTGGGTCGACCAGTGGGGCTCGCCACCGTCCTCGTGGGTGATGACGGACCCAGCGCCAAGTACGTCGCCATGAAGCACGCCGACTGCGCGGAAATTGGCATCGTCTCCTTTCAGCACGAATTGCCCGCCAGTGCGAGCCAAGCCGACGTCGAGCAACTCATCGACCAACTCAACGCCAATCCGGCGGTGCACTCGATCTTGGTGCAGCTGCCCCTGCCCGCGGGAATCGATGAAGAGGCCGTGCTGCTTCGGATCAATCCTGCGAAGGACGTTGACGGACTGCACCCCACCAATCTCGGGCGTCTCGTCATGGGTGCGCCCGGTCCGGTGCCCTGCACGCCGGCCGGCATCGTGGAACTCCTGGCCGCCCACCAGGTACCCGTCTCGGGTCAGCACGTCGTCATCATCGGCCGAGGCCTCACCATTGGGCGCCCCCTCGCACTGCTTCTCGCGATGAAGCGTCCGGGCTGTAACGCGGCGGTGACCGTCGTGCACACCGGCGTCGGCGACCTGGCTTCGCTCGTTCGTGAGGCCGACGTCATCGTGGCCGCCGCGGGCGTGGCCGGCCTGGTCACCAAGGACATGGTGAAGTTGGGGGCGGCCGTGGTCGGCGCTGGGACCAGTTGGGCGGGTAGTAAATTGCTATCCGACGTGAACGACGACGTGGCCGAGGTGGCCGGATGGATGACCCCTCGCATAGGTGGCGTCGGTCCGATGACTCGTGCCATGTTGTTACGCAACGCCGTTCTGGCGGCGGAGAAAGTGAGTGAGCAATGAATGACGCGCGAGGCCGAGAGTACGACGAACGTCCGTGGGGTAGCTTCACGGTGCTCGACGACGAGGCCAGTGACCACAAAGTTAAGCGCATCGTCGTCACCCCGGGGAAACGACTGAGTCTGCAAACGCACAGCCGCCGCGCCGAACACTGGTTCGTGGTGTCGGGCGTCGCCACCGTCACGGTGGGTGATGACGTGTACGAGTGCCGGCCGGGTGAGTCGGTGGACATTGCCCTTGGCCAGGCGCACCGCTGTGAGAACCGCGGCGAGACGGACATTGTTTTTATTGAGGTTCAAACGGGAACGTACTTCGGTGAGGACGATATCGTGCGCCTTGATGACGACTTTGGTCGCTCGTCGTCGTAGTGCTGATCCACGAACTGCTCCGCTCGACGACCACCCGGTCGTTTGAGTACTTTCCCCCGAAGTCCGACGACGAAAGTGCCACGCTGCTAGCGACCTTGGACGAACTCCACGACCTGGAACCCTCCTTCGTCTCGGTCACCTACCGGGGTGGTCGGGAGTCTCGCCAGCGCACCTACGACTTAGTGCAATCAATCCAGACCGGCGGCACCACGGCCATGGCTCACCTGATTTGTGTGGGGCACAGTCGCGCCGAAATGGACGCGATTCTGCGCTCCTATCTCGCGGGGGGCGTTACGAACGTGATGGCCCTGGGTGGCGACATTCCCGAGGATCCCCGCTTGCTTCCCTCGGAATTCGTGCACGCCCTGGAGCTCGTGGCCCTGGCTCGCGAGGTGGGGGAGTTTTCTATTGGCGTGGCCGCCCATCCGCAGGGCCACCCGCGCTCGCCCAGCCGGCGCAGTGACCGTTTCTACCTGGCCGAGAAGCTGCGCTTGGCTGACTTTGCGGTGACCCAGTTCTTTTTCGCCGCCCACGAGTGGACTGACTTGGTCGAGGAACTGGCCAATCTCGGGGTGGACAAGCCCGTCTTGCCCGGCATCATGCCGGTCACGACCCTCAGTGGGGTCAAGCGCATGGCCGAGATGGGAGCGGCGGTTCCCGCCACGCTCGTTACCCGCCTCACCCGGGCCCACGAACAAGGGGGCCCGGGGGCAGTGCGAGCGGAAGGCATTCTGGCCGCCACCGAACTCTGCGCCGAGTTGTTGACGGCCGGCGCACCCGGACTGCACTTCTATACCCTCAATCGCTCGACCGCGACCCGAGAGATTCACGCCGCCCTCTTTGGTGATTATGGGTATCGCTCCTGAGAGCCTCGTCGCCCAGCCCGAAACCGGTTTTGCGTCGTAGGATGAGGGCATGGCTGACAAAATCACAACAAATGCTGACGGTGTCTTACAGGTAACGTCGAACCCCATTATCCCCTTTATTGAGGGCGACGGGACTGGCGTCGATATTTGGCCCGCCGCCAAACTGGTCCTCGACGCCGCGGCCGCCAAGTACGGCCGGCGCATTGAATGGATGGAAGTATTGGCTGGAGAGAAGGCTTTCAAGGAAACCGGTAACTGGTTGCCCGACGAGACCATCACCGCCTTCCGGGACTACCTCATCGGTATTAAGGGTCCCCTGACCACCCCCATTGGCGGAGGCTTTCGCTCCTTGAACGTGGCGCTGCGTCAAATCCTTGATCTCTACGTGTGCCTGCGTCCGGTTCGTTGGTTCCAGGGCGTCCCCTCACCCGTGAAGCGTCCCGAGGACGTCGACATGGTTATCTTCCGTGAGAACTGCGAAGACGTCTACGCTGGTATGGAGCTCGAAGCCGGAACCGCCGACGCCGAGAAGCTGCGTTCCTACCTGCACGACAACTTCGGATGGGATATTCGCGAGATGAGTGGCCTGGGATTTAAGCCCATCTCAAAGTTTGGTTCCGAGCGCCTCATTCGCGCTTCAATTAAGTACGCGCTCGAGCACGACCGACCGTCAGTGACGCTGGTGCACAAGGGCAACATCATGAAGTACACCGAAGGGGCCTTTATGAAGTACGGCTACCAGTTGGTGCGTGACGAGTTCGCCGACGTCGCCGTCGGCTGGGACGACTGTGGGGGGAAGCCCGAGGGCAAGTTGCTGGTCAAGGACTCCATTGCGGACATCACTCTGCAGCAGGTTCTCACGCGTCCGAAGGAATTCGACGTCATCGCAACGATGAACCTGAACGGCGACTACCTCTCTGACGCCCTGGCGGCGCAAGTCGGTGGTATCGGTATCGCCCCGGGCGCCAACATCAATTACGTCACGGGTCACGGCATCTTTGAGGCCACCCACGGCACGGCGCCCAAGTACGCCGGCCAGGACAAGGTCAACCCCGGTTCGGTGCTGCTGTCGGGGGTCTTGATGTTCGAGCACCTGGGTTGGCGAGACGCGGCGGCTGACATTGTCCGCGCCCTCGAGGCCACCATCGCCGAAAAGATCGTTACCTACGACTTCGCACGCCTCATGGAGGGCGCTCGCGAAGTGAAGTGTTCCGAGTTCGCTTCCGCCATCGTGGACCGCCTGTAAAGTTTTTCCAAAGGAGCATCATGAACAAGCCCGTCCACGTCACCGTCACCGGCGCCGCCGGCCAAATCGGTTATCAATTGTTATTCCGTATCGCCTCGGGTCAACTCTTTGGCGCCGAGACTCCCGTCGTCTTGCGACTGCTCGAAATCGAGCCGGCGATGAAGGCCCTCAACGGCGTGGCTATGGAACTCGATGACGGGGCCTTTCCCCTGCTGCACGGTATCGAGGCCACGAGTGACCTGTCGCACGCCTTCTCGGGCACCAACTGGGCCCTGCTGGTCGGTTCCGTGCCTCGCAAGGCCGGCATGGAACGTGGGGACCTGCTGACCATTAACGGGGGTATTTTCAAGCCCCAGGGTCGGGCTATCGCCGAGAACGCGGCCAGCGACGTGCGAGTGCTCGTCGTTGGCAATCCCTGCAATACCAACTGTCTAATTGCCCGCTCGAACGCCCCCGAGGTACCGGCGGAGCGCTGGTTCGCGATGACGCGTCTGGACCAAAATCGGGCCGAAACGCAGCTGGCGAAGAAGGCGGGTGTCTTGGTGAGCGAGGTCAAGAATCTGGCGATCTGGGGTAACCACTCGGCGACGCAGTTCCCCGACTTTGCGAACGCCAGCATTGGGGGACGCGCCAGCACCGACGTTATTTCGGACCGCGCCTGGCTCGAGGGCGAATTCATTACGACCGTGCAGAAGCGTGGGGCGGCAATCATCGAAGCCCGAGGACTGAGTTCCGCCGCCTCCGCCGCTTCCGCGGCCATCGACACCGTGGTCTCACTCTCCACCCCTACCGCGGCGGACGACTGCGTCTCGGTCGCGGTGACGAGTACGGGTGACTACGGCGTTCCCGAAGGCTTGACTTTTGGCTTGCCAATCACCGCCGACGGAAAAGGAAACTGGTCCGTGAAGGAGGGCTTCGAGATCGATGACTTCGCGGCCGCTCGAATCAAGCTAACGACTGACGAACTGCTGTCCGAGCGCGATGAGGTGCAGTCCCTCGGCTTGCTCTAAATCCTCGCCGGGTCACGCCACTGACTGAGCCGCGGGTACCTCGAGGAGGCCTAGCGTGTTCAGGGGTCGAGCCGAAAACCCACACCACGAATCGTTAAGAGTTGGCTGGGTTCATCCGGCACTGCCTCCATCTTTTGGCGCAGGCGCTTCACGTGAGTGTCGAGCGATCGGGTGTCGGAGAGTTCCAGCCCCCACCACAAGGCGTCGATGCACTCTTCGCGAGTAACAACGTTGCCCAGGCGATTGGCGAAGAGTGCGAGGAGGTCGAATTCCTTGCGACTCAGCACAATCTCCTCTTTATTCCTCGTGAGGGTTCGTCGACCGAGATCGAGGCGAAGATCGCCGAAGGCGATAACTTCGTCATCGACTCGTGGGTTCACGCGACGCAAGACTGCGCGCATGCGCGAGATGAGTTCGCGTAGTCGGTAGGGCTTGGTGACGTAGTCCGCGGCTCCAATCTCCAACCCGAGTACGACGTCAACCTCGCTGGAGCGGGCCGAGACCATGATCACGGGAATGTTGGAGCTGGCGCCCACTTCCCGACAAAAGTCGATGCCCGACCCGTCAGGCAGCATCACGTCGAGCAAGATGATGTCGGGCGACGCGGACTTAAGGGTCTCGCGAGCCTGGGCCAACGTAGGTGCGGCCAGGACGGCGAAACCTTCGGCCGTGAGACCGATGTGAAGCGCGTCGAGGTAGCTTTCTTCGTCTTCAACGATGAGGACGAGAGTGCGGTCGTGGGTGCTGGGAAGGGCGGTCATTGTGCTTCGAACGAGGGGCGAAACGCCGCCCGCCTCAAGGGGGGAAGGGCGGGCCGGCGATTCACGTTTACAAGTTAGGGGGTGATTCTTATCAGTTCGTGAATTTTTGGCAACCGTGCGGTATGCAAAAAATGAAACTTTGTGGTGACTCCTTGGTGTGCCGACCTCGCCGGCTCCGCCGCGTCGCCTCGACGCGAGGCAGACCCGAGGGAAATCAGCCGAATCGACCGAGGGTGTAGTCGAGGGTGCGACTATCTTTTGGATCGTTGAAGATCTTCTGCGTGGTGGAGAACTCGATGAGTTCACCCGCTCGGTCCTCACCCATCAACAAGAAGGCGCAATCGTCAGAAATACGCGAAGCCTGTTGCATGTTGTGCGTCACGATGATGATAGTTACTCGCTGCTTCAAGGTCACGAGGAGCTCCTCGATACGCAAGGTCGCGATGGGGTCGAGCGCGGAGGTGGGTTCGTCCATCAAGAGAACCTCGGGGTCGAGGGCGAGGGCGCGCGCAATGCAAAGGCGCTGCTGCTCGCCGCCGGAGAGGTTGCCGGCACTGACCTTGAGGCGGGACTCAACACTCTCCCAGAGAGCGGCGTCACGCAATGAGCGTTCGGCAATCTCGTCGAGCATTGACTTCTTCTTTACGCCATTGAAGCGCAAACCCGAAATCACGTTG
This sequence comes from uncultured Actinomycetes bacterium, assembly GCA_903828785.1. Taxonomy (GTDB): domain Bacteria; phylum Actinomycetota; class Acidimicrobiia; order Acidimicrobiales; family RAAP-2; genus RAAP-2. Next base: position 66,692 of record CAIKNP010000022.1, on the reverse strand, counting down.
TCGTAGATCGACATGGTGGGGAAGGGGTTGGGTCGCTGGAAGACCATGCCAACGCGCGTGCGCAACTCCGTGGCGGTCATGTCACCCCGGTAAATGTCGGTACCTTCGAGAAGGATTTGACCGTTGACCTTGGCTCCGGGAGTGAGGTCGTGGAGGCGATTGAGCGCTCGTAGCAAAGTGGTCTTCCCTGAACCGGAAGGGCCAATCAGACTCGTCACCTTCTTCGACTCGACGTCGAAGGTGCAGTCGCGAACGGCGGTCTTTCCGTTGAAGGAGACGGCGACGTTGCGCAAGCTCATTGCCACACTGCCCGGCGTACGCGATTCGGTGGCGACCAAGACTTCTGGACTGTTCGCTTCCGTAATGTTTTGATCCATTAGCTATTCCTTTTCTGTTTTCTGGCCGCCCATACTCGAGCAGACAAACTGACGACGAACACGAAGAGTACGAGGACCAGGGCAATTCCCCAGACCTGCGCTCGCTCGGAGGGATATTCAGATTTTGCGTTGATGTAGATAGAAAGTGGAAGCGCCGACACCGGATTGAGCGGACGCCACTGGTTGATGTAGCCCCCACCGATGGTGAGAAGCACTGGCGCGGTCTCACCAACGGCTCGAGCGACCGCCAACATGCAGCCGGTGACGATGCCCGTTAGGGCAGAGGGGATAACAATCTTGGTCGAAATAGTGTGAGGCTTCGCTCCCAGGGCGAGTCCCGCTTCGCGCAAGGTGTTCGGCACGCCGCGTATAGACAACTCGGTGGAAATGGCGATTACCGGCAGCATCAATACGGCTAAAGCGAACGAGCCGGCGATTGCCGAAAACCCGACGTGGAGAAATTTCACGACGAATGAGAAACCGAACAATCCCATGAGGATGGACGGGGCCCCAGCCATGGTCTGAGCGACTATGCGCAGTACTGAGGCGAATTTCGATGTCGATTCGCCCAAGTACACCCCAGCGAAGACGCCCACCGGTATGGCCATCAGTGAGGCGTAGACGGTCAGGGCTATCGTGCCGATAATTGCGTTTGAGACGCCTCCCGTGAGATTGGGGCTCATAATCGTCGGCGACTGGGGCAAGGTCGTAAAGAAGGCCGTATTCAGTTGGGATGCCCCACGAGTCACCAATTGCACCAGCAGGAGCACGAGGGGCACGGCGCTAATGACCAGAGCCGCGAGGCAGAGAGCGGTCACGACGCGAGAAATCAGCACGCGTCGTGCTCGATGCGACTTCGCAATGAGTTGAATTGTGTCGTGAGTCACCGTTAAAGAGGGTGTCAAGGTTAATTCATCCATGGGGTTCATACCCGGGCCAATGCCTTTCTCTGCCGATTTACGAGTGAACGGCTGATGAGGGAAAGACTGAAATTAATAAGCATCAAGAGAACACCGAGAGCCATGAGCGCCGAGATCTCGTTTCCTTGCGCCTCACCGAACTGCGTCGCGATCCAGGCCGCAATCGACGTACCTGGCTGGAGTAGGTGAAACTGAACGTCGGCCACGCCACCGGCGACCAGGGCGACCGCAACGGTTTCGCCCGTGGCTCGAGCCAGCGAAAGAAAAGTCGCGCCAAGTAAGCCAATCTTGGCCGCGGGGAGCACGACGTCTTTAATGACCTGCCAGCGAGTTGCGCCCAGCGAATAACTGGCTTCGACGAGGTCGTTAGGCACCGCCGAAATGACTTCCCGACTGATGGCAACGAAGGTGGGCAGAATCATTACCCCCAGAACCACACTGGCGAGGAGTAATGAGGGGCCAAACTGCTGGGAGCTGGGACCGAAAATTGCACTCGAAAAGGGAAGCTTGGCGAGGAAGGGATCGAAGGATTTAAGCATCCACGGGGCGAGGACCAAGAATCCCCAAAGGCCATAAATGATTGACGGAACGGCGGCCAAGAGTTCTACCGCCGTTGCGACAATAGTTCGCAGGCGACGGGGAACCAAAAAGACGATGGCAATTGAGGTACCGAGTCCGACGAGTACGGCAAAGGTGAGCGCTAAGAGAGAGGTTTCGAGCGTACCGGTGATCATGGCGAGTCCACCGTACGGACCGGTGGGTGACTGCCAGCCGCGCCCGGTAATCAGCGTGGCGGCGTGGCCCCAAGCGGGGAAGGAGTAGGCGAGGATTGATCCGACAAAGCCAATACTCACGACGGCGAAGAGCGAACTCGCAATGACGATAAGCCAGTGGTACCAACCGCGAGAGGGGCCAGCGGAGATGTTCTCCGTCAGGTCGTCGTCTTTCAGATTGTCAAGGAGAACCGTCATGCTACGAACTCGTCTGTCGGTAGTACTGGTCGCACGACCTAGCCCTTCGTCTCTGCCAACCATTTGTTGGAAAACAGTGCTTGCATCGAAAAGGGTGCTACTGACCGTTCTTCGAAGCGAACGGCCTTAACTTAGGGTAGTTAAGTTAACGGAATGTGAAATCGTGATTTGCAACAAGTGAATAACGGCTGAAAAGTTACGCCATCTGACCGGATTTAAATCCAGCGCCGCCGAGACTCACCACCACCGGACCATCGAGAGCTTGACTCTTCTGCTGGCTACCCGCCCAGGCCGCTCCGGAGGTTGGCTCAACCCAAATCCCGTGCTTTCGCAACCACTGGGTCGCCTCGTTGATCTCGGCGTTGTTAACAACGCGCACCTCACCTCCGCTCGCGACAATCGCCGCTTCGATTTGGGTCCGACGTCGGGGATTTTCAATGGCAATCCCGTCGGCCAATGGCGCGGTGTCGCCGTGACTCAAATCACCCACGAGCGGCGCCCATCCCTGGGCCTGTACTGCGACCATGCGCGGTATTCGCGTGGCGTATCCCTGTCGCATGAGGTAACGGAATCCTTCGTAGGCGCCGAGAAATAAAGTGCCACTACCGAGGCTGATCACGACTTCGGCCGGGGCGTCACCTAATTGTTCCCAGAGTTCAAAGGCCCAGGCCTTGGTTCCCTCGAGAAAAAAGGGATTCTCGGAGTGGCTGGCGTAGAAGGTGCCCGGTTCGTCTACGAGGGACGCCGCCAGGGCCGTCGCCCCCGCCCGACCGCCGGTCGCCGATTCGACGCTGGCACCGTAGCCAAGTGATTGTTGTAATTTCGCCATGGGAGCGTGGTCCGGCACGACCACGGTGCAGGGTAAGCCAACCTTGGCGCAGTGAGCGGCACAGGCCGCCCCCGAATTACCTGAGGAATCAATGACGACTCGAGAAGCTCCCAGCCCAAGCGCAACGGCAACTAAGACCTGCTGTCCTCGGTCCTTGAATGAGCCCGATGGACTGACGAAGTCACACTTGGCGTGAAGACCAGGCGCCAATTCCACGAGTGGCGTCGGTGAAGCATCCAAGGAGGCCCTGGCGAGAAGTGCCGGTTCCACGGCCAGTGCTTCGCGGTAGCGAGCCAGCCCCGGACGTCGCTGCCTAAAGTCGGGCGCGAAGGGCTGATCCTTGAAATTTAGGTCGAGTACCCCGCCGCAGGTGCATTTCCTTCGATCGAGCGCCAATTCGAAGGTTTCACCACAGAACCCACAGCTGAAGAATAGGTCGTTTTTGAAGCCATCTCTATTCATACCGTGCGACTCTAGTCCCGACTCGACGGCCATTGCTTATCGCAACCGGGCCTTGATCGTGAAGAGAAGCTAGGGGCGTGGTGCGAAAAAGAGTTAGCCAAGAATTCACACAATATTTACTGCGAGTTACCTGACCGTCAGGGTCTGTTCATTTCGGCACCGTAAGTTACCTGTGTTATTTCATGTTCCTTTCCCATGGCTGGGGAGGGAACAATGAGTACAACAACAACCCCTACACAAGAGAGAAGAAGATGAAAATTCTAAAGATTTCCGTCGCATTCAGCATGGCGAGCGTTGGTCTGCTGGGTCTTAGCACCCTGCCCGCGAGCGCCAATGCGAAGGCGAACACCACGGTTAACTGCTACAAGATCAGTAAAACGACTGACCAACTGTCGACGACGACCTCGTCCACGGGCGTTTGCCCTGCTGGGTACTCCAAGGGAGTTCCTACCCAGGCGCAGCTCCAGGGAACCGGTAACAACGGTGACATTGACCTCAATGTCCCCAACGGTGCCTCGACGCTGAACATCAACGGCTCGTCCTTTGACGCGACGCTCGTCGGCGTGACCACCACTGGTTCGACGGCCTACCCCGCCGCCAACTTCAGCAGCTACCCCGCCGCCGGTTCGGGCGGTGGTCGCAGTGGTATCGAGGCTGGTACCTTGAACATTGGCTTCTCCGACCAGCCCATTTCCGCCGCCGCTGGTACCCTGGCGAGCAGTGGAACAGTTGCGAACACCTCGGCTGAAGTCTCGGCCAACTTTGTTCAGGTTCCCTACCTTCTCGGTGGCGCCGTTGTTGGTTACAACCTCCCCGGTCTGAAGAATGTTCGTTTGACGGCTGGCGAGATCGCCGCTATCTACGATGGCACCGTCACGAAGTGGTCGAACGCTGGAATCGTTGCTACCAACGGTGGCCCAAGCGTCGGACTGGGCAAGAAGCTGGCCGCGCTGGGAACCACCAACGCCGCCATTGACACGATCAAGGTCTTGTACCGCAGCGCGTCTTCCGGCACCACCTACGCCTTCACCGACTACCTGAACGCGGCTGGTGCCAGTGGCCACAGCCCCAGCGGTAGCGTGATGGAAGGTACCGGCAACAAGTGGGGAGCCTCCAACATTTTGGGTGCTTCGAACAACGCTGCCATGGCTTCGGACATCGTTAACACCCCTGGTTCCATCGGCTACGTCGAGTACAGCTACCTGTTGATTCCCGGTAACGCTGCCATCAGCGCCGCGGTGCTGCAGGACAAGAACGGCCAGTGGTTGACCCCAACCAGCCAGGGAATGCTCAGCTACATCGCTAAGGCTGCCGCCGCGGCCAGCGCGAGCATCACCCCCGAGAACTTCTCGATTGTGTTCCAGGCCGGAAACGACGCTTGGCCACTCGCGACCTACTCGTGGGCCATTGTGGCGAAGTCGCAGCCTAGCCAGGCCACTGGTGAGGCTGTTGTGAAGTACCTCGACTGGGAATCACACGTTGCTCAGCTCCTCGACGCTGCGGCCAATGGCTACGTGCCACTGCCCGCCGCCGCCGCTGCTTACACCCGTGCCCAGTTGGCCACCGTCAACTACAACGGCACCGAACTGCTGAACCAGCAGAACTAAGTACCACGATTGATAGCGATGTCGACCAGCGACGAGCATTGTCTCGCCGTTGGTCGACATCCTCAGTAGCGAAGAACTGGCGGAGAATCTCTCCGCCAGTTCTTCGCATATGGGAGCACAACCCAGGCTCAGTCGCTGACTCGGGCGATAGATTCGACGACAGTGTCATGCTCGGATCACGAGCGCGTCGCTCTCCAGCGACGCCGTGGTGAGACGCCCCCCTTGATGTTGGCATCTCCTTTCACCGAACACTCCGTCGGGCTGCGGGGAAGTGCGCTGGCGGACAAGCGAGCGTGACGAATTCATCCGGACGGGTCTCGGCCCGAAGACAGTTTCTCCCTCGTGGGAGCGATTGGGCGCGGGTGACAATGAACCCCCCAATGGCTCTGCCCAGCGTTCTCTTGGCCGCACGCGAAGAGCCCGCCTCGTGCCCCAGTACGCCGCTCAGGGATATCACTCGAATCACTTCACTGACCTAGAATTTCCCCGGGCTGGGGAGTCCGCCGCGAGGTCCTTCGACGATTGGAGCTGCGCCAAGAGGTCGTTGATGCCGAAGGCTCAACTCTTAATGATTTTGGCGACCAGAACGATGAGCACCGTGAGGGACATGGTGGTCTGAATCATCATCACCACTTTCACCGGACGTCGGCGTATGCCCTCGGTCGTTGGCCCAAAGGTGGTCATGGTGTTGAAACTCAAAAAGAGGTAGTCCACCCAGCGTGGGGGAGCGTCAGGATCGAGGACGTCGACGGGAAAGTCGAAGGCGGAAACCAAGAGGTAGTGGTCGAAGAGTTGGTACCAGAGGGAAAATACCAAGGTCGAATTGCTGAACAAGAGACCCAAATCAACGATGAGTGCGGCTTGACTCTGGGTATTGAAATGATCACCGGTGAAGGTGAGAATCGCAATGTTCCCCATCAGGGCCAGGGTTGCGACCGAGAGGTACGCGGTGAGCAGTTTTGGTTCGTGCTTAGGCATGCCACCGCGATACACCACCGCCATAATTAAGGTGATGGCAAACATGATCCAGAAGGTGTAGTCGGCACTTTGGGAGACGACCCTAATGACGTGGCCGGTGACCGAACTCGACGACGTCGCAAAGTGGACTCGCTTGGTGATGAGAAAATTGATGACCTGGATAACCGCCATAATGATGAGAAAAGGCGGCGTCTTTAGGGGGTGACGTTTGTGGGGCAGTACGCGCGGGTCGATTTCGTCGGCACTCATAGATTGCGCCCACTCTAGTCAGGCGGTGACCCTCGAAAGAATGTTTCGTAGTTCTCCCGTCTTTCGTCACTGAGCAGCGGTGCATCACCTATCGTTGCTTCGTCGCCGGACAGCGGCGAGCGTGAACGCGGGACCACACTTATGAACGACCTTGGTAACACTGCTCCGGGCACGAATCGGGCCATTGAACGCGAGGTGCGCCCCACTGAATTCTTTAGTGACGGCGTCATGGCGATAGGAATGACGCTCTTGGTTCTCAATCTCTCCGTGAGTAGTTATCACCGCGATGAACTGAGCGCCCAGCTCCGAGCTCAGTGGCCAACCTACGTGGCTTTCGCATTGTCATTCACCTTCGTCGCGGTGATGTGGATGAATCACCACGCCGTTTTTGATCGATTGCGGGCGCTGTCCTTTGCCGTCCAGTGGGCCAATATGGGCATCCTCCTGGGGGCCGTTATTTTGAACTACCCCACCGTTGTTCTGGCGAGTGCTTTCCAGAGTGGCAGCCTCCGCGACGAAAAGGCCGCAATTGTGCTCTATTGCCTCATGGCCTTCTTCATGGGCTTGTGCTGGGAGATTCTCTTCCTTATCGTGTGGCGTACGCCACGATTGTGGAAGTACGAGTCGGACGAACCCAAATGGCGTCGGGTCTCCCTCTGGGGTGTGGGCGGAGTCTTCGGCTACCTCATCGTTCTGCTGGTGGGCGAGTTCGTCAACCCCTGGTTCGCGGGCCTGCTGATTTTCCTGCTCGTCTTGTACCGAGCTTCTCAGGCTCCACGCATTGCCCGCTCGACGATCCCGCCCAGCCTTTAGCGCGTGGTGCTGGGCCCGAGCGGGAGTAGCCGACCCTTTATCGTTAGCGAGATTGTGCCGACGAGCAGTGCGGCGCATGGGCGGCCACGGCTGGCGGGGCGAGCAGCACGTCATTCGCCGGTAACAAGCCCGCCGCCGCCCGCGGCTGAAACGGCGAGGTAAGCAATGAGGAGCGTGGCGATGAAGAGTAGCGAGACGAAGGAGGAGGTGAAGGGATGATGAATCTCCGCAAGGGCGCTGGCTCGGGCGGCAATCCACTTCGTGGCGTAGGCCAGAGCGAGCAGCACCCAAACAATTACCGCGACGTCCATGATGACCACACTCACCATCCTCGGCACGGACCAGAGCTCGGTGGCCGCCCGCCAGCAATCCCCTAGTCCTACGAGGCCGAGCACGACGCCGAAATACGAAACCGGAATCCGCTGAAACGCAGGGGTCATTGGACTCGCAGTACTTGCTTACATCGAGGACTCACTTCACTCGCACCCTAGCGGTGACCAAGGATGATTGCCCCTTAGCGGTGTATCGTGTTCTAGCCGCGGGTGGTGACCACTCGCCACACACCACCGTGAAATGAAGAGAGTCTCAGAAATGACGAGCGTTTCGCTGCGTAATAAGGACCATCAGAGTGACGCCACCGCTACGGCCCTGCTCGGATTCGGCGACGACCCTGCCTTGTCGGAGCTTGGCGCTCGCTGGGGAGTGGACCTCGTGGCCCTCGTGTCGACCATCGGACCTCGATCGAACACCGGGGAAGTCACCACCCTGGCCATCCCCACCGCCACGCTTGGCGTCCAGCGTCTGGTGCTGGTCGCCACCGCGGATCTGACGAAGGCTTCCGAGCCTGAGCGTCTTCGCGGGCTGCGCGACGCCGCGATGCTGGCGGTTCAACACGCTGGTGGGCGCAGTCTCGACCTCGTGATTCCGGAACAATCCAACACGCCGGCCACGCTGCGAGCCTTGAGCGAGGGACTTGTTTTGGGTGCCTACCGCTGCCCCACCGAAGCCCTTCGCCCCGCGGAGGTCACCCCCTACCCCGAGTCGTGTTTCTTGGTCGTCTCCTCCACTTCCCCCGAGGCCGACGAAGCCCTTCGCCGGGGAGTGATTGTGGCCCAACGCACGAACTGGGTCCGTGACTTGGTTTCCATGCCGCCCGATCGCTTGAGTCCCTCGGCCTTGGCCGAAATTATTGAGGCGGAAGCGGCCTCCCTGGGCGTGCAGTGCAGCGTGTGGAGCGGCGATGATCTCATCCGTCAGAACTTTGGTGCGGTGCGCGGTGTGGGCCAAGGAAGTTCGCGACCCCCTTGCGTGGTGGAACTGCGTTGGGGCGAGGGGCCAGCTCTGGCCCTGACGGGCAAGGGGATTACCTTCGACGCCGGTGGCATCAACCTGAAAACCTCACACGAAGTTTCGTACATGAAGTCCGACATGGCGAGTGCCGCTTCAGTGGCGGCCGCTCTCTTCGCCAGCGTGGAGTTGGGTCTGACGACATCCCTGCACGCCCTCTTGCCCTTGGCGGAAAACATGCCCAGTGGCCACGCCATTCGACCCGGTGACGTTCTGCACCACCCGGGCGGGATGACCACTGAGGTCACCGACACCGATTGTGAAGGACGGCTGGTGCTGGCCGACTGCATCGCGCACTTCGCCGCCCTGCAACCGCGCGCCATTATTGACATCGGTACGCTCACCGACGCCGCGGGCTTCGGCACCTCGCTGGTGGCGACGATGAGCAACAACGCCAGTCTCCACGAGGCTTTCGGATCCGCGGCCGCCTTGAGTGGTGACCGCTCCTGGCCCATGCCGTATTTGAAAGAGTACGAGGAGCTGCTGCGTTCACCGGTGGCCGACCTGGTCAATTGCTGCCAGAAAGCGCCCGACTCCAGCGTTCTTACCGGAACCTATCTAGGGGTATTCGCTCAAGAAGTGCCTTGGCTTCACCTCGACACTGGTTCGACCGCCTGGTTGGAAAGTCCCCAAGGTGCGTGGCCCGCCGGAGCGACGGGTTCGCCCACCCGCTCCCTCGTTGCCTACATTGAGGCGACCGCGAACTAGTCATGTCGGAGTCTGCCGCCGCCGAGGAGCGCTCTTCAGGTTTCGCCCAGCGCTTCTACGAGCAGGTACTAAACGCCTCGAGTGGGCAGCAATTCATCTTCGTCATTGCCGTGTCGATGCTGAAGTACGGCGTGAACTTCTATCCCAGCATTGGAAACATGCTGCTGTTGGCCCAACACTGGACGAATCCCCAGACCACCAGTGTGGCGTCGCCCCTGTCGGCCTACGTGCTGAATTCACCACTGCAATTCATGCTCGCGGGCGCGCTCCACTGCACGACGCTGCGCTCCTACTTCCTGCTGGGCTTCGTGACGGTCATCGTGGCCATGGGGGCGGGGTATTGCTTCTCGCGCGTTCGACAGTCCCCCGAAACTCGCCTCCTCTATACGACCCTGCTCCTGGGCAGCGCGGTCGTTCCGGTGTTGTTCAGTTGGGTGGGTTCGCCCGACGCCTTCTCTATTCTGGGGGCGACCTCGGCCGGTTTGGCTCGTTCGAAGTGGTGGCGGGCTGGGGGTTGGCTGGTCTTTGCCTGCAGTAATCCACCCCAAGCAATTTTGGCCGCCGCCGTCCTGGCGGTCGTCGTGCTCCGTCGTTCGGGCTGGTCGTTGTTGGCGACCTACTTCCTTGATGCTCTTGGTCTCGCGCTGGGTTGGAGCTTCGTTACGCTCCTGACGCACCACTGGGGAATCTCGTCGTCGGGCTCCTTGTTCTATTACCTTCAGCACTGCAATTACTTTTCGCAGTTCTTGACCCCGCTCGGACGATACTTTCCACTGATCGTGTTCTCGGCGCTGGGCGTGGCCTGGCTCATGCTGGCCAGTGCGCCGCTGCGTCCCGAGCGCGGTGTTGACGTCTTGTTGGGGGCGGCGGTCGTCACGGTGGTCGTGATCTGCCTCATCGCGCTGGACGAAACGCGAATTTCCGTGGGGGTCCTTTGGCCGGCCCTGCTCCTTAGTATCTTCGAGGGTACGTCGAGTTGGTCGACGAGCCAGCTACGCCAGTGGCTACGTCCCTACTTCTTCGTAGCCTTGTTCGTGCCCATAGTGGTGGTGTGGTCCACCACCCTTATTTTCAACGGTTTTGGTCAATTGATGTCGACCATCGTCTGGTGGACGCAACACTAAGAACGACGACGCCCTCTCGAGGACCCCGGCCCTAGACCTTTAGGTCCCGCGGTGTTGAGCCCCGCGAGAACGGGGGCAACTGGCCCCAACCGATGAGTGCGCCGATAATGACGATGGCCCCACCCACCGGCTGGTTCCACTGAATCGATTCGTGGAGCCACAGCAAACCTTCGGCGACGGCCACCACCGCACAGACGTACTCCACCGTGCTCGCGGTGGCGCTGCCCCAGGCCGCGACGGTCTCAAAGTTCCACATGAAGGCCAAGCCGCCGGGGAAGACCCCCAGGAGTACGACCATGGTCCACCCCGTCAGGCTGGCGTGATGGGGAAGACCAGAAAACAGGGCCAGGGGAAGAACGGTGAGCGTGGCCATGATTTGTTGACCACTGGCCAAGGTGAGGGGATGGAGTGCCAGAGGGGAGAGGTGGTGCTTGATGTAGGGGAAGACGAGGCCGTAGGAAAAGACGGTGATAAGGAGCAGCAGCACGGCCCACCAGGTGTTGTGTCCCAGCCCCCGCCAGACCCCCGTGATGACCACGAGCCCCACGAATCCGATGACGAGGCCCACTACTTGGTGGCGATGAACCGGTTCTTCGCGAAAGACTGCCACCAGAAAGAGCAGGGTGCTCAGGGGAATCATGCCCGCCAAAATGCCGGCCAGGGCTGACGAGACGTGCACTTCCGCAATGGCGACGAAGAGTCCCGGAATCACACTGGCCAGCAGGCTCACGACCCAAAGGTGACCCCAGGTCGTCCAGCCCGAGGGCATGGACTCCCCACGATAGAGCGCCATCAGCACGAGAACGACCGCCCCGAGCAGTGAACGACCGAGAACAATATCGGTGGGATTGAAGGAGGCCTCGGCTTCGGCCACCAGTGCGAAGACTGACCCCCAGGCGATGCAGGTTCCGACGTAGGTCAGCAGCGGGCGAGAGCGAGGGGAAGCCACCCGTCCATGTTACGAGTCGCGCCCGAAACCTCGTGGCCGACGAGCGGGGGGCGTAACTAGGAAGCGAGAACGCCGAGTTCACGACCGACGTCGATGATGGCCGCGAGGACGCGATCAATTTCCTCCGAGGTGTGCAGGGCGGACAGTTGGAGGCGGATGCGGGCTTGGCCCTTGGGCACCACCGGGTAACTGAAGGCCACGAGGAACATACCGCGCTCCTTCAGCCGTTCAGCGAAGGTGCTGGCCACGCCGGCGTCCCCCAACATGATGGGAATGATGGGGTGTTCGTGGCCGGCCACGGTGAAACCGGTGGCGACCAAGTCATGACGTAGTCGAAGGGCGTTGGCCATGAGCTGAGCGGGCCGACCAGGATCGCGGTCGACGAGTTCCAGGGCGGTCATGCTCGCGGCGACCACCGCCGGGGGGAGCGCGTTCGAGAAAAGGTAGGGGCGGGAGCGCTGTCGCAGCAGATTGATGATCTCACTGCTGGCCGAGACGAAGCCCCCGGAGGCGCCACCGAGGGCCTTGCCGAAGGTCGAGGTGATGATATCGATGTCCGCGAGCACCCCAAAGCGTTCGGCCGTGCCCCGACCGCTGGGACCGACGAAACCCGTGGCGTGGGAATCGTCGACCATAACCATGGCGTCGTAGGTGCGGGCCAGGGCCACGATGTCGTCGAGGGGAGCGTAATCCCCGTCCATAGAAAAGACCCCGTCGGTAACCACCAACCGTAAGCGCGACGACTGGGTAGCTTGTAATTCACGCTCCAGTGCGCCCATGTCGCGGTGGGCGTAGCGGCGTCGCTGGGCCTTGGCGAGTCGCACGCCATCGATGATGGAGGCGTGGTTGAGCTCGTCGGAAATGATGACGTCGCTGTCGTTTAAGAGCGCCTCAAAAACGCCCCCATTGGCGTCAAAACAGGAACCGTAGAGAATGGTGTCGGCGGTGCCCAGAAAGCGTGACACGGCTGCTTCGAGCTCGGCGTGGCCGTCTTGGGTGCCGCAGATGAAGCGTACGCTCGAGAGGCCGTAGCCGCGAGTGTCGAGCGCCGCCTTGGCGGAGGCCACGATGGCCGGGTGGTTCGCCAATCCGAGGTAGTTGTTCGAGCAAAAGTTGAGGTAGGTCTTCCCATCGACGACCACGCTCGAGCCCTGCGTGGAGGCGATGCGTCGCTCCGTTTTCCAGGTGCCGGCCTGGCGAATGGCGTCGAGCTCAGCGGCGAAAATCTCGTTAGCGCGGTTCACGAGTTCTCCAGTCCCACGGTCAGCAGCACTTTAGTGCTGCGGGCCGTGCTGGCGTGATCGAAGGCTCGTTCGAAGTCCACCATGGGCAATATCTTGAAGTCGATGGCGTCGAGGCGGAGTTGACCCGACACCAGGAGCTCTTCGGCCTGTCGCCACGTTTTGTACACCTCGCGCCCAGTAATGCCAATCACCTGCAGACCCTTAAAGATGACCAGGGAGGCCAGATCGAGCGTGAGGGGCTGGGCCGGAATTCCCAGGAGAGCCGCCGTGCCGCCGTGGCGCACGAGGGCGAGTCCCTTGGTGATAGCCGAAGCGGCACCGCTCATTTCTATGAGGACGTCGGGGCCCTCGCCGCCGCTGTGCCTCTTGACGGTCTCCATCCAATCGGGCTCCCGCGCGTCAACCACGGCGCTAGCCCCCATGGCGGTGGCCTGCTCGAGGTGGCCGACTTCGAGGTCGACGACGGTAACGCTGCGGGCGCCGTAGGCGACGGCGACACCGGTGGCGATAAGACCAATGACGCCCGCCCCGGTAATCAGGACGTGGGCTCCTTGCACCTGGGCCGCGCTGACGGTGTGCACCGCGTTGCCAATGGGGTCCATAACGGCGGCGATGACGTCAGGGATGCGATCATCAATGGGCCAGACATTGCGCTCGGGTAGGCGTATGTACTGCGCAAAGCAGCCATCGAGGTTGACACCGATTACCTGGACTTTCGCGCAGAAGTGACTGCGCTCGTTTTGACACTCCCGACAAAGCCCACAGCCGATATGACCTTCGCCGCACACTCGTTGACCGACCCGAAATCCCGTGACCGCGGCGCCCACGGCAGCCACGTGTCCGACAAACTCGTGGCCTACCGCGATACCGATGGGCACCGTCTGGGCGCTCCACTCATCCCATTCGTAAATGTGGTGATCAGTGCCACAAATACCAGCGTAGGTGGGGGCGATGAGCACGTCATTTTCCCCGAGGGTTGGAATCGCGCGATCACTGAGGGTCAGGCCCGGGCCGGCGACGCTCTTGCTAAGTGCCTTCATGGTGCGATCCACTACCCTGGACCACCTGACGGACGGTTGGTGGTCAGCCACGCCACCGTTTTTGGGTCAGCGTATCGAAGTATGAACACGTCTTAACTCTAGGACCTTGGGAGCGGGTGTCCACGAAACCCTTGATACCAGCGCCACGGGTATCGTTGCCCACTCGATGGCCAGCGATATTCAAGAGAGCATCCTGCGACGCCAGAGTCTCGCCTACGACGCGTCCCAGCGGTGATTGATGAATATGGCGCGGTATTCAACGGCTCAGCGTTCGATACCAAGGTACCCGCTCTCGTCAGCGAGTACGCAGAGCTACTGGGTCGAAACGCCAATCTAAAGAGTGCCTTATTGAATAATAAGCAGGGTCGTATTGGCTGCGGGAAGGTGATTCAATGGAGACAGCGGCGACACCTGTGTGTGGTTTCGCGCCGGCGCAGGTGTTTAGCCTGGCCGCAAATAAAGGAGAAGTAATGAAGCGTTTATCAAGAATTGCGAGCAGCGTGGCCGCCGTTATGGTCGTCAGTGGTGGGCTCTTCACCGTGGCGAGTTCGAGCGGAAGCGCGACGCCACCCATGTACGGTGCTCTGTCGAATTTTGACGTGTTTAACGACACCGGTGACGTAACGCACGGTTTCGAAGTGGAACTCGACGGCATCACGCCGTCCAACGTCCTTTACGAATTTGGAGCCCCTTACGAGCGCTACGGCAACCCAACGGTGCAGTCCATTCACGGTGGCGCCGACACCCTGATTACCTACGCCTCCGCCTACGATCCCGTTTCGGGAAGCTGGCTGCAGGGCACCCCATCACCCGCCGCAATTACGACGACGATGGGCCACGCCTGCTGGACCGGCGGTTCTCCCAATTACCCCGTCCTGGGCTGCGAGCACTTCGGTTTCAGTTTGTCCGCTAATCCGACCAACGTGATTTACAACTGGCTGGTGGCGGACAAGGTACACAAGGGACAGCTCGTGGCTGCGTCATCGTCACCCACGGGTCTACCCATTCTGGCCCCCACCTGGAACGTTCAGCCTCAGCCGAACAACGCCGCGCCAAAGATCCAAGCGGTCGTGGTGGCCCCGGAAACCGAAGGTGCCGCCATGTGTGGTGATGCCGTCTGGGTCAAGGTATTTATGAACCAGTCATCTTCGAAGGCGAATCTGGGTCACCTGCTCTCGGGAGACAAGCAAGTACCGACCAAGGCCGACCCGTCGAGCGGGGGAAGTAATGGCTCTCAGCCTGGTAGTGAGCCCATCCTGATCCAAACCGGTGGGCAGTGCAGCGCCGATAACGGGCCGGTGTCGAGTCAAATTACCAGTGAACTACAACTCTCCAAGAACAGCCTGTCGGTAACGCGCCGCTACGAGTTCTACAAGTACACCGGAGCCTACGACAGTGAGAATCACGAAGCCCTGAGCGAAGCGCCCAGCACCATCGGGACCCTGATTAGCAACCAGATGGTTGCGCTCAACTTGAACCAGGGAGCCGCGCTCGACATCGTCGCACCTAGCGTAAGGATCACGACCAAGTCCCCGGGCTCGACGAAGCAGCGGACCTTCTCGGTGCAATTTGCGGCCAAGGACAACCTGTCAAAGAGCTTCACGTACTTCTGCTCCCTGGACCGATCCATTCCTAAGCCTTGCGCCTCCGGTGTGACGCTCACCAAGCTGTCAAAGATGATCCACCGCTTCGAGGTCTATGCCTCCGACAAGGCGGGCAACGCTTCGAAGCCCGCTCAAATCATTTGGCGAGTGAAGGCCTAAGCGACTGGCATTTTCGGACATCGATGAGGTACGAATGGCGCCCCCGCGGGGGCGCCATTCGCATTGGTGACACGCGGGGGCCCGACACAACAGCGTCGAGGGCAGGAGTAGCTCGAGGCTAGAAAGCCAGCGTGATGCTCACGGGGCAGTGATCGCTGCCCGTGATGTCATCGTGAATCTCGGCGGCCACGATGTTGGGGGCGAGGGTCGCCGAGATCAAAAAGTAGTCGATGCGCCAACCAACATTGCTTGCTCGGGCACCGCCACGGTAGGACCACCAGGTGTAGTGGCCGTTGCCCTGGGTGAAGAGGCGAAAACTGTCCACGAAACCCGCGGCCAGCATGGCCACAAAGCCGGCGCGCTCTTCGTCGGTGAAACCCGCCTTGCCCACGTTCTGCTTGGGGCGAGCGAGGTCGTCATCGGTATGGGCGACATTGAGGTCTCCACAGAAAACGACGGGCTTCTTTTTCTGCAGCGCTTTGACGTGCGAAAGGAAGGCGGGGTCCCATTTTTCGTGGCGAACACGAAGGCGGCTCAGATCGTCCTTGACGTTGGGGGTGTAGCAGGTGACGAGGAAGAAGTCGTCGAATTCGGCCGTGAGTACCCTCCCTTCGAGATTGGTATTTCCGAACTCGTCATCGTGGAGTCCGTGTTTGGTTTCGAGACGCCGGGGGAGGCCGTAGGTGACGGCCAGTGGCGCAATCTTCGAGAAGATGGCCGTGCCGGAATAGCCCGGCTTTTCGGCGGCGTTCCAGAATTCGTGGTATCCCGAGAGCTCCAGTGGAGACTGGGCTTGCTGCGCCTTTATCTCCTGCAAGCAAACGATGTCGGGCTGCACTTCGTTTAAGAAGGTGTCGAATGAGCCCTTCCCGTGTACCGCACGAATGCCGTTGACGTTCCAGGAGGCGAGTTTGGGAGACATACTGCCAGCCTAGAAGAAGGCCGGCGTCACGCCGCCAGTACCACGACTCGGGCGGACCTACGAGGCGCCGTTAATAGTCGCCAAGAGCTCGGTGACCCGCCGTTCAATTTCATCGCGAATGGGTCGAACGGCGTCAACGCCCTGACCCGCCGGGTCGTCGAGCGTCCAGTCGAGATAGTGCACACCAGGAAAGAAGGGACACTCGTCGCCGCAGCCCATGGTGATGACGTAGTCCGAGCCCTGCACCACTTCGCTTTCGAGAATTTTGGGCTTGGCTCCCATGGCGAGCAGGTCGATACCCTTTTCCGCCATGGCCTCGATGACGGCGGGATTGATGCTGTCCGCCGGAGCAGTACCGGCGGATCGGACGCTGACTTCGCCCTGGCTCAGCACCATGAGAAAGGCGGCAGCCATCTGGCTGCGCCCGGCGTTGTGGACACAGACGAAGAGAACTTCAGGTTTGGGCATGGACAATCCTTTTTGGATAGAGCACGACGACGAGGACGACCCCCAGCGCTCCACCGATAATCTCGGCCACAATGTACGACAGTGCGGACGAGGGCGCAATACCGGCGAAGGAATCGGAGAACATTCGCCCCACCACAATGGCGGGGTTGGCGAAACTCGTTGAACTGGTGAAGAAGTAGGCGGCGCCGATGTAGCACGCGACCGCAGCGGCAATTCTTTGGTGCAGCCCGTTCCGAGACAGACCGAAGATGACGAGTATTAGTCCGGCGGTTGCCACCACTTCCGAGAGAAAATGAGGGGCGTTCGCCCGGACGTGGGTGGAAATCTCCAAGGTCGGAAGCGCGAACATTGCGTTAGCGAGCCAGGCGCCGCCCACGCATCCAGCTACTTGGGCGGGGAGGTATTGCAATGCCCGGACGACGGTGTTTTCCCCAAGAAAGATATCCGCAAAGGACACCACCGGGTTGAAGTGGGCCCCCGAGACCGCGCCAAAGACGGTAATAAGTACGTAGAGTCCACCGGCGGTAACGGCCGCGTTTTCGAGGAGTTCGAGTCCGATTTGGTGAGGTGAAAGCTGTTGGGCCGCGATGCCCGAACCAATGACAATTGCCGTCAGCAGGAGACTGCCCAGAAACTCAGCGAAGAGTACTCGAAGCGTGCTCACCTCATCACCCTAACAGGGGTACTCGCGAGCTTTCGCGGCCATTGGTCGCACTCACCAAGCGCAGGGCCTCGACGATGGACTTCGCAGCGAGTAGTGAAAATGGGGGGCCCGCCAATTGGCGAGCACCCCCTCTTTGAGCAGTCCCAACGGGATTCGAACCCGTGCCTATACCTTGAGAGGGTATTGTCCTAGGCCACTAGACGATGGGACCATGAGGCCAGCGGTTGTGGAATCAACCGCTGACTTCGCTCGGGGGCAAGGACTCGAACCCTGAATAACTGGACCAGAACCAGTTGTGTTGCCAATTACACCACCCCCGAAGGGCTTGGCAATTCTACCCGAGCGGGATGCTCACCCGCCAGACGGCCAGGTGATGCTGTGTCCGGTGGTCCAATGACTCAGGGTGCCGTAGCCAACAATGCGTCCCGCCGCGACCGCCACTGTCTCCTTAAGGTAGTAGTGCCAAAGGCTTGAGCTGATAGTGCTCGAGCTCGGAACCGGCGACGGTTTGGGGTAAAGCCCCTGTGCGCTGGCGATCGCCATGGCTCGGTATTCGTGAAAGGGATCAGTGACGGTAATGACGTGGATGAGACCGCGTTGCTTCAAAGTGGCAATGACGCTCGAGATGTTTTGCCAGGTATCGCTGCCCGAGCCAATGATGATTCGCCCGGCCGGCACCCCGTGTTGTTCGAGAAAGGTGGCCGACACGCCCGCTTCGCTGTAGACGTCACCGGGGCGCTTACCGCCCGTCACCACCACCCAGGGGGCTCGGTGCGCCTGGTAGACGGCGAGCGTCTCCTTGAGTCGAGCCGCCAACACGGGGGAGGGCGTTCCGTTATCTTCCGTGGTGCCAAAGACAATGATGGCTTGCGCCGTCCCCGTCGAGTGATCACGACCAGTGAGCCACACCTGAGCGAAGGTCACCGCCAAGTACAACACCAGCAGGGTGACGAGGGCGCTCACGATTTTAAAGGCGAGCCGCAGCGGCGCGAAGATTAGGCCGAGCACCGGGCCAGGGCCTCTCGCAAACGAGTAAGGGTTCGATCCCGACCCAGAATTTCGAGCGACTCAAAAAGTGGCGGACCAATTAAGGCACCCGTCACGGCACAGCGAATGGGGGCTTGCGCTTTGCGCAAGTTGAGACCCATGGCTTCACCCAGCGCCACGGTCGTTTCGTGGAGCACGTCACTGCGCCACTCAATCTCCCCGAAACGTTCGATGGCGACGCCGAGGAGGGCCTGAGCCACGGGGTCATTGCGCAGCGACTTATCAAAATCGCCTTCGACAAAATCGGGAGTGTCGAGGAAGAAGAACGAGACCATGCCGGGGGCTTCGCCGAGCAGCGCGATACGTTCTTGCACCAGTGGCGCTACGCGGACGAAGAGATCGCGGTTGAACTGCTCCTCTCGCCAGGGCGGAGTGCGGTCCGTGGGTTGCCACTGGCCATCGCGTGGCTCAACCCAGGGCCCCACGGCCTCGAGGAATTGCTCGGAGCTGAGGCGCCGGATGTACTCACCGTTGAAGGAGCGTAATTTCTTGACGTCGAAGAAGGCCGGCGAGTGCGAAACATCCTCCAGGCGGAACTGATCGATGAGGAGTTGACGATCGACGATCTCCTCGTCACCACGCGGGCTCCAGCCCAGCAGAGCGAGGTAATTCACGAAGGCCTCGGGAAGGTAGCCCTCGTCACGATAGGACTCGGTCGCTACGGGGTCCTTGCGCTTGGACAGCTTCTTCCGCTGCTCGTTGACCAGCAGCGGAAGGTGGGCGTAGAGGGGGAGAGGAACCTCTTGCTTGCTTACGTCATTGAGGGCGGACCAGAGCAGCATCTGCTTGGGCGCATTGGGTAGGTGCTCTTCGCCGCGAATGACGTGGGTGATGCGGTCATTACGGTCGTCGGTCACGTTCGCCAAGGCGTAGAGGACCACGCCGGAGGACTTGGCCACTACGAAGTCATCAATGAGCGCGTTTTGAAATTCGACCTGACCGCGAATGAGATCAGGGACCACGGTGAGACCCTCTCGCGGGGTGGCGAAGCGCAGTGCGGTGCGTTCGCTGCGGGCCAGACCACGGTCGCGACAGAAGCCGTCGTAGCCGGGCGTCTTGTTTTCACCCTTACGCTCGGTGACCTGGTCACCCGTGCAGTCGCAGTAGTAGAGGTATCCGTGCGCGAGCAGGGCTTCGGTGGCGGCGACGTGAGCGGGGAAGTTGTCACTTTGGCGAAAGGGGCCGGCGTCGAGGTCGAGGCCCAGCCAGGTCATGGCGCTGACGATGCCGTCAACCCACTCTTCGCGATTACGGTCCGCGTCGGTGTCTTCGATACGCAAGATGAAAAAGCCGTCGGGGGACTGACGAGCCACGAACCAATTGAAAAGGGCCGATCGCGCTGAGCCGACGTGGAAGTATCCCGTGGGCGAGGGCGCAAATCGGACGCGGGGTCCGACCATTCCTACTCCTCGATGGAAATGGCGCCGTTGGGACAGCTCGCGGCGGCCTCTCGAACGGCTTCGGCCCGGTCGCTGCCCGGCTGTTCGTTGAGGACGTAGAGGTAGCCGTCGTCGCGCACCTCAAAGACGTCGGGGGCGATGCTCATGCAGACACCATTGGAGGAACAGAGGTCGAAGTTGACGCTTACCTTCATGCTCTCAACCTTAGTATTTGATGAGGTCACTATCGACACCACCCCTAGGGGTCACGAGTAAGGAAAAGCTATGCAACGACGCTCCATTGGATCACTGATGGTCTCCGAGGTGGGAGTGGGGTGCAACAACTTTGGGGCTCGCCTTGATCAAGCGGGCACCACCGCGGTGGTGCAGGGGGCCCTCGAGGCCGGGGTCAACTTCTTCGACACCGCCGACATCTACGGGAATCTGGAATCCGAGGTTCTGCTCGGACGAGCCCTCGGGGCCCGTCGAGACGAAGCCATCATCGCCACCAAGTTTGGGGTGAAGTACGACCAGTCGGGTTCGCAGGCCACCCCCGAGTACGTCAAGTGGGCCTGCGAACAGTCTCTGTCGCGACTGGGCACCGACTACATCGACCTCTACCAATTCCACTTCCCCGACCCGGTGACGCCCTTGGCCGACACCCTGGGCGCGATGCAAGAACTCGTGGCCGAGGGCAAGGTGCGCGAAATTGGTTGCTCTAATCTCACCGCCGAGATGCTCGTGGAGGCTCGTGACGCGGCCGGCAGTGGCCCGCGCTTCGTCTCGACCCAGTGCCAGTACTCGCTGCTCTACCGTCAGCACGAGACCGATGGGGTGTTGGCCTTCTGTCGCGAGAACGACGTGGCCTTCTTGCCCTACTACCCCTTGGCGAACGGCTTGCTGACGGGCAAGGTGCAGCCCGGTCAGCCCATTCCGGAGGGGACGCGCCTTTCCCTGATGCCGCCCGAGCGCGTGGCGCACTGGACCAACGACGTCTTGATGGGTCGCACCGGTGACTTACTCAATCACGCCGACGAAATTGAAATCCCCATCTTGTCGCTGGCCTTCTCCTGGTTGCTCGCCCACGACGAGGTAGCGTCCGTTATCGCGGGAGCGTCCAGCGCCGATCAGGTCCGCGCCAACGTCGCGGCCGTGCGGGACCTCAGCGACGAGCAGATCGCTCTGCTCAACGTGCTTACCGCTTAAGAACTAGTTGGCTTTGACGGCCGCGACCAGTTTGGTCAGGGTGTCCTTGGCGTCGCCAAAAACGAGGGTCGTCTTGGGGTTGTAGAGCAACTCGTTTTCGATGCCCGCGAAGCCGGGACGCATGGAACGCTTTAGGAAGATGACGTTCTCGGCCAGGTCGGCGTGGATGATGGGCATGCCGTAGATGGGGGAGGTCTTGTCGTCACTGGCGGCCGGGTTCACGGTGTCGTTAGCACCCACCACGAGCGCCACGTCGGCGGTTTGCATCTCGGAGTTCGCCTCGTCGAGTTCCTTCAGCTGTTCGTAGGGGACGCTGGCTTCCGCGAGCAGGACGTTCATGTGACCGGGCATACGACCGGCGACCGGGTGAATCGCGTAGAAGACTTCAATACCCTTGGACTCGAGCTCTTCACCCAACTCACGCAACACGTGCTGCGCTTGGGCCACGGCCAGACCGTAGCCGGGGATGATCGCGACGCGCGAGGCGAAGCTCATCAAGATACCGGCATCTTCGGGGCTGCCTGAGCGCACCGGACGCTGGTCCGCCCCGCTGGCGCCGCCGCCGGTGGTCGCGGAACCAAAGGCCGAGAACAAGACGTTGGCCAGGGAGCGGCCCATGGCCTTGCTCATGAGGCGCGTGAGCAAGATACCCGAGGCGCCGACCAGGGTACCGGCAACGATGAGCAAGTTCGACCCGAGCGTGAAGCCCGACGCCGCTACCGCTAAACCGGTGAAGGAGTTGAGGAGGGAAATCAGAACGGGTACGTCAGCCCCACCGATGGGGAGCACGAAGGCAATGCCCAGAACGAAGGACAGAGCCAGAAGAACCCAGAGCAGCGTCGTCGTCCCGGTGACCAGAATGATCACAATCAGCGCGAGGCCACCGACGCCCAAGACGGCGTTGATGACTTGCTGGCCGGGGTAGGTGACGGGACGACCAGTCATCAACTCTTGGAGTTTCGCGTAAGCGATGGCCGATCCCGAGAAGGAGACCGTACCAATCAGGACACCGAGAAGTACTTCGAGGGTGATGTAGGTTGCCGGGTGACTGGAGTGAATGTGGTTGAACTCGGTGATTGATACCAGGGCAGCCGCACCACCACCCACACCGTTGAAGATGGCCACTAGTTGCGGCATGGCCGTCATTTGAACCATGCGGGCCGCTGGTACCGCGACGATGACGCCAATAGCCATCGCCAGCAGGATCAAACCAACGTGGTGCAAGCCGTGACCATCAATCTGCTTGAAGAAAGTGGCGACCACGGCGATCACCATGCCCAGGGCCGCAACGAGGTTGCCTTGTCGCGCACGCTTGGGAGATCCGAGGCCCTTTAAGGCGATAATGAAGGTCGTCGCCGCGACGAGGTACAGCAGGTCGATAAGAGTGCCACGACTCACGAGGCCACCTCGTCCTTCGCCGCGGCCGGCTTCGCCTTGCCACGGAACATTTCGAGCATGCGGTCAGTAACAACGAAGCCACCCACGACGTTCAAGGTCGCCAAAATGACGGCCAGAAAGCCGAGAATCTCTTCGAGGTTGGTGGTCGCTGAACCCAGCACCAACATGGCGCCAACCAGAATGACCCCGTGAATGGCGTTCGAGCCACTCATCAGGGGGGTGTGCAAGATACTGGGGACCTTGGCGATGATTTCAATACCGACGAAGATGCTCAGCATCAAGACGGTGGCGTACTGCAAGAGGGTGTTACCCATTAGTTCTCTTCCTTCATTTCGGCGACGATCGCCACGTGGGCGACGCCAAGTTTTTCGGCGGTGGGGGCGTGGTTGACCTGCCCCTGGCGGGCGACGGTGACACCACGAACGACTTCGTCGTTCCAGTCGGGTTGCAATTCACCCTTGGCGCCAAAGAGGCCCAGCAACTTCAACACGTTATTGGCGTACATGAAACTGGCCGACGCGCCCATCTCCGCGGGGGGGTTGGTGAGGCCAACGACGCGGACTCCCTGGTGCACCACGGTTTCGCCGGCCCGGGTTAGTTCGCAGTTACCGCCACCGTCGGCGGCCATATCAATGACCAGTGAACCTTCGCCCATCGCCTCCACCATGGCCTGGGTGAGGAGAATGGGGGCTTTGCGGCCGGGAACGGCGGCGGTCGTGATGACGACGTCGGCGTTGGCGACTTCGGAAAGCAGGGCGGCCTGCTGCTGCTGGCGCTCTTCCTCGGTGAGCTCGCGGGCGTAACCACCGGCCGCGTCGGCGGTAACGGCCAGTTTCACGAAGACGGCGCCGGCGGACTCCGCCTCTTCCTTAGCCGCTGATCGCACGTCGTAGGCGCGAACCTTGGCCCCGAGGCGCTTGGAGGTGGCAATAGCCTGGAGACCGGCGACACCCACTCCCATGACCAGGACTTTGGCGGGTCGAATGGTACCCGCGGCGGTGGTCAGGAGGGGAAAGAAGCGGTCGAAGTGACTCGCTCCGGCCAGGGCCGCTCGGTACCCGGACACGGTGGCCTGTGACGACAGGGCGTCCATGTACTGCGCGCGCGAAATGCGCGGCAGTAGGTCGAAGGAACAAATGGTGATCGATCGTTGGTTCATTGCCTCCACGACGTCACTGGCGAGCAGCGGCGAAAGAAAGGAAAGATGCAATGAGCCCTCGGGCAAGCGGGCGACTTCATCCAGGGTGGGAGCGTTGACGCGGAGGTTAACGTCCCCAGCGGCGTGCTCAACGATGGTGGCACCGGCTTCGGTGAAGGCTCCGTCGGTAAAGTGAGCGAGTTCGCCGGCGCCGCGCTCAACCTCGACGGACCAGCCGTCTCGAGTAAGGGTCTTCACCGCATCGGGCGTCAACGCGACACGGGTCTCGCCCGGACGTGATTCTCTATACAACGCTATTTTCATCCACCTGTTCTAGCAGTACGGAGGGGTGCTACGGGCGCGGGAGGGCGTTCGTCTTCCTAAAAACTCTCTAAAGCTCCGTGCTGGCAACTTGTGCAGTTGTGCACTAGAACTGGAGTCGTGCCTTCGTCATTACGTATCGTGCGCTCGCCCGTGGGACCTTGGGCTATTGAGGGCAACGACGAAGGCGTCACGCGGGTGTACATGCCCCACGAGCGAACGGGGCCAAACACCCCTCGGGCCTCCAGGGTGGTCAAGGATGCGCAGCGCCAGCTGGAGGAGTACTTCGCCAAGACCAGGCGAGCATTCGATCTCGCCCTCATCACGGAGAAAGCGACATCGTTCCAACGAGAGTGCTGGGCCGTCCTGGCCGACATCCCCTACGGAGCAGTGGCGACCTACGCGCAAGTCGCGCGATCGGTGGGTCGCCCCTTCGCCGCTCGGGCGGTAGGCAACGCGAACCACGCCAATCCCTGGCCCATTTTCATTCCTTGCCATCGCGTCGTGGCCAGCAATGGTCTCGGCGGTTACGGTGGGGGAATCGCCGTCAAGGAATTTCTGCTGGAACTTGAGGTCTACTTAGTAGCGCCGCAAGCGTAACTCTACGGTGGTGCCGGACTCGGTGGGGATGAAGTGCGCACTGCCGCCGTGGCGCGACATGATGTCGGCCACGATGGCCAGCCCCAGTCCCGTGCCACCCGAATGACGAGCCCGCGAAACGTCTTCGCGCACGAAGCGTTCAAAGTAGCGTTCGGCCGCCTTGGCGTCAACGCCTACGCCGTCGTCGTGAATGTTTATGACGCAACTACCGCCCTCGAAATGACTCGAAAACGCGAGCCCCGTGGTGGCGTAGCGCATGGCGTTGTCGACAATGTTGCGTATGGCTCGACGCAGGAGGGCGGGGTCTCCCCAGACGCGGGTGGGATTGGTACCTGAGGTGTCGACCACGAGGCTGGTCATACCGCGAACTCGGGCGGCTTCCTCGTAGAGGAAATCGTCGATATCGACCTCCTCCTTCGAGGTCGGAATCTGCTTTTCGCTACTGCGCGCGAGCCAGAAGAGGTCCTCAATTAGTCGGTCCAGCCGGCGCCCTTCACGCTGAACCGTGGCGGTGACGGCGGGTCAGTCGGCTTTCTCGCTGTTCGCGGCGGCGAGGTCCACCGTCGCGAGCAGGGTGGAGAGGGGACTACGCAGTTCGTGGCTGGCGTTCGAGACGAACTCCTGCTGACGCTTGGCCGATTCCTCGAGTCGCCCGAGCATGTCGTTTACCGTTACTGCGAGTCGAGAGAACTCGTCATTTCCCTCGGAGACTTCGACGCGTTCAGATAAATCACCCGCCGTAATAGACGAAACACGTCGGCGAATGGCTTCGATGGGCGCCAAGGCTGCTCCCACGCCGAGCCAAATGAGCAAGGTACCAAGCAGCCATAAGACCAGGAAGGAAGTGATGAGTATTCGCTGCGTTACGGCCAGCGATTGGCTGGCGGCCGAACCGAAGTACCAACCAAATTCCACCGCGGTGCAGCCGTCGCCGACGCAGCCGGGCTTAGTGAGGGGGATGGCCACGCCGAGGTGGAGGCGTACGTCAATAAAACGGGTTGCGTGGCGTCGCTGGAGTACGGGGACTAGTCCACTCGAAGAAGTATGGGAAACGCGCACCCGCGCGAGCGCTGGCTGATTGGTCAACACTGAACTCGCCATGTACACGCGGTCACCGTTGTAGGACGTGATTTGGAATTCGGCGTCAGTGAGCCTCGGGACGTAATGTGTGGCCATGGACGGGTAGTAAATCTGGTTAAAAGTGGCTTGGGCGCGCACCATGGCCTGGGCGATCTCGGAGCGGCTGTTCGCTTCGAGAATTCGCTGGTCGTAATGGGAAAAGGAAATACCGACCACCGGTAAGACGAGGGCGATGATGACGGATCGCCACAGGGTGAAACGAACCCGAATGGACAGACGTTTCATAAGGAACTGATGGTGTACCCGATGCCGCGAAGCGTCGTTATGAGTGACGGCGCCCCGGCCCTATCGAGCTTGCGCCGCAGGTAGCCGACGTAGACCTCAACAATGTTGGGTCACCATCAAAACTGCCGCCCCACACCGTCTCGAGAATCTCGCTCTTGGCCACTGGTTGGTTAATCCGCGCGATGAGAAATTCCAAGAGGCGGTACTCCCGAGGCGTTAGGGCTACGGCCACTCCGTTTTTGCTCACGACGCGACTGGCCACGTCAACCACCACTGGTCCCAGAGTTACTGGACGCGGCCGCCCGCGCTCGTGGCGACGCAACAGGGCCTGCGTGCGAGCGAGCAACACCGAACGCTCGAAGGGCTTGCGCAAGAAGTCATCCCCACCCACGTCCAAACCCTCGAATTCGTCCAATTCGCCATCTTTGGCGGTGAGAAACAACAGGGGGGTTTCAACGCCGGCTTGACGCAGATCGAGGCAGACGGAGAAGCCGTTGCGCTTGGGCAACATGATGTCGAGAATGATCATCTGGTAGTCGCCATCGCGAGCCGCTTCGAATCCCGCGATTCCGTCGTGACGCTGGTCCACCACGAAGCCGGCGTCCACTGACTGTTCAGCAATTGAGCAATTGCGTGGGCGAGGTCCTCGTCGTCTTCAACAACGAGGATTCGGCGAGGGGCGTCGGTCATTGTATGTAGAGATTACCGCCAACGTCCTTAACGGTGAGGGAGCGGAGACCGTGAGATGCCGGACCACCGATGACGCCGCCACTGGCCACGTCAAACATCGAACCGTGACAAGGGCAGACGAGGACCGCCGAACCGGGAGTCCAACCCACGGTGCAGCCCAAGTGCGGGCATACGGTGTCGTAACACAGCCACTCACCTTCCTTCACGTGAATCACGATTCCGGGATCACCCGACCCAGGCAGTTGGACGGTGGCGGCGTGTCCAACGGGCACCTTCGCGGCAGAGCCCACGAGCGTG
This sequence comes from uncultured Actinomycetes bacterium, assembly GCA_903828785.1. Classification (GTDB taxonomy): domain Bacteria; phylum Actinomycetota; class Acidimicrobiia; order Acidimicrobiales; family RAAP-2; genus RAAP-2. Next base: position 39,816 of record CAIKNP010000022.1, on the reverse strand, counting down.
CCCGAGCCAGTAGCGCCCGTGGCACCCGTAGCGCCGCCCAGATTGTTACCGGCACTGGGACTCTTCGCCCCTCCGATTAACTTCCCGAGGCCGGCCGTGGTTGAACCCAAAATGACCGCGGTGGTGGCAACGGCGGCCGCGGTGACGCCACCCAGAACAACCTGGCGACGCTTCACCATGTCGAGGTCCACCGCAGTGGCAATGGGGGCCTGGGATCCGAGAAGTACGGGGCAAACGTCACTGCGGCAAGCGGCCCCCGAGAGCGCCGAGCATGTATTTTGCTTGAATTTTCCGCAGACCAGCTGTACCTGGGCGAAGGGAATGGCGACGAGATCGCTCGCGGCTATTCCCTTCTTGGCTCGCGCGTAACGAGCGAGATAGCCGTCGAGGGAGAGCTGGGAACCGCTGCCGGCCACGATGAAGGGCAGCCAAGCGAAGAAGAAGACGATGTCCGCACCCGTGTAGTAGGGCGAGGCGTGAAAACTCACCGTGAGAAAGAGCGAGAAGGACAGTACCGCGCCGCCCAGCGCGGCGATGCGCGAGTACAGACCCAGCAAGGCGCCCAGTCCAATCGCCAACTCGGCGTAGGCGATGACCATGCCGATGGTGCCGGCGTAGGGGAGCATGGGGTGCAGCAGCGCGTGGATGGGACTGAACTGCGCTGCGCCCTTGAGCTGATTTTGAATGGACGCGGGTGAAGCAGCGTTGAAAAAATTAGGGTTGGCCAACTTCTGCAGCGAAGCGAAGGTGAAGGTAACTCCCAGAAAGAGCCGCAGGGGGAGCAGGGCCCATTCGCTGAGGGAAGTAGCTCGCACCGGAGCCTTCAGGTTGAGTTTGGGAAGTTCGGGAAGCCAGGGAGTTGCGGATCGCGCCATAGTTGCTCAGTCTAAAGAACCAAGAGGGCTGACCCCTAAGCAGAACCTAAAAATTACTTCGACCCTCGGGGGTGGCAAGATAGGAGGATGCTTGAAGCGTCCGCAATTAGTTATTTGGTCGGAGAACTGCACCGACTGCCCCCGACACTGGTCTACGTCGTGGTGGCCTTCTTAGTTTTTGGCGAGGCGGCCCTCTTCGTGGGTTTTGTTCTGCCCGGGGAAACGACCGTCATCGTGGCTGGGGTGATTGCCAGTCAGGGTTCCGTAAATATTCTGGTCCTCGTCCTGCTGGTTGTTGCGGCGGCGATCGTGGGTGACAGCGTTGGTTACATCGTGGGGCGCGAATACGGGGATCGACTACTCGCTCTGAGAATTTTTAAACGTCATCTCGACGAAATCGAAAGGGCCCGCGCTGGATTGCAGCGTCGAGGCGCCCTCTACGTTTTTCTCGGTCGTTTTACCTCGTTTTTGCGGGCCGTCATGCCGGGTTTGGCGGGACTGAGTCGGCTCGAGTACCGCCGATTTCTCTTGGCGAACGCTACGGGCGGATTGCTGTGGGGTATTGGCTTTACCCTGCTGGGGTACTTCGGCGGTAAGCAGATAGGTCGAATTGAGCGCTACGCGGGCTACTTCGGTTCCGGTCTGCTGAGCCTCTTCGTGATAGCGGCCGTCATCTACTTCGTACGTCGGCGGCGGCGCGAACGCCTCTAAACGAGAACCCAGGTGTCGCCGGCGGGGGCGAGCAGCGCCGCGGATTGTCGCAAGGGTCCAACACCGTCAAGCAGGGGCCGGGTACGCAGCTCCCCGACGACTGGTCGTAGGAGAGCTCGCTCGAGAGCGGTCGCTCGGATCGACAGCAGGGTTTCTTCACTGAACTGCGCATCGCTGTGGGCTCCTCGGCGCCACGGTGGCCCACTGGCGTCAATGAAGCCTTGCCGCAGTCGTGTGCGATCGGGGAAAAAGTCGAGGCTGTCAGCCGCCGATAAGTACTCCGCGACCCGAGCGAGGTGTTGAAGGGTGATCGAGGTCGTCCAGGGCCACAGCCAAGGTTCCATGCCCAGCCAGGCGGGCCATGCGCCGTCACAGGCGTGGACGCCCACGGTCAGACCCTGGGACTTCGCGTAGGTGATCAGTTGGCGGTAGCGTTCCCAGGCTGAATGGTCGGGCACTCCCTCGCTTGCTTCCAGTCGAGCCCAGGAGAGGTCGAAGCGCAGGGCGCGAATACCGAAGCCCGCGGCGGCGTCAACCAGTGACTCGTAGCGCTCCCACAGCCCCAAAGCGTTACCCGGCGCGACCTCGTCACCGAGGGCGATCGAGGCGTTGTAACAGGTAGCGGGTTGGTCCCGACCGTCGAGGCCGCCTTCGGTGGCGTAGGCGTTCACCGTGGCGTGGTAGGCGGAGAAATCGGTCACTCGTATAGTTTCCCACGCCCCGAGCGCTCCGCTAGTTTGGGAAGGGAAAGGTTGACTATGGCTGACGAAGTACTGCTGCAAAGGCAAGACCACATTTTGACCATCACCTTAAATAGGCCCGAAGCCCGTAACGCCATCAATTTGGCCATGGCCCAAGCCCTTGACGCCGCCCTGACTGACGCCGAAAACGACGACGAGGTCTGGGTCGTCGTGCTCACCGGCGCGGAGGAGAAGGCCTTCTCGGCTGGTATGGATCTCAAAGCCTTCGCGAGGGGTGAAGCACCCTTTACCCCGAATGGTTTTGCCGGCATCACCGAGCGCAGTTTCGCGAAGCCGCTTTTGTGCGCCGCGAATGGCTCGGCCTTCGCTGGGGGATTCGAAGTGGTCTTAAGTTGCGACCTCGTCGTGGCCGCCGAACACGCGCTCTTTGGCATTCCCGAGGTCCAACGTGGTCTCTTCGCCGGCGCCGGTGGCTTGCTGCGTTTGCCTCGTCGCATTCCTCGCGCCATCGCCACTCAGATGGCGCTCACCGGTGAACCCATCACGGCCGCGCGTGCCTACGAACTGGGGCTCGTGAACGCGGTCGTTGCTGGTGAGCAGGTCATGGCCGCCACGATGGCGCTTGCCGAGCGTATCGCGGCGAATGCGCCATTGGCGGTGCGCCTCTCGAAGGCCATTTTGCGCGACACCATGGATATGAGCGAGGCCGAAGGATGGGTGCGCAACAACGCCTCATTCGAGGCCGTAGCGGCCAGCGCCGACGCGCTCGAGGGTGCCCTGGCTTTTGCGGAGAAGCGAGCTGCGAAGTGGCAAGGCCGCTAGGCGACTAGGACAAGTGGTAGGCCAGCGCTGAGGCGAGGGCTGCGAGAAAAACCACGACGGGAAAGGGCGCGCGCAACTTAAGGGCTGCCGCGGCGACCAGGATGCCAACGAGGCGGTGGTCCACCGCGAGGTGGGTTTTGCTCGCCGCGGTCTGCACCGCCACCAGCGCGCCGAGCAGCACGACGGGCACGTACGCGTTGATGCGCTGAACCCGGGGCCGGGAGAGCCAATGGGCGGGTACCACGTGACCGACGTACTTGATGAGAAAACACAGCACGCTCGTGCCCACGACCACGTACCAGGTGGCCGTCACGATCGATCCCGCCAACCAGCAAAAATCGCGACGATGACGGTGGCGATAATGGCGGTCCCGGAGGGCAGGACGGGGGTCGCCAGCAAGGAGAAGGCCATCGCCGCCAGGGCCACCAACTGCGTAAAGCGATCGCGTAGCCGCGGCCAAAGCAATCCCAAGAAGGCGGCCGGCACGGCGGCGTCAAGACCCCAGGCCGCGGGATTACCGATCGATTTTGCCCCGAGCGCCCCCGCCAGGGTGAAAACATTCCAGAAGAAGTACACCCCAGCTCCGGTAAGCCAAAAGCCGGCGCGCACGGCGTCGGGGCCGAGGGGAAGTTGGGCGAGACCTACGTTGGTTGATTCGTCGATGGTCCACTGCGCCGCGAGCGCTCGCCGCCAGCCCTTGACACCAAGATGGGGAGTCATTTGCAAACCGTAGAGGGCGTTGCGAGAACTGAGCAGGCCGGCCGTCGCCACCGCGGTGAGTGCCCCACCTCCCGCCGCCACCACTCCGACGGCGGCGAACTGGCTAGCGCCGGTGAAGGTTAAGAGCGAGAGTAAGCAGGTTTGCCAGACTGAAAACCCGGCGGCCACGCTCGCGGCGCCGAAGGCCGCGCCGTAAAGCCCGACGGTTAGTGAAACACTGAGGGCGTCTCGCCAAGTCGATCGAGGTACTGCGGCCATGGCTGGTAATGCTAATCAGTCTGCTTCACCCTTCGTCGAGAGTAGAATTGGATCAAAGCAAAGGAGCCCTAATGGTGCTTGCAGAATTCTTCGGTCCGGACCTCATCATTGTCATCGTGGTGCTCTTGGTGCTCGCTTTTGCCGGGCCCCGACTGGCCCGCAACCTGGGTACCGCCAAAAAGGAATTCGAAAAGTCGATGAAGGCTGACCCGAAGAACCCTGACGACCAGACCGACCAGTAGTCCACGGAGAGGCTGGTGACGAGGACGGTGAAACTATTGCTCTCGGGGATAAGGACTATCGTCGCCCAGCCAACAATTCTCGGGTCATTGCGATTCGGCCGTGAGTAAGGTTAGAGCCGTGCCGAATTCTGCCCCGAGCCCAACAGGGTCACCGGAACGTCGCCCAGGGCGTCGTGCCCGAGTGCGTCGCGCGCTGGCCCTTCCTCTGGCGGCCCTCGTACTGTCGGGTTGCACCGTGCCGGGCTTCGGGGCCAACCCCGGCGACACCACCAGTTCGAAATCGGTCTTCCATCTCTGGCAGGGTTTCTCCATCGGGGCCGTGATTGTTGGCGGGTTGGTGGTGGTTCTCATGCTCTGGAGCATTATTCGAGACCGCCGCCGTGGTGACGAGATTCCAGTGCAGACGCAGTACCACATTCCCCTCGAGGTGACCTATACCGTGGTGCCAATTTTGATCGTGATCGGGCTCTTCGCGGCCACCCTGGTCGTCGAGAACAAGGAAGTCGCGAACCCTTCGAGCAATGTGGTCGTTGACGTGAACGCCTTCCAGTGGGGATGGGAATTTCTCTACCCCGGACACAATGCTTTCGTCTACGGCCAAACCACACAGTCACCCGAGATGGTCATTCCCGCCGGGGCCAACGTGCACGTCAATTTGACTTCGACCGACGTGATGCACGGCTTTTACGTGCACGATTTCAACTTCTCGCGCTACGCCCAGCCCGGCGTGACGAACCAGTTCACTTTTCTCGCCCAAAACACGGGGACCTTCCTTGGTCAGTGCACGCAGTTGTGCGGTCTTTATCACTCCCTCATGGTGTTTCAGGTCAAGGTCGTCACCCCTGCGCAGTACCAAACGTGGTTGAACAGTTTCAATAATCCTGCCGATGAGCTCAAGGCGCAAGCCGCGGCAACGGCCCTGCAGCAAGAACTCGCCACGGGTGTTTCCACCAAGCCCGCTAACACCAAGTTTGGACGGTAAATAATGACCGATCTGCTCGAACCAGCGGCCGCTGTCTCCAACGAGGTCCACCTTCACCACGACCAAAGTCACGAAGAGCACCACGGACCGTCGGGCATTGTCAAGTGGTTGACGACGACTGACCACAAGATCATCGGTCTTTCCTACACGGTTACCGCCGTGATTCTCTTCGTCATCGGCGGACTCTTCGCCGAAATCATTCGATTGCAACTGGTCTCGCCGAATAACAACCTGGTGTCCCTGGCGCAGTACAACGAGCTCTTCACGATGCACGGCTCGGTGATGATTTATCTCTTCGCCGGTCCCTTCGCTTTCGGTGCGCTGGCCAACATCTTGGTCCCGATTCAGATCGGGGCCCCGGACATGGCCTTTCCCCGTTTGAACGCGCTTTCGTACTGGCTCTACCTCACCGGGGCGATCACCATGTTGATGGGCTTCTTCACCACCGGGGGCGCAGCCAACTTCGGTTGGGTGGCCTACGCGCCCTTGTCGAACTCGCTCAACACCCCCGGCGCTGGCGCCGACCTCTGGATTGGTGGTTTGCTGCTCACCGGATTCTCGGCCATCTTTACCGGCGTGAATCTCGTCGCTACCATTTTCTATTTGCGGGCACCGGGCATGACGATGTTCCGCATGCCGATATTCACCTGGAACATGCTGGTGACCGCGATTTTGATCCTTTTGGCCTTCCCCGTCCTCACGGCCGGCCTCATCATGCTCTACGCCGACCGTCACTTCGGTACTCATATTTTTAGTAACAGCGGTGGTGGGGTGCCAGTGCTCTGGCAACACATTTTCTGGTTCTGGGGTCATCCCGAGGTCTATATTCTCGCCCTGCCCTTCTTCGGCATGGTCACCGAAATAATCGCCGTCTTCTCGAAGAAGCCAGTCTTTGGTTACAAGGGAATGATTTTCGCCACCATGACCATTGGGGCGCTTTCCCTGGGCGTGTGGGCCCACCACATGTTCACCACGGGCGTGGTTCTGCTGCCCTTCTTCTCAATTATGAGTTTGCTTATCGCGGTGCCTACCGGCATCAAAATGTTCAACTGGATAGGCACGATGTGGCGTGGACAGGTCTGGTTCTCGACGGCGATGTTGATGTCCATGGGCTTCCTCTTCACCTTCTTGATTGGTGGCCTTACGGGTATTTACCTGGCCAGCCCGCCGCTGGACTTCTTCACGCACGACACGTATTTCGTAGTGGCCCACTTCCACTCCGTCGTCATGGCCTTGGTCTTTGGCGCCATGGGTGGCCTCTACTACTGGGGACCGAAGATCACCGGTTACTTACTCAACTAACGACTCGGTAAGTGGCAGTTCTGGTTCCTCTTCATTGGTACCCAGGTATTCACCTTCCCGCAGTACCTGCTCGGTCTGTGGGGTATGCCGCGCCGCGTGGCCGTCTATCCGCTGCACCAGCAGTGGCAGCACTTGAACGAGCTCTCGACGCTGGGCGCGCTCTTGATCGGGATATCGACGATCTTCTTCGTCGCCAACGTTGGCTACTCGTGGAAGCGCTATCCCGCCGGTGACAACCACTGGGACGCCCAGACGCTCGAGTGGTTCACCACGTCGCCGCCGCCCCACCACAACTTCTACCGACTGCCCCAGATTCGTTCCGAACGACCCACCTGGGACTTCAACCACCCCGAGCACCGATCAGTGGGTCACGGGGCGCACGACGAAGCGAGCGTCTCGTGAAAACCGAAGCGAAATTCCTGCTCGGCCTCGGGCTCTTCTTTGGAGTGATGTGCGCGGTCTACTGGAACTGGAGCCTCGAGAACGCTGGCGGGGTGATGATGTTTGCCGGCATGCTCCTGTGCTTCTTGCCGGGTAGCTACTACTACTGGTGGAGTCGTCGCATGAAGCCGCGCGCCGAAGATAACCCCAACGCCACCCAGGCCGAAGGGGCTGGTGTCGTCGGCACCTTCCCCGGCTCATCCATTTTTCCCTTCGTCCTCGGCATGGCTGCTTTCTTCGTGGTGCTGGCCCTGGTCTTTGGTATTTGGTTGCTCGTGCCCGGAGTCGGTCTGGCGTTCTGGGCGCTCATTGGTGGCACGTCGGAAGGCCGCCGTGGTGGTACCCACTAAGGGGACTCGTGCGTAAAAGATGTACTCGCCGGCCGTGAGGGCGTCGAGGTGGTACTAAGTAGAATGAGCAAGAAATGTTGGGGCTAGCCCTCGACAGTTACTACCTACAGAGGAGTCAGTGTGTCGACGACGGAACGTGCCACCCAAGTGGTCCTGGGCGGGACACGGGGTGGACCCGATGTCCCCACCCTGCGCACTGATCGCTGGTGGCTGCAGCCGGTCGTGACGGTCTCCATTCTGACGGCCTTCGTTATCTACTCCACCTGGTCAGCCTTTAACCCCCACAATTACTACGCCGGCGCCGCCCTGGGCCGCGACCTCATCAGTCCCTTCTACTCACCCTGCTTGGCCAGTAGTTGCGCGGCCGGATCTCGAGCTGGTTTCTTCCTGCAGGGTTGGCCCCTCTCGCCGGCGCTGCTGATCTTGATCTTCCCCCTGGGTTTTCGTCTCACCTGTTACTACTATCGCCGCAGTTACTACCGCGCTTTTTGGTGGTCGCCGCCAGCCTGTGCCGTTTCGGACAAGCACGCCACTTACTCGGGTGAGACGCGCTTTCCGCTCATAATGCAAAACGCGCACCGCTACTTTTTCTACGCCGGTCTGGTGTTCAACGCCCTCTTGACCTACGACGCCATCAGAGCCTTCCACCAGCCCGGCATTGGCTGGGGCGTGACCGTCGGCACGCTGGTCCTCACTCTTAACGCCACCTTGCTCTGGCTCTACTCACTGTCCTGCCACGCCTGCCGCCACCTCTGTGGTGGTCAGGTCAAGAGCTTCAAGGCCGCCCCCATTCGCTACCGTCTCTGGAAGCTCGTGACGCCGCTCAACGCTCGACACATGAATTTCGCTTGGGCCTCGCTGATCTTTGTCGCCCTCACCGACGTCTACGTTCGACTGGTCGCGTCCGGTGCCATCACTGACCTGCGACTCTTTTAAGGAATGACCGTGACCTACGAACACCACGAGTACGACGTTGTCATCATCGGCGCTGGTGGCGCCGGTCTTCGCGCGGCCGTTGAAGCCAAGCAGCAGGGGCTGAGCGTGGCGCTCATCACCAAGTCCCTGCTCGGAAAGGCCCACACCGTCATGGCCGAGGGTGGCATGGCCGCCGCCATGGGTAACGTCTACCCCGAGGACAACTGGAAGGTCCACTTTCGCGACACGATGCGCGGTGGAAAGTACCTGAACAATTACCGCATGGCCGAACTCCACGCCAAGGAAGCACCCCAGCGCGTGCTCGAGCTCGAGCAGTGGGGTGCCCTGTTTGACCGCACCAAGGATGGCAAGATTCAGCAACGAGACTTCGGCGGCCACCGCTACGCCCGTCTCGCGCACGTAGGGGACCGTACCGGTCTGGAACTCATTCGTACCCTGCAGCAGAAGGTCGTCTCTATGGGGACTGACGTCTTTATGGAGTGCAAGGTTCTAAAGCTGGTGCACGATCTCGAGGGTCGCATCGCCGGATGCGTGGCCTACTGGCGAGCCACCGGTGAGTTCGTGACCTTCAGTGCCAAGGCCGTCATTTTGGCCACCGGCGGATCCGGAAAATCCTGGAAGTTCACGTCGAACTCCTGGGAGGGCACCGGCGACGGTCACGCCATGGCGCTGTGGGCGGGCGCCAAGCTCATCGACATGGAGTGCATCCAGTTCCACCCCACCGGCATGGTCTGGCCCCTGTCGGTTCGCGGATTGCTGGTCACCGAAGGAGTACGCGGTGACGGAGGGGTGTTGCGCAACTCGGAAGGCAAGCGCTTCATGTTTAACTACGTCGCGGACATGTTCCGCGCCGAAACCGCCGAGACGGAAGAAGAGGCCGACAAGTGGTATGACGACCACACCGCGGGTCGTCGTCCGCCGGAACTGCTCCCGCGCGACGAAGTAGCCCGCGCCATCAATGCCGAAGTGAAGGCCGGGAGAGGCTCACCCCACGGGGGCGTCTACCTCGACATTGCCTCACGGCGTTCGCCTGAATTTATTCGCCGCCGTCTGCCCTCCATGTACCACCAGTTCATGGAACTGGCCGGGGTAGATATCACCAAGGAGCCGATGGAGATCGGGCCGACCAACCACTACATCATGGGTGGTGTTCAGGTCGACGCCGAAAGCGCCGAAACTGCGGTGCCCGGTCTCTTCGCCGCGGGCGAAGTCACCGGTGGCATGCACGGGGCGAACCGCCTCGGCGGCAATTCACTCTCGGACCTCATCGTCTTTGGTCGTCGAGCCGGTCTCGGTGCCGTGGCCTACGTCCAGGCTGGGGCCGTGGCGCGCGAAATGAACATGGCCGAGGTGGAGGCCGCCGTGGCCGAGGCCCTGGCCCCCTTCGACGCTGAGGAGGGTGAGAACCCCTACGACATCCAGCGGGACCTACAGGAAATGATGCAGGCCAACGTCGGCATCATTCGCACGGAGTCCGAGCTTCTCGAGGCCGCGGCCGCGCTCGACGCCTTCAGCGACCGCCTGAAGAAGATCAAGGTCAAGGGTGGCCGTGCCTACAACCCCGGTTGGAACCTGGCCACCGACCTACCGGCCATGCTGGCGGTCTGTCAGTGCGTGACCCGCGGCGCCACCCTGCGCCAAGAGTCGCGCGGGGGCCACACCCGCGAGGACTACCCCAACGCCGATCCCACTTTCGCGACCTTTAACCTGGCCCACCGCAGTGACGGGGGGAACTGGGATAGCCCCATCTTCACCGAACGCTCGCCACTGCTGCCCATTCCGGCTGAACTCAAGGCCCTGCTCGAGGAGGCCCACTAATGACTGACGTGACTTTACGCGTGTGGCGCGGCGACGCGAGTGGTGGTGACTTTGAGGAGTACGTCACCGAACAGAACGAGGGTGAAGTCGTGCTCGACCTCATTCACCGTATTCAAGCCACCGAGGCGCCGGACCTCGCCTGCCGCTGGAACTGTAAGGCCGGCAAGTGCGGCAGTTGCGCCGCCGAGATCAATGGCAAGCCCCGCCTGCTGTGCATGACTCGAATGGACCAGCTTCCCGAGGGCCCGGTGACGGTGACTCCGATGAAGACCTTCCCCATTATCCGCGACCTCGTCACGGACGTCTCCTTCAACTACCGGATGGCGGAGAAGGTGCCGGCCCTGTTGCCTCCACCCATGCCCGAAGAGGGCTACCGCATGTTCCAAGAGGACGTGGAGCGCGGGCAGGAGTTCCGTAAGTGCATCGAGTGCTTCATGTGCCAGGACGTCTGCCACGTGATTCGTGACCACGAAGAGAACAAGACGAACTACGCCGGTCCACGTTTCTTCATCCGCTACGCCGAGCTCGAGATGCACCCGCTCGACACCAACGACCGACGCGACTTCATTCGCGAAGAGGCTGGTTTGGGCTATTGCAATATCACCAAGTGCTGCACGGAAGTCTGCCCCGAGCACATCAAGATCACCGACAACGCCATCATTCCCCTGAAGGAGCGCGTCGTGGACGCCCACTACGACCCGGTGGCGTGGCTGGGTCGCAAGATTCGCCGCAAGACCAAGACCAAGGCAGCGGACGCGGCCGTTCAACCCGCGCCCTAAGCGTGGCCACCTTCCTCTCGCCGGAGTGGTTCGCCGAGGCTGGGCAGCGACTCGAGCAGACTGCTCCGCTCGAGGGTGCCCCGGAGCAAGCGCTGCACGTCGTCTTTGAACTCCTTGGTGCGCCATCGACGGGCGCACACGCGCTCACGCTGAGTGTGTCCAGTGCCAGCACTACCCTGCACGCCGGTGACCACTTGGCCGCCGAAACCATCCTCACCCTCAAGTACGACGACGCCCTCGCACTGAGCGGTGGGCAACTAAGTAGCGCCACCGCCTTGCGCGAGGGCCGCATCAAAGTCCGGGGGGACCTCAACAAACTGCTGAATATTGCCCAAGGGCTCTCGGCGGTATTCGCGCCAACGAGCGCCGACGAGTCCTCGAACTAGGGCTTGGCGCGAAGCGCAGCTTCGGCTTCCTTGTCGCCTTCGAAGAAGGTGGAAACGTCGCGCTGCTGCTTCGCCCGAATCTTTCCGCGTTCGCGGATCATGCCCTTGCTCAGTGAACTGAAGGCCAGCGCGGCGCCGTCGCTCGACGCCTCGAAGTCCTGCACCTGGTCTGCACCGTATCCCATGGTGCGGCCCGAGGCGTAGGAGTCCTGGTTGGCACCGAGGTAGACGAAGGTCCAACCCTTAGCCTCGCGGTTCTTCACCAAGTCGAAGATCTGGCTGTGACTGTATTCACGGCTGGCGTTTTCCTCGCCGTCGGTAAAGGTCACGAACATGATGACCTCTTCCTTGTCCGTCTCCTCGGCGCGAATGGTCGCGTCGGTGATGAGCCGACCCATGGCGTCAAACAAGGGCGTGTTGCCCCGAGGGACGAAGCTCGTACTGGTGAGCGGCGCCACCTCGTGGATGGGCGTGGCGGCGGTCACCACCTCGTGGATGTCCCCGCCGTCGAACTGCACCAGGGTCAAGAGCGCGTCGCCACCGTCGAGCGCTTGCTCCTTGATGAAGCTGTTGAAGCCCCCGATCACGTCCGAGGCCATGGACTCCATCGACCCGGAACGGTCGAGGAGGAAATAAATGTGTGGGATTGCTGTGGTCATGCTTAACTACCCTTCTTTTTAGATGATGCACGGAGCCCCCGCTCCAGAACTAAGCGAATCGTGTCGCTCATCGAAAGACTTTCGTCATTGCCAACCAGCGCCAGGCGCTCGATGAGCTCCTGGGGCAGGCGGATACTGATGAGTTGATTCGTTTTGGCTTTTCCTTCTCTGGAACTAACCAGAAAATGCTGGGATGGGGATTGTTTCGTCATGTCGTTAGTGTATCACAGTTGTAATACAAGTGTGATACGAACTTCATGACCTCTCCAGTGTGGCGCGCGGGTGTGACACCACGGTGGGAGAGATAAGGTCGAGGTATCCCTTCTAGAAAGCATTCGTGATTCGTGCCCCGGCGCGTCGCTCGAGTGGCCAACTACCAGTGGCTAGTGAGACCCACTCCGGGATCTCAGGAACGAAGGAGTCGCCGTGGGCGAAAAGTCACCGAATCAACGCAACGAGAAGAAGGCGGGCAAGTCATTGAAGGAAAAGCGCAATGACAAGAATGCCAAGAAGACCGCCAAGGGCGGACTTCTTGAACCAAAGAAGTAAGGCGACGGCTTAGAGGCCTAATTGTTCATCCAAGGGCGTATAGCCGGGTGCGCAGCGCGCCCAGGGCTGCGCGTCCTGCCAGTCATCGGCGACGTCGAGCAGTTGCTGGTCGGCGAAGTGGGCCGCCGTTACTTGCAGGCCGAAGGGCAGACCGGTGGGCAGCATTCCCGCGGGAAGCGAGAGGGCCGGATTACCAGTGACGTTCTGCATCGCGGTGGAGAAGACCGCGGGCGCGAGTCCGTGTACCTCGCTGTGCAAGTCCATGCGCCCGTCAGCGAGCCACCCGGCACTGGCCACCGTTGGGGTGAGGAGCAATGCGTCTTGGCCCAGTATCTCGTCCATGCGCCGCACGTACTCGAAGCGCCGCCGGCGCGCCGCCAAGTAGTCGTCAATAGGCACCGCTAAGCCCGCGGTCAAGTATTCCTGCGTGGCGCGGTGGAATGCGTCCATGTTGTTCTCGACGAAGGCTCGACCCAGCGCCGCGACGTGCTCGGCCGCGGTAACGGTGAACCAATCGAGGTCGGGATCGCCCGTGGGGAAAAACGCTACGGGCTGCATCCATTCAACTTCGAGTTCGTAGAGCTGGGCGAAGGTGCCCACGGCGTCAGTAAAAGCGACGCGCAGCGCCTCCGGCAGCGGGCCCAGGGGCGAGGTACGTTCGGCGGCGATGAGTCGGGTGGCTCGCCGGGTGGTCATGGCGTCGAGCATGGCCTCACTGGGAACACGGGGGTCACCGTCCACCGCTCCGCGCATGAGCGAATAGAGCAGTCGCAAGTCGTCGGCGGAGGTGGCGAAGGGCCCGTCGGTGGAGTAATCAATCCAGTCAGCCGCGGGCCACTGGCCCACGATCCCGTTGGTGGGCTTCAAGCCAACGAGACCACAGAATGACGCCGGAATGCGAATGGACCCTCCACCGTCGGTGGCGGTTGCAATGGCCACCGCACCGGCGGCCAGTGCGGCAGCGGATCCGCCGCTGGATCCACCGGGGGAGTAGTCACTGTTCCAGGGGTTGCGCGTAACCCCGGTGGCCAGATTGGCGGTGAATCCTTCGATGGCGAACTCGGGCAGGGTGGCCTTGGCCAGGGGTATGGCCCCCGCGGCGATCAACTTACTCGGCGTCGCGCCGGTGGCACGCGCCGCTTCGCGCGACGTTGTTCGAGATCCCTTGCCCGTGGGGTGACCACGCCAATCCTCGAGGTCCTTGATAAGCAGCGGAGCTCCAGCGAGGGGGCCATTTCGGTCATCGCCGCCGTCCAGCGCCTCCGCCGCCGTCCTCGCCCCTTCGAAGTCTTCCTCGAGAAAGGGGTTCAGATGATCACGGGTTGACTCGAGGGCCGCAATCGAGCACTCGATGACGTCAACGGCGCGCAATCTACCCTCACGTACCGCGAGGGTAATGGCGCTGAGCGGACCCGGACGCGAGGAACTACTCAACGAAGGGCTCGCCAGCGTCGGCCACCATGGGGATTCCCGCTTCTTGCCACGCGAGCATGCCACCTTCGAGATTGACGACATCAAAACCCTGCGCCAGCAGGAATTCGGTGGCTCGCCCCGAACGGCCACCCGAGCGGCAGGTGCAGACAATTTGTCGATCGCGGGGAAGCTCGTCGAGGCGGTCGGGGAGCTCGGAGAGGCGAATGTGGACGGCGTCGGCACTGCGCCCATTGGAAAACTCGTCGTCCTCACGGACGTCGACGAGAAGAGCGCCATCGCTAATGAGGGACACTGCTTCGTTTAACGCAACCATTGGGGGCCTTTCGTCGGGGGCGGCTCGAGACGCCATCGTCTTCCAAACTACTCCTAGACTTCCAATCATGACTACTGCTTCGCTGATCACAGCTCTTTCGACCGATGAACTGGTGGGTATTCTCGACCACGACGAGCGCCTCTTTCTTCTCGACGTTCGCGAACCCGACGAGGTGGCGGAGTGGGCCATTCCTGGCGTCGTTAACATTCCCCTGGGTGAACTGCCCCAGCGTCTCGACGACGTTCCCCGAGACGCTCGAGTGGTCGTCATTTGCGCCAAGGGGGCTCGCGCCCAGCGCGGGGCCGAGATACTCGCCAGCGACGAACGCGCGAGTGAGGTGCTCGTTGGCGGTATGGGATCATGGGCCTCGACGTACGACCGGGTCGAGGGAGACTTCGCCGGGGCCACGGTCATCCAACTGCGCCGTCGGGGTAAGGGCTGTCTCTCCTACGTGATCGGTGCGGGATCAAACGCTATTGCCATTGATCCGTCCCGCGACATCGAGCAGTACCAGCGGGTGGCGACCCAGCACGGGTGGAACATTACCCACGTGCTCGACACGCACCTGCACGCGGACCACATTTCGGGCGCGCGCGACCTGGCGCGCGCGACCGGGGCCGCCCTCCTGCTGAGCCCCAGTGATCCCTTCGACTTCGAGTTCGAGCCCTTGGTTGACGGTCGCTACATTCCCCTCACCGACGACGTTGGCCTCACGGTGTCGGCGGTGAGTGTTCCCGGCCACACCGAAGGTTCCACCATGTACCAGTTAGGTGAGGTCTGCGTCTTCACCGGCGACACACTCTTCCTCGAGAGCGTGGGTCGTCCCGACTTGGCCGACCAAGCGGCGGAATTTGCCGAGAACCTCTACCGCAGTTTGCACGAGCGCATCCTGCCCTTAGCGGACGAGACCCTGGTTTTTCCCGCGCACTACGGGACCGTGGTTGACGTCGTCGCCGGCAGCTTGGTCACGCGGACCCTGGGTGAATTGCGCCGGAACTTGCCGGCCCTCGCGCTGTCGCAAGATGACTTCGTTGCTTGGGCGGTGGCCAACGTCAAGGACCGACCACCGAACTACCAGCGCATTGTTCGCATCAACGCCGGTATCGAAGTCGCCGACGAAACGGCGGCCGAAATGGAAGCCGGCCCCAATCGTTGCGCGATTGCCTCCTAGGCGCTCGCGCCGTCTCGCACGGTGACGCCGAAGGCGGTGAGGGCATCGCGAATTTGATCAGCGATGTCGTAGAGACCCTTCGCCCGGGCGTTCGCGCGTGCGTGATCGAGGGCCGCGACCAGCGCCTCATCACGGGCGCGCAGAGCGAGCAGGTTCACGGCGTCCAGCGCTGACTCTTCGGGTGCGTCGTCGACCTCGATGTCGTCGAGCGCCACGGCCGTGGCCCCGAGGTCGTCTAGGGAGAATGTGGTGCCGGCCGCAAAGTGCTCGACCGTACCCGCGAGGCGCCAGTGCACCTCACCCTTACCCAGGACGCTGACCTCACGAGTTTCGAGGTCGATGAGGGCCGCGCTGCGTTCGTCGATGCCAAAAATACCGACACCGTCGGGCAACTCGGCTTCGAGCAAGCGCAGACGACGCTCACCGAGGTAACAGCGCGAGGTGTCGTACGTGCCACCCTCCGCGTTGTTGTAGTGGGGCAGGACCACGCAGTTCAGTCCAAGCAGCGACGTGAGATTGAGCCCCGCCAGCCAGGTGGGCGCGCTGCCCGCCTTATAAATTTCGTAGATGGGCGGGGTGAAGGCTCCCAGGGTGAGCGCCGCCGCCGAACTGAAGCAGACGACGCCGCCCTGGGCGAGTACCTGGGCGAGATTGTCACGAAAGGGCAGTGGTCCCCACTGGGCCAAGGCGTAGGAAGGGGACCCCGGACCAGCGAAGACGTAGGTCGCGTTGGCAACGGCGGCGCTGAAGGCGCGTTGTGCTTCAGGGCTGGCTCCCTCGAGGGAGCGTAGGTCCAGGTCGCGAAGAGGCAGTTGCAGCGAGGTATCGAAGTACTGCTGTACTTTCGCCGTCATCTGGTCGACGTTTTCTTGAAAACCGTAAGGGGTGTTGACGTTAACGGCGCGCGTTTCGCTGAGACTATTGAGGAGGCGTCGGTGAACTTTGGTCATGCCCGGGCCAGTCTCTCCCGATCCGATGAGCGCAAGTATGCCTTTTTTCACGCCCCAACCTTAGGGGTGACCACGCCGCCTCGTCTCGGTGTACCGTGCGTATATGGACTTTGTGTACCAAGTGCGTAGCCGAACGCACAGCGTGCGCGCCGCCAGCGCATTGTGGACGCTGGCGATGGCCGTGTCACTAAGCCTGTGGGAGCTGCACGGGAGCGATCTGCACAAGGGCGAGACCCTGGGGCTCGTCGCCTCGATTCTCTACGGCGCCTACCTGGGTTGGAACCGCCGTGCTGCGACGGCCTTCGTCGCACCACTGTTGAGCTGGGGCGTGGCGTGGTTGCCCTTATGGATAGCGGCGATGGTTCGTCACGGCTTCTTCAAGGGCGCCGTCATCGGCCTCGTGCTCATTACGGCCGGCTGGATCATCATTGGCTTGATGGAGTTCGTCGTCGTGGGGGGTGTCGCCCTACTCGTTCGCGTTCTTCGTGGTGGGGGCAGTCGTTTCGAACCCGACGTGGTCATCATCGACCCGCCCTCTTCGTGACCTACGCCGAGTACGCCAGCGCGACCGCGATGCGTCGCCACTCCTCGATCGGGGCGGCGCCGGCGTCGGGGCCCAAGACCTGCAGGCAGACGTGGTCGGCGCCCGCGGCTTGGTGCGCGCTGATGGCGTCGAGCACGACGGCCTCGTCCCCGTGGACGACCATGGCGTCACAGAGGCGATCGGAACCACCGCGCACGAAATCATCGGGTCCAAAACCCATGCGACGCCAGTTGGCCCGGTAGTTCTCGAGTCCGGTGTAAAAGTCGAGGTGCTGGTGCGCACGGCGCAGAAACTCGTCGCGGTCCCCGCCGAGAACGACGGCTTGCTCCACCCCGATGAACTTGTCGCCCACCAGCGCTCGAGCCGTGGCGGTGTGTTCAGCGTCGACGAGGTAGGTGTGCACCCCATCGGCGAGGGCGGCCCCGAGGGCCAGCATCTTGGGACCGAGGGCAGCGATGACGCGTGCGTAGACCTGCCCCTTTCCGGGGGCGTGCATCGGCGCCCGGTCCATGGCCTCGAGGTACTCGCGCATGGTCTCGAGCGGCGTCTCGTAGACCTGTCCGCGCAAACGTTCAACCAGGGGCTGGTGACTCACCCCTAGCCCCAGTACGAAACGATCGTGGTAAGCGGCGTTCAGGGTTCGGGCCGCGTTCACCGAGGCGACGGCATCGCGACCCCAGATGTTGGTAATCCCGGTCGCGATGGTGAGTCGCGAGCTTGCTCCCAGTAATAAGCCCGCGGAGGTGAAGGACTCTCGAGCCCAGGCTTCGGGGAACCAGAGGGCGCGGTAACCCAACTCCTCTATCACCGACGCGACCCCGCCTTTGGCGACGGGGAGTTCGAGTTCGTGCGCGTTGGTCCACACCCCGACGCTGCCACGCAGGGCGGCCAGTGAAGCGGGAAGGGTCACCAAGTGATTGTACGGGCACGGGCGTGGCGGCACCCGTCAGAATGGAGCCATGGCTTTTCTCGTCCTGATCGTTGCGGCCTTCTTCGCGATCAGTGCGGTGACCGCTCTGCGCCCCGCGCGCTGGTGGCCCAGTGGGCGTTATCCCTTCGTGCTGGGCTGGTTGGTGGGGGAGCTGCCCGTTCCCATTCTCGCGCTCCAGCTGATCCTCCTTGGCCTTCTCGTCATCGTGGGCTGGCCCCGAACGCCGTGGTTGCGCTGGGGCGATGTCCTACTGCCCAGTTTCGTCATCGTGAGCAACGTGGTACTCATCGCTTCACACCTACGAGCGCGTTCGGCCGTGTCGCTCGCCTTCACGAGCACGAGCGATGACGTCTACCGTCCGCGCTACCTGCGCTGGTGGCGAACGGCTTCGGGTGCCGTTCGGGCGCCCGCGTCGTGGACCGTGCTGCGCGACCTCGCGTACGGTCCACACGCTCACCAGCGCCTCGATCTCTGGCGAACGACGACCACTCCGGCCAAGGCTCCGGTGATTTTGCACTTCCACGGTGGTTCGTGGACGTCGGGCTCCAAGCGCCACCCCGGTCCCGTCCTCTTGCACGAATTTGTCGCTCAGGGCTGGATTGTGATCAACGCGGACTACCGGCTGGCCCCCGAGTATCCCTGGCCCGCCGCGGCTGAGGACGCCGTTCGCGCCCTGGGCTGGGTTAAGAAAAACGTCGCCCTCCACGGAGGCGACCCCGACCGCATCATCGTCGCCGGCGGTTCGGCCGGTGGTCAACTGGCCGCCCTGGTAGCCCTGGCGCCCGAGCGATGGTGCCCGAGCGATCTGAGGGGGGTGCCGAACTGGTCGTTGCGCGGGTGCATCTCGCTGTACGGCGTCTTAGAGATGACTGGCGACGAGCACTTTTGGTACGGCAAGGGAGCCGGTCTGCGGGCCCTGCTCGAGCCCAAGGTGTTCCAGCGCCACTTCGCCGACGAACCCGAGGTCTTCCGGGCGAGTTCGCCCATCGAGCAGATTGGGGTGGACGCGCCACCCTTTCTCGTCGTGCACGGCACCCACGACGTACTGGTTGACGTGGGGGTGGCGCAGGGATTCGTCGATCGATTTCGCGAACGAGCCCTCGCTCCCATTTGGTACGTCGAATTGCCCCTCGCCCAGCACTCCTTCGACTTGGCGGGCTCCATTCGCACGAGTGCCACGACCCACGCGGCCCTGCTCTTCGCCGACGCCGTGGCCCAAGTCGAAGCGCCGCTGCGTCCCGATCTCCTCGCGCTCTACCAGTCACCTCCCGTTGAGGTCCTGGTTGAGGTAGCGCCCGACCAATGGCTACAGGCCAGTTCGCTCGCTCGTCAGCGAGGAAATTTTTATGTCGTGACCCCGGACAACCCCTACTCGCAGACGACGGAGTCCAACGAGGCGCGCCGGGCCGCCCTCGCCGAACTCATTGCCGCCCGGCAGTGGAACACCCTGCCCTCGGTGAACCGTGACCCCAGTGGCCACTGGCCAAGTGAACACGGCTGGGCCTTCTTTGAGGTGGGTATTGACCTTGCGCGAGCAGTCGCTCGGGCCTTCGGGCAACACGCCTTCTACGCCGTTAGCGCCAGCGGGTGTGCGGTCGTGACGACGAAGGCCTAGGCCGGGTCGGGTGCCAGGGTCACGACCACCGAAAGCTCGGCCGCTTCTTCAAGGATGATCGCAATGAGGGCGCCGGCGTCCACCAGGTCGGGCTCCCCAACCTGCACGAGTTCGAGGAACTCACCGGGCGCACGGATCAACAACTCACTCACTTCCTTGCGCTGGGAAACCTTGGCGGTACTCTTCTCGCGCCGAATTGCTTCGAGCACCTCGTTGACCGCCGGGTAGACCCCCGAGGAAAGTGGGGCCGTGCCCAGTTCGAGCAAGGTGGGCCAGGGCGCCTGGTGCACCGACTCATCGTGCCACCAACGCCACACTTCTTCGGTGACGAAGGGCAAAATGGGAGCGAGGAGGCGCTGCAAAGCCGACAAGGTCAGCGTCAGCGTGGCGCGCGCCGAACGACTGGCGGGATCGGAGTCGTCGCGGTAGGCGCGCGCCTTGGCCAGTTCGACGTAGTTGTCGCAAAAGGACCAGAAGAACGACTCGCTGCGTTCGAGGGCGCGGGCGTAGTCGTAGTGGCGAAAGGCCGCGCTGCATTCTTCGATGACCTGGGCCAAATGGGCCAGGAGATCGCGGTCGATGGGCTCGGTGACGTCATCAGCCGTGGTGGGGCTGCGCTCTTCCAGCCGTCCGAGGACGAACTTCGACGCGTTCAGCATCTTGATGGCGAGACGTCGGCCGTTCTTCATCTGCGCTTCGTCAATGGCGGTGTCGGTTCCCGGACGACCCGAGGCCGCCCAGTACCGAAGGGCGTCCGCCCCGTGCAATTCGAGCAGCGGCATGGGCGTGACCACGTTGCCAACGGACTTACTCATTTTCTTGCGGTCGGGGTCGAGGACCCAGCCCGAAATGAGGGCGTTGGTGAAGGGTAGGGAGTGGTGTTGGAAGTGTGAACGCACCACCGTCGAAAAGAGCCAGGTGCGAATAATCTCGTGGGCCTGGGGGCGCAAGTCCATAGGAAAGACGCGCTCGAACAAGTCGCTGCCCCAGTGGCCGGCGATTTGCGGCGTGAGCGAAGACGTGGCCCAAGTGTCCATAACGTCGGGGTCACCGGTGAAACCACCGGGTTGGTTGCGCTGCTTCTCTTCGTAACCGGCGGGAACATCGGACGAGGGGTCGATGGGCAACTGGTCAATGCGGGGCACGAGGGGCTGATCAAAATCAATCTCCCCGTGGGCGTTGATGGGGTACCACGCGGGGAAGGGCACGCCAAAGAAACGCTGGCGCGAAATGTTCCAGTCGACGTTCAGTCCTTCCACCCAGGACTTGAAACGGTGCTTCATGAAGTCGGGGTGCCAGGTGAGTTCTTCGCCGCGGGCCAGGAGCTCGTCGCGGTGCGCCAGGGTGCGTACGAACCACTGACGCGACGTCACGATTTCGAGGGGGCGCTCGCCCTTTTCGTAGAACTTGACGGGGTGGGTGATGGGGCGCAGTTCGCCAATGAGTTCGCCCGATTTCGTGAGGGCTTCGACCACCGCGGCGCGTACCTGGTTGACGGTCCTGCCCTCGAGTTCGGCGTAAACGGCGCGGGCGGCGTCGACGTCGCGACAGGGCCAGTCGGCCGCCCCAAAGTCGGCGGGCAAGAAACGGCCGTCGCGACCAATGAGCGCTCGGGTGGGCAGGGAGAGCTCGCGCCACCACAGGACGTCAGTGGTGTCACCGAAGGTGCAAATCATCGCAATACCCGAACCCTTTTCGGGGTCGGCGAGTTCGTGCGCCAGCACGGGAACCTCGACCGTAAACAGCGGAGTGACCACCGTGCTTCCGAAGTAGGGCTGGTAGCGCGGGTCGTCGGGGTGAGCGACCAGGGCCACGCACGAAGGCAGGAGCTCGGGGCGCGTGGTCTCGATCTCTATCGTGCCCGAGCCGTCGCCCAGCGTGAAGGAAACACGGTGATAGTTACCGGGGCGTTCGCGGTCCTCGAGTTCGGCCTGGGAAACGGCAGTGCGAAAGTCCACGTCCCAGAGCGTGGGCGCAACCTGCGAATAGACCTCACCGCGAACCATCATCTCGAGGAAGGCCCGCTGGGAGACGGCCTGGGCGTGGGCCGAAATCGTGGAGTATTCGAGCGACCAGTCAATAGAGACGCCCAGGTGACGCCAAAGGTCCTTGAACACTTCCTCGTCGGCGGCGGTCAACTGGTGACAGAGTTCAACGAAGTTCTTGCGCGAAATCGACATCTTCTGCTCCGCGGCCTTTTCGGGGGCGACGAAGTTGGGGTCGTAGGGGAGAGAGGGATCGCAACGCACGCCAAAGTAGTTCTCGACGCGACGCTCGGTGGGCAGGCCGTTGTCGTCCCAGCCCATGGGGTAGAAGACCTGCTTACCCGCCATGCGCTGGTAGCGGGCAATCACGTCGGCGTGGGTGTAGCTAAAGACGTGACCAATGTGCAGCGAGCCCGAGACCGTTGGCGGCGGGGTGTCGATAGAGAAGACCTGGTCCCGGGTGGCCGTGCGGTCGAAGGTGTAGACGCCTTCAGCGTCCCAGCGATCGATCCAGGCGGCCTCGAGGCCGTCAACCGTTGGCTTATCGGGGATGGCGCGTGGGGCGGTGTCGGTCATAGATAGGCAGTTTAGAGGCAGCGGTGTCGAGGTCCCTTCGACCTTGTTCTAGTTTGGAGGGGTGCTTCGACTCTTTGACACCGTTCACGGGGAGGTCCGTGCGCTACGCCAGCGCGAAGAGGGCCGGTTGACCATGTACGTGTGCGGCCCCACCGTCTACGATTTGCCGCACTTAGGCCACGGCCGGTTCACGCTGGTCTGGGACGTGGCCCGACGCTGGTTCGTCTACCGCGGCCTTCAGGTTCGTTTCGTTTCGAATATCACCGACATTGACGACAACATCATTGCCCGAGCCCAACGCGACGGCGTCCCCGAGGCCGAGGTCTGCGCCACCTACGAGGATGCGTGGTGGCGGGCCATGAGCGCCATTGGCGTCGCCCGGCCCGACGACGTTCCCCACGCCACCGCCTACGTGGACGAGATGGTCGCCTTAATTAGCAGCTTCCTCGAGCGCGGCGTGGCGTACCCCACCAGTGACGGGATCTACTTCGACGTCAGCCGCGTTGCGGACTATGGTCTCCTGGCGGGCCAGCCCCTCGATTCCTTGCGCGCCGGAGCCCGCGTCGAGGCGAATGACGAAAAGCGCAGTCCCCTCGATTTTGCCCTCTGGAAGTTCAACAAGGTCAACGAGCCCTTTTGGCCCGCGGCCTTCGGCGACGGCCGGCCCGGTTGGCACACCGAGTGTGTCGTGATGTCTCTGGGACTCTTAGGGGACGGTTTCGACCTGCACTGTGGTGGCTTTGATCTCAAGTTCCCCCACCACGAGAACGAGCGAGCCCAGGCGGTGGCCTGGGGACGACCCTTCGCTCAGCACTGGGGCCACAACGGGTGGGTCATGGTGGGTGAGCAGAAAATGAGCAAGTCGCTGGGAAACTTCACCTCACTCACCGACATGCTCGAGCGCACCGACGCCCGGGCCTATCGCTTGCTCGTCTTGCGTTCGCATTACCGCTCGCCAATCGAAGTATCTCCCACGACCATTGCCGACGCCGAGCGCGGACTGGCTCGACTCGACGCCCTGGCTCGGCGTTTTGATCTCCCGGCCCTGGCGGGCGACAGCTTCGTCACCCAGGCCGACCATTCCTTCTCGGGAGCGGCCCTGGAACTCGCCACGAGCGTGTCCCTGGCCCTCGACGATGACCTGAACGCCCCACTCGCGGTGGCCGAGCTCTTTGAGGCGCTCTCGAGAGCGAACGCCCTCGCCGACAGCGGCGAAGAGTCCGAGGCTCGAGCAGTGGCGGAGGCCATAGCGGTGCTCTTCGCCGCCATGGGACTGGTTTTGGATGGTGCCAGTGACGACATCGATGCCGCGGCCGCGGCACTGGTTATAGCCCGTGATCAGGCACGCAGTGACAAGAACTGGGCCGAAGCTGACCGAGTTCGCGACGAGTTGCTGACGCTGGGCTGGGTCGTTGAGGATTCGTCTTCGGGGACCACAATTCGCCGTCCCTGAAATTAATTTGTCAATTTTGGCAATAACGCCTATGGTTATCCCTGAGGTTGCCGTTGTGGTTCCCTCCGGAGTTGGGTAAAACCATTTTCAAAGAAACAAGGAGGCCCCTGTGGCTGTAGGAACCGTTAAGTGGTTCAATGACGAGAAGGGCTGGGGTTTCATCGCTGTTGATGGCCAGCCAGACGTCTTTGTTCACTACTCGGAGATCCAAGGAGAGGGTCGCAAGACGCTCGTCGAGGGTCAGACCGTAGAATTCGACGTCGAGCCCGGTGACCGTGGCCCGCTCGCGAAGCGCGTCGTCCTGAACTAACCATTCATCCGAATCAGTGAAGAACCGCCGCCCTCGGGCGGCGGTTCTTTGTTTTTCGCGGCACTATGGTGCTACCCCAGCACGAAGGATTAACGCAATGACCGACTTCTCAATGGCGCTCAACGAAGACCAGCAGACGATTCGTGACTGGCTGCACAGTTTCGCGGTGAACGAAATGCGCCCTATCGCGGCTGAGTGGGACCAGCGCGAAGAAACGCCCTGGGACTTCATCCGCACGGCGGCGGCGGCCGGCATCTACAGCCTGGACTTCTTCGCCAACGCTTTCGCCGATCCCAGCGGACTGACCCTGGTCCTGGCCTGCGAGGAGTTGGCCTGGGGTGACGCGGGACTGGCGATGAACATCGTGGGCTCCACCTTGGGGGTCGCCGGCATCATGGCCAACGGCACGCCCGAACAGCAGATGGAGTGGATCCCCATCTGCTTCGGAACCCCCGACGACCCGAAGCTCTCCGCCTTTTGCGTGAGCGAGCCCGACGCCGGTTCGGACGTTTCGTCCTTGCGCACCCGCGCCGTCTACGACGAAGCCAATGATGAGTGGGTACTCAACGGCACCAAAACGTGGATCACCAACGGCGGGATTGCCGCGGTGCACGTCGTGGTGGCATCGGTTGATCCAGCACTGGGTGGCCGAGGACAGGCCTCCTTCGTCATTCCCGAGGGCACGCCCGGTATTCGTATGGGCCAGAAGTTTCTCAAGATGGGCATTCGCGCGAGTCACACCGCCGAAGTCGTCTTGGAGAATTGCCGCATTCCGGGGCGCTTCCTCCTGGGGGGCAAAGACAAACTTGACGAGCGCCTCGCTCGGGCGCGTGAGGGCACCCGCACCTCGGGCCAGGCCGCGATGGCTACCTTCGAGGTGACTCGTCCCTCGGTGGGGGCGCAAGCCCTCGGCATCGCCCGCGCCGCGTACGAGTACGCGCTCGATTACGCCAAGGAGCGCCAGCAGTTCGGCCGACCAATCATTGAGAACCAGGCGATTGCCTTCAAGTTGGCCGATATGCGTACGCAGATTGAGGCCTCGCGCCTCTTGGTCTGGCACGCCGCTTGGATGGGGGCCCAACGAATGCCCTTCAGCAACGGCGAAGGTTCGATGTCCAAGCTCCACGCCAGCGAGACCGCCGTGAAGGTCACCGAAGAGGCGATTCAAATCCTCGGCGGTTACGGCTACACCCGTGACTATCCCGTTGAACGTTGGCACCGGGACTCGAAGATTTACACCATCTTTGAGGGAACCAGCGAAATCCAGCGGCTGATTATCGCTCGCGCCATCAGCGGCGTGAAGATTTCCTAGCTAGTCGCGCTGCAGCGCTCGCAGCCCACCCCAGGCCAAGGTGGCGCTGTTTTCGGCCAGTCGTTGCGCGGCGTCCGGCTCGGGCGAGGGCCAGTTGCGGCGTTCTTGTTGGATGAGCCAGTAGATCGCGGCGCCCTCGGCCATACCGACGATGCCGGCCGCCATCTGGCGACGGGGACCCACCCCCATCGTCGAATCAATGTAGGGAACGAGGAAGGAGACGAAATTGTTTTCTATTCTGCGAATCTCCGCCGAGGTCTCACCGTCGTGGGCGTGCATGAAGAGAATACGAAAAGCCTCGGTGTCGTTTATCAGCATGTCGAAGTAGACCCTGAAGGCTGAAGCGATCTTCTCCCGAGGCAGGTCGTGTGTTTCGACCGCGATGCGCAAATCGCGAATGAGCACCGCCCCCGTCGTGCTTACGATCTCGTGGTAGAGAAGTCCCTTGGACTCGAAGTACTGATACAAGATGGGCTTAGTGAAGCCCGCCTCACGAGCGATGTCGTCCATCGTCGTCGACTGG
The DNA here is from genome assembly GCA_903828785.1 of uncultured Actinomycetes bacterium. Lineage (GTDB taxonomy): Bacteria > Actinomycetota > Acidimicrobiia > Acidimicrobiales > RAAP-2 > RAAP-2. The sequence continues at coordinate 14,168 of CAIKNP010000022.1, read as the reverse complement.
TAACCGTTCGTGGCGAAGACGCGCTTGGCGACGTCCAAAAATAACTGGCGACGTTCTACGTGCAAAGGTCGGTCGTCGGGTAAGGGCACTGGCTAACTTTAACGCTTCGCCCAGCCAAAGTGACGGGTGAGGAGCGCCTCGAGTTCCGCCGGCAGGTCGTCGATATTGAAGTGTTGACGGGCGATAGCCAGGTTGTGCGCACGTTCCTCTTCGTTGGCGACCGCCATCGCGGCGCGCAGACCCGCGAGGTCACTGAGCTCGTAAAAAACGAAACCAAAATCCAGAAGTTCCTGGGCCACGGGGTAGTGATTGAGGGCGAGTGGTCGACGGTGGGTGACCGACTCCAGCACGGGATTGCCGAAACCCTCCCAGGTGGAGGGAACGACCACGCAGTCGCTGGCGGCGTAGGCGTCGTGGATGCTTAGCGTGGGTGGAAGTCCCCGCAAAACGCGAACCCCACTGTCGGCGATGAGAAGATCGAGTTCGGTTTCGTAGCCGACTTCGGCTGGACCGAGTAACCACAGGCTCGCCCCGAGGTCGCGCGCGAGCGTCACCGCGCCGGCCACGTTCTTTCGGGCAATGGCTCGGCTGGGCATCAATACGAGACCGTGTTCTCCCACTGCCATCACGGCGCGCGTTGCCGCGCGGTCACCGGTGGGGGGCGAGCAGTCGAATCGATTTCGCAGTAGGTCGGCCCTCATGCCGCGTTGAGCGAGTTCCTCGACCGAGCGTTGGTTGATTACCACGTGCGCCCAGCGCGGATTGTCAAGGGGGGCGGGGAGATGCGACCAGTGGGCTTGCTGCCAGGAGAAGTCGTGGTGGTGAAAGAGCGCCGCTCGGTCGCTCAGCAGGTCGTAGAGAGCGTCGCGGGCAGCTCGGTTAATGGGCAAGGAAGCGATGTTCTCGACAATGACGAGGTCAACCCCGTCGAGGAGACGCCGCAGAGTGGCGAGGTCGACGGACCCCGCTGCGTTCATCGCGAGTTCGGGGAGAAGGTGGTCAGCGCGACCGGCGCCCGCCAGGGTGGTGACCTCGTGCCCCAGTTGTCCTAGGGCCTTGATCCACTTGGCCGATTCGATGGAAACCCCGTCGAGACCGCCGAGGCGAAAACTGATGACGACGATAGAGGCCATCTGGTCACCCTAGTAAAGACGCCTTTTTCGGATAGTAGGCTGAATCATCAGGCGCGTGCTCCCCGGAGCCGACGTGGAAGGAATCCAGTGGCCAAGAGGGCGTTGATTACGGGCATCACCGGTCAAGACGGCTCCTACCTCGCTGAACTGCTGTTGAGTGAGGGCTACCAAGTCTTTGGCGTGGTGCGCCGTTCCTCCAGCCAGCACTTCGAACGCATTGGCCACATTCAGGACCAGTTGACCCTGCTTTCGGGCGACCTCATGGACGAGGTCTCCCTGATCAATGTCCTCCGCGAATGCCGTCCCCAAGAGGTCTACAACCTGGCGGCCCAGTCCTTCGTGCAGACCTCGTGGTTGCAGCCCGTGCTCACGGGCGAAACGACCGCCCTAGGAGTGACGCGCATGCTCGACGCCATTCGCACGGTGGACCCTTCGATTCGTTTCTACCAGGCCAGTTCGTCGGAGATGTTTGGTCGGGTCAAGTCCGTTCCGCAGAACGAGGAGACGGACTTTTATCCGCGTAGCCCCTACGGCGTCGCCAAGGTGTACGGGCACTGGATTACCGTGAACTACCGCGAGAGCTACCAGTTGCACGCCTCCAGCGGCATCCTGTTTAACCACGAATCCCCGCGACGGGGCCTCGAATTCGTCACCCGCAAAGTCACCCACGGCGTGGCGCGCATCCAGGCTGGTCTGGACACGCAGCTGCGCCTCGGCAACCTCGACGCGCAACGCGACTGGGGCTACGCCGCGGACTACGTGAAGGCGATGTACCTCATGCTGCAGCGTGACGAACCCACCGACTACGTCATCGCCACCGGTATCTCGCACTCGGTGCGGGAACTCTGCGAGGTCGCCTTCGGCGCGGCTGGCCTGCACTGGGAAGACCACGTGGTCTTGGACCCCGCCTTCTTGCGTCCCGCCGAGGTGGACCACCTCATCGGCGACGCGGCCAAGGCGCAGCAGGAACTCGGCTGGCGTTGCGAGGTCGACTTCTACGGCCTCATCGAAATGATGGTGGCCGCCGACATCGCCGCCCTGACCACTTAGGACCGTGTCCACACCGGTCGTTCGCCTGCGCAACGCGGTGGTGGTGCAAAGTCACTTCCCCCTCCTCAGTGGGGTGGACCTTGACCTCGAGCCCGGCTCCTTGACCCTCCTGACGGGACCCAACGGGGCGGGCAAGACCAGTCTCTTGCGCTTGCTGGGGGGTCTCGTACCCTTGACCAGTGGTGAAGCCACCGTCCTCGGTCACGATCTAAGCGGTGGTGACGCGCGCTGGTTGCGGCGCCGCGTGGGCTGGCTCGGACACGAAGCGTCGTTCTACCAAGACCTCACCGTTCGCCAGAACCTCGTCTTCGCCGCCCGCGCCCTGGAACGACCGCTGGAGGCCATCAACCCCGCACTCGAGCGGGTGGGGCTGGAAGCCCGTGGCGACGTCACCACTCGGCTGCTCAGCGCTGGGCAACGCCGTCGCGTCGCCCTGGCCTGGTTGCTTATACGTCGCGCTGAACTCTGGTTACTGGACGAACCCTACGCCTCCTTGGACGACGAGGGTCGCGTCTTCTTCGACCAGTTGTTGGCCGACGTGCAAGCGGCGGGAGCCACCATAGTGATGAGCGCCCACGACCCCTTGCGCTCATTGACACTCGCGCCCACGCTGATCCGTCTGGTCGGTGGAAGGGTGGTGCCCTCGTGATCGCCGTCGCCTGGTTGGTGGCGCGCAAGGACCTCGCTATTGAGCTGCGCAGTCGGGTTCTGCTTTGGCAGGTCGTGCCCTTTGGCTTACTCGCGCTCCTGCTGGCCGGGCTCGCCCTGGGTCCCAGCCTGGCCGGTCACTCGTCGAGCGCGCCGGGTCTCTTCTATTTGGTCACCTTGTTCACCGCCCTCTTGATGGTTGCACGCTCCCAAGCGGTGGAGCACACGCCCGGCACCCGGGCTTCGGTGGCCACCTTGGGCCTGGATCCCGCTGGCGTGTTCCTCGGCAAGAGTTTCGCTTTGATGATTGAGCTCTGGGTGACCGGGCTGGTACTCCTCGCGGGTACGGTCGTTTTACTGCACACCTCGCTGGTCGGCACGGTGCACGCCCTCCCTAGCGTGCTGCTCGCGCTCGGCGCGCTGGCTTGTGCGGGTACGCTTTATGGCGCATTGACCGCGGGGGTCGATGGACCGGCGACCTTGTTGCCAGTGCTCGCCCTGCCGGCCTTTGCCCCACTGCTGGTGGCGGGCGAGCGCTCCTTTAGCGCCGCGTTGCACGGGGGAGGCTTGTGGGAATGGTGGGTCATCGTCACGGTGACCCTGGTGGGATACCTCGCCGCGGGTATCTTGCTCTACGGCGTTTTGGAGGAATCATGAAACGACTGGCCCCACTGCTGGGACCGGCCACGGTCCTGAGCTTGGCGGTGACCTTCGTGATGGGTCTTTGGCTCACCCCACCTGATGTGGTGCAGGGTCAACTCGTTCGCCTCCTCTACGTGCACCCGGCCCTCGCCTGGGTCGCCCTCTACGTTTCCTTCGCCACCACCACCATTGCCAGTGCCCTCTACCTTTGGCCGCGCACGCGAACTATGACCATGGACCGCGTGGCCTACTGCGCTATGGAAGTCAGCATCGTCTTCATTGCCCTCACGCTGATTACTGGATCACTCTGGGGCCGACCCGCCTGGGGCGTCTGGTGGGCCTGGGACGCACGACTCACCGCCACGGCCATCATGCTGATTCTCGAACTGGGCTACCTCGCCCTACGCCGCGCGAACGACGACGCCAAGGTGCGAGCGCGGCGCAGTGCCGTGTTCGGCATTCTCATTGCCCTGAACGTACCCATCATTCACTTTGCGGTGCAGTGGTGGAAGACACTGCACCAGCCCGCCACCGTCTTGAGCAATTCTGGCAAAGTCACGGTGCACGGCTCCATGCTCTGGACTTTGCTGCTGAGCTTCGTAGCCTTCACCCTTCTCTTCTTCTGGCTCTTGCGCGCGCGCTACCGCCTCGAAAACCAGCGCGAACATCGTCGAGACGCTGGCCTCGCTACCGTGCTGGAACAGCGTCAACGAGAGGGCCTCTAGTGAGTTACGTCTACGCCGGTTACGCCTTCTCCTTCGGGGTACCCCTGCTCTACGCATTCTCTCTGTGGTGGCGAGGTCACCGTGGACGCGATTGACCCCACGAATCTTTCGCCGGTCGCCGCTCCGCCCACGCGCCGCCGCGGGAACCTTCGAAGCGTGGTCGTGCTGGTCGTGTTGGTCGCCGCGATCGGACTGCTCCTTAGTCAAGGACTGCTGAGTAATCTCAACTACTTCAAGACGGTGGACGAAGCAATGGCCCAAAAGTCCCAGCTGGGTACCCAGACCCTGCGACTCGAAGGGCTGGTCGAGCGAGGGAGTATTGCCCGAACCAACTCGGGGGCTTCCTTCGTACTCACCGGTTCGGGCAAGCAGCACGTGAACGTTAGGGTGAGCGGCACGCCTCCACAACTCTTTCGGGCCAACATTGGCGTGGTGGTGGTTGGTCACTTCGTCTCCGCGGCTTCGCTCAACTTCGTCGGTAATCAAATCATTGTCAAGCACAGCGCGAGCTACATCGCGGCGCACCCGAACCGCTTCAAGGGCCAGAACGGGAGCCCTCGGTGAGTCTTAGTTGGCTGGGCCGAGCGGCGCTCTACCTCGGACTGCTCGGCGCCCTGGCGGGCATCGTCACGCAGGCACGAAGTATTCGCGTAGGAAAAAAGTCCCAGGCGCGAATCTGGGCGAGCGTGTCCCTGCTGGGGGTGGTTCTCGCTATTGCGGTGATGCAGTACGCGCTGATTACGCACAATTTCTCGCTGGCCTACGTGGCCGAAAATAACGCCACCTTTACGCCACTGCTCTATTCCATCACCGGCATGTGGTCGGCCCTCGAGGGTTCCCTCTTACTGTGGTCATTTCTGCTCGGGGCTCTGAGTCTCGGCGTCGTGCAGTACTACCGCCGCGAAAGCAGTGATCCCGTGGTGGCCTGGGCCTCGCTGCTGCTCTTCGTGGTGGTGAGTTTCTTCCTCCTCCTCATGGTGGGGCCCGCCGATCCCTTCCTCCTCAACGCCGCCCACGTCGTCCAGGGGGCGGGCCCGAACGCCCTACTCCAGGACAACCCGCTGGTGGCGGTGCACCCACCCTTGCTGTACTTTGGCTTCGTCGGTTTCACGGTGCCCTTCGCCTTCGCGCTGGCGATGCTCATTACCGGCCGCGTCCACGATCGCTGGCCGCTGGAGCAGCGGCGCTGGACGGTACTGGCCTGGGGGTCACTCAGCGTCGGCATCGTTTTGGGTTCCTGGTGGAGCTACCAGGTCTTAGGGTGGGGCGGCTTCTGGGGCTGGGATCCGGTCGAGAACGCCGCGCTGCTGCCCTGGCTCACCGCCACGGCCTACATTCACTCGGTCGTGGTTCAGGACCGCCGCGGTCTCTTTCGGGTGTGGAATTTGTCCCTGGCCATCGCCACCTTCGCCTTCACCATTCTCGGTACCTTCTTCACCCGCAGTGGCGTTTTGCAATCGGTGCACGCCTTCTCGTCGAGCACGCTGGGTCCAGCGATAATCGTCTTCTTCTTTCTCACCGTGGGTCTCGGTGTTGGGCTGATCGCTTGGCGTGGTGACGCGCTGCGCACGGCGGTGGGCATCGACCATCCCCTGTCGCGCGAGGGACTCTTCATCGCCAACAACGTCATCTTCGTGGGCTTCGCCTTCGTGGTACTGCTCGGTACGGTCTTTCCTTTGCTCTACCAAGCCATTAATGGCGTGCAGGTCACCGTGGGGACGCCCTACTTCGCCACGGTCGCGGGCCCGGCGGGTATCTTCCTCCTCGCCCTGATGGCCCTGGCCCCCCTGGTGAGCTGGCGCAGCTTTGACGCGGCCACGCTGTGGTCGCGCATTCGCGTTATCGCCTGGGTGGCCACCTCGGCCGTGGCCGGGTTGGCCCTGGCGGGAGTTCGCCACGGCGCGGTACTGGTCGCGATCTTCCTCGCGGTCGCCGCCGCCGGCGCCGCCCTGCGAAGTCTGCGCGGGGTGGTCGTCGCCGCGAGGCGCCGCGGGACGCTCGCTACGGCCTGGCGCAGTCCCTCGGTGGCCGGCATGATCGTGCACCTCGGCGTCGTCGTGTTGGCGGTTGGCGTCGTCGTCTCCACCTCCTACACTCAGCGCAGCGAGGTGACGCTAAAGAAAGGTCAACGCACGGTGGTGAGTGGCCAGACCGTGGCGTACTTTGGCTACGTCAACGTGAAGACGGATCTCGACCGCCAAACCCAGTTACTCGTGAGCGTCGACGGCCACGCCTTACGTCCGGCTATCACGACCTTTAACGGACGCAATGCGCAAGTGGTGGGAACGCCCGCCATCGACTCGAGCATCCTGCGCGACGTCTACGTCACTTTCGACGCGGTGGGCGGGACGGGCTCGACCTCGGGTGCCCAGGTGCAAGCGAACATTCCCCTGAACGCCGTCGTCCTGGGGGTCACCGTGGAACCACTGCTGTCGTGGCTGTGGGTGGGTGGACTGATTGTGGGGGCCGGCAGCGCACTCTCCTTAGGGCGTCGTCGCACGTCGGAGGAAACGGCGTGAAGCGTTCAATCACCGTCGCCGCCTTGGCTGCTCTGCTCGTGGTCGCGGCTCTGTCGGTGCTGCTCGTGACGCGTCAGCCCCTCGAAGCCACGCCCGTGGCCAGCGCGCTCCTGGGTAAAGAGGCGCCCAGTATCGCTGGGGCTGAATTGGGGGGTGGTCACTTTTCCCTGGCCGCCCACCGCGGTGACATCGTGGTCGTGAACTTCTGGTCATCGTGGTGTGAGCCCTGCAAGGCGGAGGCTCCGAATTTGAGCAGCTTCGCCTGGACGCAGCGCAAGCATCACGTGGTGCTGGTCGGAGTGGTCTTCAACGACAGTCTCGCGTCCGCCCTGGCCTTCGCTCGCTATTACGGATCGCTCTACCCCTCGGTGGTTGACCCGCAGGGGAGTATTGCCTTTCACTACGGGGTCACTTCACCACCGTCCACCTTCATCATTAACGCCCAGGGTCGTGTCGCCGCCACCTTGATTGGTCCCGTAAGCCAGCAACAACTCGACGCCGCCGTCGCCAGGGTGGCGGCGTGAAGATCCTGCGCTCCTTTCGCTTCTGGCTCGCCGCCCTGGCGCTCGTCGTCATCGGGGTAGTCGTGACGGCACCGTCGGGTAACGCCGAGGCCGCGCGTATCGGGCACCTGGAGAGTCTCGTCAAGTGTCCAAGCTGCGAGAACCTGTCGGTGGCGCAGAGCAACGCCACCTCGGCGTTGGCCGTGCGCCACGAAATCGTGACCATGGTGCACGCTGGTGACAGCGACGCTCAGATCTTGACAAGTATTGAGGCCGCCTACGGTCCTTCTATTCTTCTCAGTCCGAGCACCAGTGGCCTGGGCGTACTGCTCTGGCTCTCACCCACGCTGGTCGTGCTCGTCTTCGTATTCGGGGGATGGCGTCTAAGGCGGCGACGGTGAAGGCCGAACGTCTGCGTGACGAAATCGCCCTACGCGAAGCGTCTATCCGTGACGCCCAGCGCGAACTCGCGCAAGGCGAGCTCGCGACCGCTGAATGGGAGGCCCTGGAGCAGCGCGAGCGCGCGACGATTGCCACCCTTCAGGCCACGCTCGACGAAGCGCCTAGCCTCCCCAAAGTCACCCGGCGTCGGCGCCCCCGACTCTTGGTGGTGGGCCTGAGTTGCCTGGCGCTGGCGGCCGTGGGCCTGGTGTGGATCAACGTTTCCTTACGTCAGGCGGGTACGTCGCAAACCGGTGGAGTGAACCTCAGCGGTAAGCAAGAGATTCAACAATTGCTGGTGGAGGGTGAGGGCGACATCGCCCGGGGAAACGTCGCGGCGGCCCTCGTCGCCTACCAACGCGTCCTCACGCTGAGTCCCACCAACGTGGCCGCTCTCACCGAAGTGGGATGGCTGGACTTTTCGGCCGGGAGTGCCGCGCGAAACGCGGCGATCGTGTCGCGAGCTATTGCGCAGTTGCGTTCCGCCGTTGATCTAGCGCCGCGGGACCCCGCGCCGCGCCTCTACTACGCCATTGTGGCGATGTCCATACCTACGAATCGAGCTCTCGCTAAGCGCGAATTCGCCATCTTCCTCCGCTTGCACCCCACGGCGGCACAACGAGCGGTGGCGCAGCCCTATACGGCCGCACTGGGTCTTAGCCACTAGCCACCGAGTTGTTGGGTCCAGCGCTTAACGCCGGCCATAGGTCAGCGATGACGTTGGCCTGGTCTACCCCGCCGAGCAGGTGATCCTAATCAGAGGGGCAGCAGCGGCGAGAGCAGGGCGCCCACCAGTGCCGCGGCGAGCAGGGGGTAGACACTCGCCCCCTTCTTCCACAAGAGCCACAGCAATCCCAGGATCAGGATTGGCAGCTGCCATAGGTGGACGAGCAGCAGTCCTAGGGGGATTGCCGCACCACCGATAGCCCCGATAACGCAGGGGGCCGCTCCGGCCAAAAACGCCTGTGCCGTTTCATTTTGTCGCAATGCCTCGAAGTGGCGAGCACCCCCGATGATGAAGAGGAGCGAGGGACCAAAGGCCACCACCGTGGCGACGAGTCCCCCCACCAGACCGTGGGCGGCGTAACCCACCGCGGCCACCGTTAAGACGACTGGTCCCGGAGTTAGCTGACCCAGAGCGACGACGTTTAAGAACTGCACGCCACTCATCCAGTGGTACACCGAGACCACGTCGTGCTGCATCAGAGGAATGATGACGAATCCGCCACCGTAGGAGAGGGCGCCGACCTTTAGGGCGACCCAGGCGAGTGCCCCGAGTCCGCCCAAAGCGGCGACCTTCGCCGACCCCAAGGCAACGAGGCCCATCGACGGGTTACTGCTTCGCCGACTCACAATTTCACCTAGACCACAGGCAACCAAGGCAACGACCACCAACTGCGCCGCCGCGATAGCGGTGGCGACACCGATGGCGAGGTAGAACGCCCAACGCACCCGACGACCCTGGTGGCTCACGACCAGGTCGTAGCTGGGACGCAGCATAGACAAGGCGGTGGCGAAGGCGATGGCGGGAACCACCGCACCCGCACCCAACGCCGCTCCTACGAGAAAGTGGGATGGGTGGGCGGCGAAGAAGGCGGCGGAGAGAACGAGAATGAGTACGAGGCCGGGAACGATAAAGCAGAGAGCACCAATGAGGGCGCCGATGGCGCCTCGCAGGCGCCAGGCGCAGTAGATCGCGAGCTGCGTGGAGGCCGGACCGGGGAGCAGGCCGGTCGTGGCGACGGCGTGTTCGAATTCTTCGCTCGTCATCCACGGGTGGTCAAGGACACAAAGCTTTCGCAACATGGCGATGTGCGCCGGTGGTCCACCGAAGCCCAAGAGACCGAGTCGACCCCACTGGCGAAGAAGAGTGGGGTAGGAGACCCGATTGTCCACTCTTAAACCCTAGGCCAAGCAGCACTGTCGTAATGGAGTAGTCACGACCACGGCAGTATTCGACCCCCCGATGAACTTCACGGGGCCCAGTGTTTGGCCTTGCCTCTAACGCGTGGCGAGTACTCCATCACGGGAGAACAGGATAGAGCATGAGGAAGGACTGAGGTCCGGGCACATAGCCATGCGCTGCACGAACCGCCAATTTACAGACGCGACTGCAACATCCCTACGACGAGCGCACTGGCTTGTTCGGCGGCTTGGATGTGAGGCACTCCCAGTGACCTAAACGACGCGTAGCCCACCGAGAACACGTCACCGGCTCCCGTGGTATGAACGTTCAAAACTCGGGGTGAAACGGGTACGCGTTGGCCGGTTCCTTCGCTGTAGAGGTCGCAACCGAAGGAGCCCAGTGTCACCACCACCTCGGGTACACCGAGCGAAGAAATGGACTCAACAGTTGGCGCAGTGCCCAACACGATGCTCGCTTCCTCTTCGGCCAGTTTGAGTATGGTCAAAGTCGGCAAAATTTCGTGGTCGTAGAGGGCGTTCTCGATCATTGGCCCGAGCTGGGATTTTCGAATCAAGCCTTGCCCATCGAAGGAAATTTTGTGGCCCTGAGCCGCCAGGTAGCGCAGTGTGGCGACGGGGAACTCGTCACGCAGTAGTGGGGCGATGTGAACCCACTCGGTGTCGATACCCGCGGCATCGATATCATCGGGTCCCCACGCGTCACCCATGCCATCAACCACCATGGTGCGCCCTTCGCCCTGGTAGCGCAACTGGAATCCGTTCGAGGTTCGCGCCGGCAAGATGGAGAGAGGGACGGGGTAGGAATCAATCAAGGAATCGAACAGCCAGCGGTCTGTTGGCGCCATCCGAGTGACAACTCGAGATTCGACATTGATCGTGCGTAAGGCGATTCCCGCAAAGCTGGGGCAACCTCCGGCTGATGGTTCGGCATCGTTTATGCGGTCAATTGCCACATTGGCGAGGACGGTTAACCCAGGTTTCATAGAAGACCTAATGGTATCTACATCCGGCCCCAGGCAAAATTAACACTGCGGAGAGTTCCTCTTCGTCCTGCCGGGAAATATAGGACTTCCGATGAGCGATGGCCTGGATGGTGCGGCTCAGATGGAGGTTAGAAGTGGTGGAGAAAATTATTGCGTGAACACCCTGGTGTTAGCCTCGCACCAGTCCCGCAATCTTGCCACCAAAGCGGTTTTGGAGGTGCTGGGTTGCGAGAAAATCGAGATCGAAGAGTGATGCCAAAAGTGCTTCGTGAAATTCCCGAAGAACTGGTCCCTTACCGGGCGCATCCTTCTAGACGGCAAACCTTTCCGAGCTCCACAACCTGCAGTAAAAAGTGAGTTTTGTTGAACTTGATCGCCATCGGCGTCTGGATTGAATCAAAATAACACCGCCAGCGACGCCAGTGAGCATTTGACAAGTTCACCCCAGTCGAGTTCGAGGAACTCCACCGATTGCTAAAAGTGGCTTAATCATCTCAACAGAAACCGGAAACTAAACCTTCAGCAGTCCCCTCCAATTACTTAACTAGAGGTAGGTGCGCAGGCGATAACGTACCTTCTACTAACACCTTGACTACTTGGAGTGAAATGGCCCGTTTGGTCCCACCCGGTTTTTCCCTGCACAAGATAAAGAATGACGCAGAACGGATGGTGGTCGACCGGCTGCAGCAGCGGCTCTCCGATGATTGGCTCTTGTTCCCTAACCCCTTGCTAAAGCGCAAGGGCTTCGATGCCGAAATCGATATCATCCTGCTTCACCATATTTATGGCATAGGGATCATCGAAGTGAAGGGTGGGCAAATTACCTTGAAGAGCGGTCAGTGGATTGGCACCGACCGAGACCCGGTTGCCCAACTGCGCAACAACTCGTACACCTTGCAGCAGAACTTGGCGATCGAAACGGGGAACCGCTATCTTCGAGTCTTCTCCGCACTCTGCCTTCCCATGGTCACCAAAGTGACTGGCCGGCTGCCCGCGGGACTCGACCGCTCCCAGCTCATCTTGGCTCCCGACCTCGACGATCCACGAAAATCTCTGGATCACATGTTTTCAACGCCATATCATTCGCAACCGTTGGCGCCCAGCGAACTTCAGGTCATCATCGATTATCTAGCCCCCACGGCCGAGTTCACCTACGAACCCGAACTGGTCTCCAACTACATTCGTCGAGAACTCGACGTGGTCTGTGAGGTCCAGGTCGAAACGCTTTCCTGTCTCGATGTTCATCACCGAGTCTTTATCTCCGGTCGAGCGGGAACGGGCAAAACCTACCTCGCCACCAAGTGGACCAGCCGGGGCCTCTTTACCGACGAAGGTGAAGAACCCAAGCGAGTTCTCCTCACTTGTTACAACGATCCGCTGGCCGAGAAGCTTCGCCGACAGTTCATTGACGCCATCGAAGACGAAGACGAGGAAGCCCCGACAATCGTGGTTGGCGCGTTTTTACGAACCCTTCTCACGCTCGAAGGCATGCCGAAGATCAAAATTCGAGAGGATGACTCGGAGTTCTGGATGAGGGACCTGCCGGCTCATCTCTTGAACAACTGGAGCCACATTAACCAGCGCTTCGACCGCATCATTGTTGACGAGGCCCAAGACTTTTCACCCGCCTGGATTGGCTTACTCGAATCACTGCTCGACCCGGAAGGGGAGGACAAGTTCTTCTTGCTGGCCGATACCCACCAGGAGGTTGTGGCGCGGGGTTTTGTCCCACCCAGTATCTCGGCTGGTTGGGTGCACGGTGATCTTCGTCAAAATGTCCGTAATTCGCGTGACATTGCCCGTTTGGCTCGACGCTTTCTCGACGGGGCCGCCGCACCGGCATCGTTGCCGGCGACCGAAGACTTTCGTGGCCTAGAAATTACCAAGCCATCTGACCTTTTGGATACGGTCAAACTCTGTCTGACTTGGTTGCAAGATGCCGACGTCCACCCGCGAAATGTCTTGGTCGTAACGAGCGACACCGCCACGCGAGACCAGCTCCGCAGTGAGCTCCGGCTGGTGAAGGTGGGAGATCCCCGAGACTCTTTTGTCGCCTGTGAAACGGCTCATCGTGCCAAGGGTCTGGAATACGACGCCGTTATCGTGGCGGTGGGTCCTAAGGGTATTAGTGACACCAACTTTTACGTGGCGGTCACCCGCGCGGTGAACCGTCTTTATGTTGTCGCGCCGCGCGCCACTCTAGAACGCGTGCAGATGATGTAAGGGCTGGGAGTGGAGTCTCTTCATCGGGCTCCGAAGTACGCCACGCTGAAAAAGTCAGGCCGTCACGCGGCAATCAACATCTCCACGGGCCCTTGAAGTGAGCGTCACCTTGGTACTCGCAACCCCCATGCCTGCGAGCATGCCCGAAACCAGTCCGCGGTCAACGGCGCACAGCACTGGGTGGGTCTGTGCCGCAGCGCCAAATGGGCAGCTGTCGGAGACGACTGACTGACCCGATTCGTGATCCTCAAACCGGGCGGCAAAGCCGTGTGCGGTGAGCAGTCCGGCCACCGAGGTAAGGGCACTACGAATGGTGATCTGGGTCTCTATCTCGGGTGTCATACTTGACAGATCTTTGCCGAACTGCCAACCCACGTCGTGGGCGAGGCCCTCGGCCGCTTCTGGCCCGAGGCGCTCGAGGGCCATCTCCAGCAACGAAACTAAGAGTGCGTCACGGCGCAGGGCATTCTCGGCCTCGGGGTTGGTACGCAACGGCCAAGCGACGTTGCGAATTGCCTCAGACATATTCGCATTTTCTTCACAGACTCGGTAGCCCTTGGCCGGTCGACCGACGGTCGTGCGGTGCACGTTGTCGAACGTAACGAATCCGCTTTCGGTCAATTTGTCGAGGTGATGGCGCACCACGTTGGGGTGAACGTGGCAGTGGCGGGACAGCTCGGTGGCGGTGGCCCCGGGGTGTTCTCGAAGGAAGAGGTAGATTTTGCGACGAGTGTTGTCGCCGAAGGAGTGCGCGAGGCTCGTCACCGTAGCAGTGAAAATGACCGGATCAAGGTCGTGATCGGGAGTGAAACTGGTCACGCCTGCAGTGTACCGGTGAAGGTCCTGTCGCCGGCCACCCGACAATGAGTCCGTGAGCAAGCAATACTTCCCTGACCTACCTAGCCTCGCTGTGGCGGTCGCCTCGAAGGAGGTTTGGCCGCGCCCACGAGAAATGACGTCGACATCCACTTAGCGGCGCCCAAGAGGTGTTCTTCCTTATGGGGCCGTGCCACGAGAATGAGACCAACAGGCAAGGCTCGTATTTCGGTGAAGGGAATGGTGAGAGCGGGCCACCCGGCAGTTGAACTGATACCTCCGAGAAAGGAGTGAATCGCGACGGGTTTGATGTGACAACGCAAGCCTATAGTTGCGATGTATGCGGATCATTCACACTTCCGACCTTCAGCTCGGCATGCGCCGACAGTTCTTTTCAGCTGAATCGCAGGGGCGTTACTGTCCGGACCCCATTCATTGGTCCACCTCTTGTGAGAGTAGCACTGGGTTTTCTTCCTGCCACTTAGTGGCGAATTCCACCGGCGTCATGTAGCCAAGAGCACTGTGTGGACGGTAGTGGTTGTAGTTCTTGCGGTGCTCT
>CAIKNP010000021.1 GCA_903828785.1 uncultured Actinomycetes bacterium | reverse complement strand
TCGTAAGTTACTCACCAGTGAACAAAGGGAAAGACCACAGTGCTACCTTCCGGTGAACAGATCGCCATTGCCCACGGTGACCAGCGTGCGGTGATCACCCAGGTGGGCGCCACCTTGCGAACATACGTTAAGGGTGGTGTCGCGGTGGTCGAAGGTTTCGCCGCCGACGAACTGCCCGACGGGGCGCACGGCCAGATGATGTATCCCTGGCCCAACCGGCTCTCTCCGGAACCCTGGAGCTTCTCGGGGCGTACCGCGGTCCCTTCGGTGGATGACCACTCGACGGGCACGGCCATCCACGGTCTCGTGCGTTGGCGACCCTTCGACATCGAGATGGTGAATCAGAACCGCTGTGTGCTCTCGCTGCTGCTGCACCCGTCGCCGGAGTACCCCTTCGCGAGCGAGGTGGCTGTCGCGTATCACTTGGGCTCGCTCGGTCTCACGGTCACTGCGACAGTGACCAACCGTGACGACGTGCCCATCCCGGTGGGCGTGGGCTTTCATCCCTATCTTGCGGTGACGACCTCGACCATCGAAGGAGCGATGCTCGAAGTGCCGGCCACGGCCTACGTCGCCACGGGAGAGCGGCTACTGCCGACCGGTCAGATTCTGCCGGTGGCGGGACAGGCGCTGGACTTCAGCACCGCGAAATCGGTCAGTGGGCACGAGCTCAATGTCACCTACACCGAACTGGTGCGCGACGACACCGGACTGGCCACGGTGAGGTTGGGCGACCGTGACGGGGGAGTAGTGGAACTTCAAGTGGACCGCACATTTCCATATATCCAGCTCTACACGGGCGACCAACTGCCCCACGGACGACGTCGCACCTCGATCGGGGTCGAACCTATGACCTGCCCGCCCGAGGCGCTGCGTTCGGGCAAGGACGTGATCGTCCTCGAACCCGGGCAACCCTGGGCCGGCTCGTGGCGCCTGCGCCGCCTCGAGCCCTAGATCAGCGTGCGTTGCTCGAGGGGGGTTGCTTTCGTAGCGATATCTGGGAAAATGACGACGTGCCCTCTCTGAAACCTCTTCGTGTCTCGGACGAGACGCAGGTGTCCGCGCAGACCACGACGCTCACCGAGCGGCCCTGGAACGTGGTGGTATGGGACGACCCCGTGACGCCGATGTCAGTGGTCGTAGTGATATTCCGCAAGGTTTTCGGCTACCCCAACAACAAGGCCACGCAGTTGATGTTGACCGTGCACCACGAGGGTCGCGCCATTGTCTGGTCGGGCCCTCTCGAGCGCGCCCAGGACGTTGCGGACGCGCTCGAGCGGGTACGGGTAGGTGAAGGCGAAGAAGACGGTTTGCTCGGCCGCCTCGACCGTGTGCCTAAACGTGAGCGTGTGGAAGGCGTCTGCGTCGGGCGGCAGGACGGCTGCCGGGGAGCGCAGGCGCTCGAAGGAGGGGCGCAGCGGGATGGCGCGGACCACGGGCCGGTGGTCGTACTTGTTGAAGAGCGTGAGCTGGTTCGAGTAGCCCCGCAGCTCGAAGCGCAGCTCCTCGCCCGCGGCGGCGCCGCGCACCGAGAAGAAGAACCAGGCGCTCGAGCTCGGCGACGTGGCAATGGCCCCCATTGCTCAGTGCCTGCACACACACACGGATCTGAGCCGGCAACGAATCCAAATTCTGCAGGGACATTGACACAAGGACCAACTGGAACGAGCCCTCCTCGCCCATCCCGGCCATCGACACGCCGTCGCACTCGAACACGTTGGCGGCCTGCGGGTACAGGTCGAACGAGAACGAGTCAATCACGCCCTCGATCGCAGTGCCCGTTCGGCGCACCGCGTCGCCCACGCAGAGCGCGCGCAGGCGGGGCGACCCCTCATCAGCCTCCGCGGCGCGCTCGCGCGCGATGGCGGAGAG
>CAIKNP010000020.1 GCA_903828785.1 uncultured Actinomycetes bacterium | reverse complement strand
GGCGAAAGTTGCCGTAGGTTTTTTTCAAGTAGGTGGCGTTCTCCGGAAGGGGAAATTTGCCCTACCTTGAGTATCGCCTAGATCCCGATCCCATCTCCCACAAGATCCCAAAGCAGCAAAGAAACCAACAGCTCTAGGTCAAAATGAATCGCCCTGGGATAGTTGGAGGCTCCAGACTTTGGAAACAAGGATGGAGCCATGGGAAAGAACAACCAACGAAGAAGCCCGCAGGCGAGGCGCTACTCACCTGAGGAGAAAGCACAAGCGGTCCGGCTCGTGCGGACACTTCGCGATGAACTCGGCACCTCACGCGGGACCGTGCAGCGGGTTGCGAATCAGCTCGGATACGGGCCTGAAAGTCTGAAGGCTTGGGTTCGCCAAGCCGACATTGATGATGGCCTCGTCGGCGGTGTCACGACAGCCGACAAGCAGCGCATTGCGGAGCTCGAGCAAGAGAACAAGGAGCTGCGGCGGGCCAATGCGATTTTGAAGAGCGCCTCGGCTTTCTTCGCGGCGGAGCTCGACCGCCCACAGAGGTGATGGTCGACTACATCGATCAGCACCGCCAGGAGTTCGGAGTCGAGCCGATCTGCGAAGTCCTCGCAGTTGCTCCGAGCACCTACTACGCCGCCAAATCGAGACCGCTGTCGGCACGAGCGAAGAGCGACACCGTCCTTGGCGAAGCCCTCCGCGAGATCCACGCCGCCAACTTCTCCGTCTACGGCACGCGCAAGATGTGGAAGGCCATGCGCCGTGCCGGTCACGACGTGGGCCGCGACCAGGTGGCTCGTCTCATGAGAAACGAGGGCCTCTATGGGGTTCGAAGGGCCAAGAAGGTGCGCACGACCACGCGTGATGACTCGGCTCCTCGTTCACCCGACCTCGTCGAACGCAACTTCACGGCGAGCGCACCGAACGAGCTTTGGGTCACGGATCTGACTTACGTTCCCACCTGGCAAGGCGTCGCCTACGTCTGTTTCATCACCGACGTCTTCAGCCGCAGCATCGTCGGCTGGCGAGTGGCCAGCAACATGCGCACCGAGATGGTCTTAGACGCCCTCGAGATGGCGAGGTGGCAACGCGGCACCAGGTTCGACGACCTGCGTCTGCATTCGGACGCCGGGTCGCAATTCACCAGCATTCGCTACGGCGAGAGACTTGACGAGATCGGGGCTCGCCCCTCCATCGGATCCATTGGTGATTCGTTCGATAACGCCCTCGCTGAATCCGTCAACGCCCTCTACAAGACTGAGCTCATGCGAGGGCCCGGGCGAGGGCCATGGAAGACGATTGACGACCTCGAACTGCAGACCCTCGCTTGGGTGCACTGGCACAACAACGAGCGATTGCACAGCTATCTCGACGACGTTCCGCCAGTCGAGTTCGAGGCAATCTACGATGCAACCGTCAGCGAAACCTCGCTGGTCGAACTCACAAGCTGAGAGTCTCCATCAAACCCAGTGCGATTCAGAGAGCGTTAACAACGAGATTTGAGTTCTGC
>CAIKNP010000019.1 GCA_903828785.1 uncultured Actinomycetes bacterium | reverse complement strand
GTCAATGCAGTGGTGGGCTTCGCGGGGCTGCCGGTGACGCTGGCCACCCTCGAAGCGGGCAAGCGGCTGGCCCTCGCGAACAAGGAATCTCTTATTGCCGCGGCACCGCTCGTGGAGGCGGTTCGTCACCTGGGTGGCGAAATTCTCCCCGTCGATTCTGAGCACTGCGCCCTGCACCAGTGCTTTTGGGCCTCGTCGAATGCTGGCCACGCGGACGTTCGGCGACTCTGGCTGACGGCCTCGGGTGGCCCCTTTCGCGACTTCTCCACCGAGCAGTTGGCGGGCGTGACCCGTAGTGATGCCTTGCGTCACCCCACGTGGACCATGGGTCCAAAAGTAACCATTGATTCGTCGACCTTGATGAACAAGGGGCTCGAGGTGCTCGAGGCATCGGCGCTCTTTGCCATGTCAGTTGATCGCATCGACGTGGTGGTGCACCCTCAATCCATCGTTCACTCCATGGTCGAGTACGTCGATGGTTCAGTTATTGCGCAACTGTCGCAACCCGACATGCGTCTCCCCATTGCCTACTGTTTGAACTTCCCCGATCGCCAGCCCCCTGCTTGGGGACAGTTGGACTTCGCCAAGGTCCTGCAGCTGGATTTTTCGCCACCCGACCACGGACGTTTCCCCGCCCTGGGTTTGGCCTACGCCGCCGCACGACGCGGTGGGGCGGCTCCCGCCTGGTTGTCAGCCGCCAACGAAGTTGCCGTCGAGGCTTTTTTAGCGGAACGAGTAGGGTGGGCGGACATTGTGGCGGTCGTCGCCAGCACGCTGGACGCCTACGTCGACGTGACCCTGGCGAGTGTCGACGAGCTCGAGGAACAAGACGCGCAGGCTCGCCGCATTGCTCACGCTACGCTCAATTCCAGATGACCACCACGCGTTCCTCCTCGCTTCGTTCGCTGCTCACGCTTGTCGGCGGCTTCGTTGTATTCGTCGCCGGACTCACCATGCTCGCTGGTTGGGAGTTGCCCCTGGTGCTGGGCTGCATCATCGTCATCGTGATGGTGCACGAATTTGGGCACTACATCACCGCTAAGCGTTCGGGCATGTTGGTTACTGACTTCTTCGTGGGATTTGGACCAATCCTGTGGTCCACTACGATTGGCGAGACGCGATACGGCATTCGGGCACTTCTGCTCGGTGGGTACGTAAAAGTACCCGGCATGACGTGGACGGACACTATTGCGCCCGAGCTAGAGTCTCGAACCTACCGCAGCGCCACCTACCCTCGTAAAGCGATTTTCGCTTCGGCGGGTAGTTTTATGCACCTCGTTATGGCGCTGCTCTTAGCGTGGGGGTCGCTGACCTTCATCGGCGTGACGCAGAGCAATGCACCGGCGGTCGCTGGATTTTACGAATTGCCCGGACTGGCCCAAAGTCCCGCCCAGCTCGCCGGACTTAAAACCGGGGACCGATTCATTTCTGTCGACGCCCAGCCGGTGACGTCAATCAATTCCGTTATTGCGCAATCGCGCAGTCACGCCAATGAAGTCATGACGGTGATCGTTCGCCGCCACGGTCAACTGCTGACCCTGCACATCACTCCCATTGATGGCCGACACCTCATCGTGAACGGCAAGCCCCTCGCCACGGGCTCAACCCCGCAGGGCTATATGGGCATCTACCTCCAAGACCAGACGGTGCCTTTGTCGTGGTACGCCGCGGTGCCCAAGGCCGTTCAGGTCGTGGGGAGCACCATCATGGCGGCCCTGCACGCCATGGTGCACGTCTTTTCACCCGGTGCGGTGGCGAGTTTGGCCCATCAGGTCGTGCACCCCACGGCAGCGCAGAGTCCCGCCAGCCAACTGACTCGTCCGGTTTCTATCGTGGGGGTTGTGCGTATTGCTGATCAAGCCGCCACCTCGAACGTTCCCGCCTTCTTGATGATTCTGCTGAACCTCAATATTTTCGTTGGTCTGTTAAACATGCTGCCCATGCTGCCCCTCGATGGCGGCTACGTGGCCATTGCCACCTACGAACGTCTGCGCGGTCGACGCCAGCAGCGCTACCAGGCGGACATTCGCAAATTGGCGCCCTTCGTCTACCTCTTCATGACCGCCCTCGGCTTGCTCTTCGTTTCGACTTTGTGGCTCGACGTGGTCGATCCGATTCGTAACCCCTTCCACTAGCGCACCGGGCTGGCCCTGGACAAGGCAGAATAGAGGGATGGACGTTTCCGCCACCCCACTCACGCCACGCCGACGCACTCGGCAAATTTCCCTTGGTTCGGTCAAGGTTGGCGGCGACGCCCCCATTTCGGTGCAGTCAATGACGACCACGAAAACGGGTGACGTTGACGCGACCCTCCAGCAGATTTACGCCCTGGCCGCGGCGGGTGCCGACATTGTGCGCTGCACCTGCAATGACGTGGCCGCTGCGGAAGGTTTGGCCCAGATTGTTCCCCGGTCACCGGTGCCCATTGTCGCGGACATCCACTTTCACGTCGAAATGGCGCTGGCCGCACTTGAAGCGGGCGTCGATGGACTTCGGCTCAACCCCGGCAACCTGCGAAAGCCCGAGGAAATCAAGCTGGTTGCCTCCGAGGCGAAGGACCGCGGCGTTCCTATCCGCATCGGCGTGAACGCCGGGTCGCTGCACCCCGACCTCTACGCTCGCTTCGGCGGCGCTACCCCCGAAGCCCTCGTTGAGTCCGCACGCATGGAGTTGGCGTACTTCCAGGAAGTGGGTTTTGACGACGTCAAAATTTCGGTGAAGGCTTCCTCGGTCGCCACCATGATTGCCGCCTACCGATTGGCTTCGGAAACCTTTGACTACCCCTTGCACTTGGGCGTCACCGAAGCCGGCCCCCTGCCCGGAGGGCTCTTAAAGGGAACCGCTGGTATTGGCACCTTGCTGGCAGAAGGTATTGGAGATACCTTGCGGTATTCCTTGACCGCGGATCCGGTCGAGGAGGCCAGAGCCGGCCGGACCTTGCTCGAAGTGCTGGGTTTGCGTGAACGCAAGGGGTTGGACTTGATTGCTTGTCCGAGTTGCGGGCGGGCCGAGGTCGACGTGATCAAGATCGCCACCGAAGCGCAGGCGGCGCTGGGAGCACTCAACTTGCCCATTCAAGTTGCGGTAATGGGATGCGTGGTGAATGGTCCCGGGGAAGCCCGCCACGCCGATCTGGGTATCGCCGCCGGTAAGAAGCGGGGCCACCTGTTTATTCAAGGGCAAATCATCAGAGTCGTGCCCGAAGATGAAATGGTCGAGGCGCTGGTTGAGGAGGCGAAGAAGATTCTTGAGCAGGGCGTTGAAGCCCGACTCGCTGCTCGAGATCATTCAGCCGAGGCGGAGGCCGCGGCTGACCGCGCTGCTCTGCTGGACGACAAGGGTGATGACGCCAACAGGGTCAATGCAAAAATTGAACGAATTCGTCGACGCGGTGACTGAGCCAGTCTTTACTAGGCTGACGGCGAGTTTCTAAAGGAGCATCGTGGCTAGCCCGAACGTATTGACCCCCCAAGCTGAAGACTTCCCCAAGTGGTACCAAGACGTGGTCGCCAAGGCCGAAATGGCGGACAATGGCCCAGTTCGCGGCACCATGGTCATTCGCCCCTACGGGTACGCCATCTGGGAGCGCATGGTCGCCGAGGTCGACCAGCGAATCAAGAAGACGGGGGCTCAGAACGCCTACTTTCCTCTCTTCATTCCCCAAAGCTACCTAGCGCGCGAAGCCGAACACATCGAAGGCTTTAGTCCAGAGCTGGCCGTGGTGACCATCGCCGGTGGCGAGGAGCTCGCCGAGCCCATCGTCGTTCGGCCAACCTCGGAAACCGTCATTGGCGAGTACATGGCCAAGTGGGTCCAGAGTCACCGCGACCTACCCCTGTTGCTCAACCAGTGGGCCAACGTCGTGCGCTGGGAATTGCGGCCTCGCCTCTTTCTGCGCTCCTCGGAGTTCCTGTGGCAGGAGGGGCACACGGCGCACGCTTCCGCCGAAGACGCTTCGAGTTACGCGCTGCGTATTCACACCGAGGTCTACAACGACTTTCTGACCTCGATTCTGGCGGTTCCCACGCTGCTCGGTATCAAGCCCCCGAGCGAACGCTTCGCGGGGGCCACGAATACCATGACCTGCGAAGGAATGATGCGCGACGGCAAGGCGCTGCAAATGGCTACGAGTCACGAGCTGGGTCAGAATTTTGCCAAAGCCTTCGACATCGTCTTTCAGAATGACGCGGGGGAGTCCGCGCACTGCTTCACCACCTCCTGGGGTGCGTCGACGCGCATGGTGGGTGGATTAATCATGGCTCACGGTGATGACAACGGTCTGGTCGTTCCTCCGCGTCTCGCCCCCATTCAAGTGGTTATCTTGCCAGTGCGTGAGGGCGATGAGGCCGTCGACGCGGCGTGCGCGCAGCTCGCGGCGACCCTCGAAGCTAACGAAGTGCGCGTGACCCTGGACAAGGGGCGCGGTTCCTTCGGTCGTCGCACGACTGACTGGGAAATCAAGGGCGTTCCCTTGCGCCTCGAGGTAGGCCCTCGTGACCTGGCTGAGGGTCTCGTGACCATGGTCCGCCGCGACACCAACGAAAAGATCTCGGTCGCGCTCGACGCGGTGGCGGGTGCGATTTCGCACGCTCTCGGCGCCATGCAAGCGGACATGCTCGCCGCGGCCACGGCCCGGCGAGACGATCGAATTACGACGGTTTCGACGGTGGCCGAGGCCATCGAAGCGAGCCAGAATGGCTTTGCCCGTCTTTCCTGGTCACTCGTCACGCCCGAGATTGAAAAGCAGCTCAAGGGAGAGGCGCTTACCGTTCGCTGCTTGCAGCGCGCTGACGGCTCCATACCCCTGTCGGACACCGAAGATGGCCTGACCTGCATTATCGCAAAGTCGTACTAATTATTGAAATATCGCACCGTTAGGGGTGACGTCACCCCCGGAACTGTTTGAACGGCCGGTAGCGCACTGCTACAATGGAAGCCGACAGTCCGCTTCTGGACGTTTGGACTCGTTGAGCGCGGGCCTCGGGCCCGCGCTTTCTCATTGTCCAAGCGAGAAGTGGCGTAGAGAAAGGAGTGGTAGCGATGGACCTCGAGACGCCCGTGCGCACCCTCCTATCATCCCTCGATTTGGAACTCTACGACCTCGAAATGGTTAAGGGAACGCTCAATGTGGTCGTCACGAAGCCGGGCGGAGTTGACTTGGAGTCACTCACCAAGGCTAATCGTGCGATTGGGGAGTGGCTAGATCTGAATGATCCCTTTGACGCAAAGTACACCTTGGACGTCTCCAGCCCTGGTTTGGAGCGCAAATTGCGCACGGTGGATCACTTTCGTTCTGCGCTCGGCCACGTTGTCACCTTGCGCCAGTTGCGCAGCGGCGAAGCCACGCGCCGCCTCGAAGGGGTAGTAACGGCGGTAAGCGACACCACCGTCACCCTCGACGACGAGCAGATTGGTCTCGTCGAGATCGCTTTTGACCAGCTGGAGCGGGCCCGAACCGTGTTCAGCTGGGGTGGCGAAGCCAAACCTTCGCCCTCGCGCGGCAAACCCGCACTCAAGAAATCCGTATCCACTCCGAAAAAGAAAGGCTAGATCATGGCGAATTTCGAATTCCTCGAGGCTCTGAGCCAAATTGCCCGTGACCAAAACATTGACGAAGGCGAGTTGCTCGTCGCCCTGGCGAACGCCCTGTTGGCGGCCTACAAGCGACGTCCCGACTCGGCTGAGGACGCCGAAGTCGAGATCAACCCCGAAACGGGTGAGATCAAGGTGTGGGGCCTCGAGCTCGACCTCGAGGGTAACGTCACGCGAGAGTGGGACGCCACGCCTGACGACTTCGGTCGCATCGCCGCGCAGACCGCCAAGCAGGTTTTGATGCAGTTGATTCGCGACATTCAGCGTCGTCAGATGTACGAAGAGTTCGCCAATCGCGAAGGAGACATTGTCTCGGGAACGGTGCAACAGAACGACAACCGCTACACCCTGCTCGACCTCGGACGAGTCGAGGCGCTGCTGCCCCAGGGCGAGCAAATTGCCTTCGAACGATACGAGCACGGCGCGCGAGTCAAGGTCTACATCGTCGAAGTGCGAAAGACGAACAAGGGTCCCCAAATTGTCGTCAGCCGTACGCACCCAGCCCTGGTCGCCAAGTTGTTCGAGATCGAGGTGCCCGAGATCGCCAGCGGCATCGTAGAAATCAAGGCCTTGGCCCGTGAACCCGGTCACCGTTCAAAGATTGCCGTCGCGTCCAACGACCAAATGGTGGATCCCGTGGGTGCTTGTGTGGGCGCACGAGGATCACGAGTGCGCAACATCACCAACGAACTTAAGAGTGAGCGCATTGACGTCGTCCCCTACAGTGACGACCCCGTCACCTTCATCCAGTCGGCCCTGGCTCCCGCGCGGGTGCGCGAGGTCCGTTTGAACGAGGAGGAGGGCATCGCTACCGTCATTGTTCACGACCAGCAATTGTCCTTGGCAATTGGCAAGGAAGGCCAGAATGCTCGTTTGGCCGCCCGTCTGACGGGCTGGCGTATTGACATCCGCTCGGAGAACGAGGGTGAAGACGACGTGATCGAAGAGGTCTGGACCGACGGTGACGAAGTGGTGGATACGACGGTGGCAGTCATTGGTGAGGGCGACGAAGCGGTCGTGGTTACCGACGTCGTCGCGACGAACGCCGCAGGCGACCTTGAAGAAATCGTCATTATCGACGAAACTGTGGAGGGTGAAGCATAAGCCCGGTCCGTACCTGCGCGGTGTGCCGCCGGCGTCAGAGCGACGCGGCGATGTTCCGAGCGGGTCGTGCAACTGACGGGGTCTGGTATCTCGGCAGGGGCGGTGGACGGGGACTGTGGTGGTGTGCGAACAGCACGTGCCAAGCCCGCCTGCAGTTGTCGCACGCGCAAAGGGCCCTGCGAAGGGACCTGAGTGGCACCGAAGTGGAGAAGTGGATGACGTTCGTCCAGAGTCTTCAAACGTTGCAAGTTGTGAAAGAATAAAGGGCTGTGCTCGTTATCGCGAGTACTGAGGTTAAGGAACGTTTTGGCGCAGAAGAAGATCCGGGTACACGAGCTCTCGAAAGAGCTCGGACTGACGAGCAAGGAATTGCTCGAAGTTGCCGAGGCATTGACCATCGGAGTAACGAGCCCGTCGGCCTCGATTGAGGACGCCCAAGCGGACCGCATCCGCCGCAAGGTGGACCAGCTCGGCATTCGTCGAGACGCCCCTCCCGAAGAGCCCGCTAAGGGAAAGGCGAAAGCGAAGGCTTCCGTTGAGCCCGAGCCCGTGGTGGAGACACCCGCGCCAACCCCCGTTGTAGAAACCGTGGCCGCGAGCCCGGAAGCGCCCGCAGTGGAAGCCAAAACCGTGCGCACGCGAACGACGCCCATCGTAAAGCCCGCCGCCCCGGTTCGACCACCGAGTTCGGATGCGCCGACGACTATTCGACCGAGTCAACGTCCAGCTGGCGATGGCAGTGAACCACCTCGTCCAATGCCGCCCATGAGTGCGACGGGTCGTCCGATTCCACCACCACCGCGCGCGATGAGCCCCAGTGGCCGACCTATTCCACCACCCCCTGGACCTCGCCGTCCCGGCGGACCATCGGCTCCTGCCAGCCCTGGTCGTGGTGGTCCCTCTTCCCGTCCCAGTGGTCCTGGAGGACCCGGCGGTCCCGGTGGCTCACGCCCTGGTGGTTACGCCCGTCCTGGCGGCGCTAGTTATCCCTCTCGCCCCTCCGCCCCCGGTTCTGGCGCCCCCGCGGCACCAGGCGCGGGACGCGCTCCGGCCCGCGGTGGCGGCGCTGGTGGCGGCCCCCGAGGTTCGCAGCGAAAGACGACGCGTCGCCGTCGCCGCAATGTTGAGGAGCTCGAGCCAACCCAGATGACGACTTGGCAGCCCAGTTCGGCTCCCGTTCCCGATGGCGAAATCATCATCGAGCGAGGCTCGACCGCCAAGGATCTGGGACCCAAGTTGAACCGCAGCGCGGCCGACATCATGCGCTTCTTGTTCCTGCAGGGTGAAATCATCACCGCCGTGCAGGCGTTGAGTGATGACATGGTCGAGCTCTACGCGGCCGAAGTGGGCGCCACGATGCGCATCGTCGACCCCGGTGAGCAGCAAGAGGCTGCTTTGCTGGCGCGCTACTTTGACGAAGACGATCTCGACGAGGGAATCGATGCGATTTCGCGTCCCCCGGTGGTCACCGTCATGGGGCACGTCGACCACGGCAAGACCATGTTGCTGGACAAAATTCGTAAAACCAACGTGGTTGCCGGCGAAGCTGGCGGCATCACCCAGCACATTGGTGCCTACCAGGTCAATTGGAAGGGTAAGGCCATTGCCTTTCTCGACACCCCCGGCCACGAAGCCTTTACGGCCATGCGTGCCCGTGGGGCGAAGGTCACCGACATTGTCATTTTGGTGGTCGCAGCGGATGACGGTGTTATGCCCCAAACGGTCGAAGCCATCAATCACGCGAAGTCGGCCGGTGTGCCAATCATCGTGGCCGTTAACAAAATTGATAAGGAAAATGCCAACCCCGACCGCGTCTTGCAGCAGATCGCGGAGCACGGTTTGGTGCCCGAGAAGTGGGGTGGCGAGACCATCGTCGCCGAGGTCTCGGCTCTGCAAAGTTTTGGTATTGACGAGTTGCTCGAGCAAGTACTGCTCGTTGCCGAACTCGAGGACCTCAAGGCAAGGCCCAGTGGTCGAGCCAGTGGAACGGTCCTCGAAGCGAACCTCGAAGTTGGTCGTGGTCCTGTCGCTACGGTGATGGTGCAAGACGGTCTGCTACGAGTCGGCGATCCCGTCGTCGCCGGTGCCACCTGGGGCAAAGTCAAGGCGCTGATCAATGATCAGGGTAAGCAGGTAAAAGAAGCGGGTCCCTCGACGCCGGTGCAGGTGTTGGGCTTCTCGGAGCCACCCTTTGCCGGTGACGAAGTCCGAGTCGCTACCGACCTCACCAATGCGCGCAACCTGGCGGAAGCTCGAGCTGCTCGAGTCCGCCTGGTGGGACACCAGCCCATCGCCGCCTCTTCGGGCGCGCGCCTGGAAGACCTTTTTGAGCAGATTCAGCGCGGTGAAACCGCCACGCTCAATATCGTCTTGAAGGCCGACGTCCAGGGTTCGCTGGAGGCCTGCACCGAATCGCTGCGCAAGCTCGAGCGCGAAGACGTAAAACTCGTCATCGTCCACCGCGGGGTCGGCGGCATTACCGAGAATGACGTGCAACTCGCCAAGGCCTCAACGGCGACCATTATTGGCTTCAACGTTCGTCCCGATCGACGCAGTCGCGACATGGCAGAAACCGAAGGCGTCGAAGTTCGTACCTACGAAATCATTTACAAGTTGATCGAGGAAATTGAGGCCGCCATGCTCGGTCTACTCTCGCCGGTCTTCGAAGAAGTGGTCACGGGTGAAGCTGAAGTGCGCGACGTTATCCGAGTGCCAAAGGTGGGCGCCATCGCCGGTTGCTACGTGCGCGAGGGTGTCATCACCCGAGGTTCCAAGGTGCGATTCCTTCGGGAAGGAACCATCATCTGGAAGGGTTCGATTACCTCGCTGCGCCGCTTCAAGGATGACGTTCGCGAGGTCGCCTCGGGCTACGAGTGTGGTGTTGGTCTTTCCGATTACCAAGATCTCAAGGAAGGCGACATCATCGAAACCTTCGAAGAGCGCGAGATTCCGCGAACGGCCTAGAGCATGGCCCGCGACGGACACCACCCCTATCCTCGTTCCGCGAGGCTGAATCAGATTCTCCGAGAGGTCATCTCGGAGGAGCTGATGAAGTTAAGCGACATCGATGATCGGCTCGGAATTATCACCGTCACGGGGGTCGAGACCGCTCCCGATATGCGCTTTGCCATGGTGTATTTGGATTCGCTTTCTGCCGAGGTCAAGGAAGTATTGGACGAACGTCGAGCCCAGATTCAAGGCTCGGTCAACGCCCAGACGCGGATGAAACGAACGCCCAAATTGACGTTCGTGGCCGACCCCGCCATCGTGAGTGGAAGCGCGGTCGAACGCGTTTTGCGCGGGCAAACTCTGCATGACGACGAATAACGGATTAGTACTCGTTGACAAAAGTGCGGGGTTGACGAGCCACGACGTGGTCGCCCAGGCGCGCAGGATATTCCAGGAACGCCGCATCGGCCATGCGGGGACCCTCGATCCTATGGCGACCGGACTCTTGGTCTTGGCGATTGGCCCCTCGACGCGGCTTCTACGCTTTGCGCAAGGACAAAATAAGCACTACACCGGTACCGTGCAGTTCGGGGTAGCGACTGACTCCCTCGACGCTGACGGCGTCGTTACCGAAACCGCCCTCGTTCCCGATCTAGGGGTGGAGCAGGTGGCGCAAGCGGCCGCCACGCTCAGCGGCGCGCAGATGCAGATTCCTCCTATGGTCTCCGCTCTAAAGGTGGGAGGAAAGCGTTTACACGAGCTCGCCCGAGCCGGGATAGAAGTGGAGCGAGCTCCGCGGGCGGTCACGATTCACGAGTTTGCCCTAACGCCCACGGCGGACGCCACGGTGTGGGATTTTTCAGTCCGTTGTTCGGTGGGTACCTACGTGCGCGTCCTCCTGGCCGACCTCGCTGAAGTTCTGGGAACACTGGGTCACCTGACGGCGCTGCGGCGCGTGTCCAGCGGTGATCACCGCGTTGATGAGGCCTGGACCCTCGACGAACTCCGAGAGCGTGTGGCACAGGGGGGAGTCGGTTCTGCGCTCGCCACGCTCCTTCGTGGGTGATCTGACGACGATCGAGCTCGATGCCTTGGACCTCGCTCGACTAGGTCAAGGTCAGCAACTGCGTTTTGACGCCAGTGATGCGACAGACGAAGTGGCGGTCATCGACACCGCGGGCCGCTTGAGGGGTATCGTTCATCGCGAGGGGTCGGGTTGGCAGCCCGATATCGTCTTTCATCAGGAGTCCGAATGAGAATCACCACCGATGGCGAAGTAGGGGTCAGCGAAACACGGAGCGTGGTCGCCTTGGGTGTCTTTGACGGCCTCCATCGAGGACACCAAATGCTCATTGCGCAGTTGCTACGCTTGGCGGACGAGTTTGACGCCGAAGCCTGCGTCGTCACCTTTGATCCCCATCCCGCGTCGATTCTGGCCCCTTCTAAGGCACCCCGCCTGATTTCCACCCTGAGCCAACGACTCGAGGGGCTGGCTGCCCTCGGTGTGATGCACACGCGCGTCGTCACCTTTAATGCTGAAACCGCCGCTGAAACTGCGGAAGAATTCGTCTCGCGGGTGCTGGTGGACGAATTGGGAGCCGTCGCGATACTCGTGGGTGACGACACGCATTTTGGACGCAACCGCAGTGGCAATGTTGCTCTCCTGCGCTCGCTCGGTCCGGAGATGAACTTTGACGTGATTGAGGCCCCGAGTTACGGTGGCCCCGAGCGATTTAGCTCGACGCACGTTCGCGCGGCCTTGCTGGAGGGAGAATTGGCCCTGGCCGAAGCCCTACTAGGGCATCCCTTCGTCCTCCGGGGCACCGTGGTTCACGGCGACCACCGTGGACGCGAGATCGGATACCCCACGGCGAACCTTTTGCTGGCGGACGCGCAACTCATCCCACGGCTCGGTATTTACGCCGCCGCCGCTTGGGTGGAGGAGGAGTGGCGCGCTGCTGCGGTATCGGTGGGACAGCGTCCCCAGTTTTACGACGAGGGTGCGGTCTTGGTCGAAGCGCATCTGCCCGGCTTCTCGGGCGATCTCTACGCCCAGACCATCGATATTGCTTTCATCCAGCGCTTACGCGCCGAGGCAAAGTTTGAAACCCTGGACGCCCTGTTACGCCAAATGTCGAGTGATGTCACCGACACTGTCGAAATATTCAGGAAATTTACGCCTAGTGGTCCTTTTCTGCTAAGGTAGAACTTCGGTCAGCGACGCTGACTCTGTGGGTCGTCACGTAGGCGACTTGCAACGGGACCCCCGACTCATAAGGCACAAACGTTATGGCTGAGAAGCAGCAGATCATCAAGGACTACCAGCATCACGAGACAGACACCGGTTCGCCCGAGGTCCAGATCGCGATTTTGACAGACCGGATCTCCCACCTCACCGAGCACCTCAAGGTACACAAGGGTGATCACCACACCCGCCGTGGCCTGATGAAGCTCATCGGCCAACGCCGTCGTTTGCTGGACTACGTCCAGCGTGACGACGTGGAGCGTTACCGCGCCCTGATCGGTCGACTCGGCATTCGTCGCTAGCCACAGCGTCGACGCCGTCGACGCGCCAACATATCCGAGCCCTCGGAGGCCAGTGGAGGACAATCGCATTCGGCGATAGTTGTTCACTGGGATCCGGGCGGAATGTTGCTAACTGCTACAAGGAGCCATAACCATGACTGACGCAATTCGCGTATCAAGTCCCATCACGGGCACAGACAAGACCCTCTCATTTGAGGCTGGTCGTCTCGCCCAACTCGCTGACGGAGCCGTCGTCGCGCAAATCGGTAACACCGTGATGCTCGCTACGGTCGCCGCTGCCCGCACTGTCCGAGAGGGCATCGATTTCTTCCCGTTGACGGTGGACATCGAAGAGCGCGCCTACGCCGCTGGAAAGATCCCCGGATCCTTCTTTCGCCGCGAGGGCAAGCTCTCCGACCAGGCCGTGCTGATCTGCCGACTCATCGACCGCCCCCTGCGCCCGTCCTTCCCGGAGGGTTTCCGCAACGAGGTCCAGGTCGTGGGTACCATTTTCAGCGCCGACCAGGAGAACCCGCACGACATCTTGGCCATCAACGCCGCTTCGGCCGCGCTGATGATCTCGGGCATCCCCTTTGACGGCCCTATTGGTGCTGTTCGCCTGTCCTACACGACTGATGGGGAATGGATTCCGCAGCCCACTTTCGCCGAGCGTGACGCCGCCGTCTTCGAGCTCGTGGTCGCCGGTCGCGCCCTCGAGAAGTCCGTCGAGTCCGACATCGCCATCATGATGGTTGAAGCCGGGGGAACCGAAGGAAGTTTCGAGAAGTACGCCGACGGTGCACCGAAGGTAACGGAAGAAGTACTGGCCGCTGGCCTCGAAGCCTCGAAGTTGTGGATCCGTGAGTCCATCAACTTGCAGCGTGAGTTGGTGCGTGAGTTCACGGCCTCTCGGGGTGAAATCAAGACGATTGACTACCAGATCTTCACCGACTACAGCGACGACGTGTACGCCCGCGTGAGCGAAGTGGGTTACGAAGCCCTCTCGGCCGCCAACGCCCACCAGGCGAAGACGGAGCGCGCCAACGCCCTCAGTGCCGCCGGTGCCGAGATTGTCGCCCAGCTCAGTGAATTCGCTGACCGCATGGGTGAAGTCAAGGGAGCCATCAAGGCCGTAACCAAGAAGATTGTGCGCGAGCGTATCGTGAGCGAAGGCGTGCGCATCGATGGACGCGGCAACGCCGACATCCGGCCCCTCGAAGCGGCGGTCGACTTATTCCCCATGACCCACGGTTCGGCTTTCTTCCAGCGCGGCGAAACCCAGGTCGTCAACGTGACCACTTTGGGTATGCCTCGAATGAAGCAGATGATCGACACGATCACCCCTGACCAGACCCGTCGCTACATGCACCACTACAACTTCCCTCCCTACTCAGTAGGTGAGACTGGTCGAGTAGGGGCCCCTAAGCGTCGCGAAGTAGGTCACGGAATGTTGGCCGAGCGGGCCCTCGTACCCGTTCTGCCTTCCGAGGCCGATTTCCCCTACACCCTGCGGGTTGTTTCTGACGTCCTGCAGTCCAACGGTTCCACTTCCATGGCCTCGGTCTGCGGTTCCACCCTTTCGCTGATGGCGGCGGGCGTACCCATTAAGGCTCCCGTGGCCGGTATCGCCATGGGTCTTATCTACGAAAACGGCGTCTACTCGACTCTTACCGACATTCTGGGAGCGGAAGACGCTTTCGGTGACATGGACTTCAAGGTAGCCGGTACGGCAGACGCCGTTACGGCCTTGCAGCTCGACACCAAGATCGACGGCCTGCCCGCCGACGTATTGGCTAAGGCGCTGATGCAGGCGAAGGACGCGCGTATGACAATCCTGAAGGTCATCACCGACGCGATTGCCGAACCCCGCGCCGAAGTGGCCGCCGTGGCGCCCAAGCTCATCTCGATTGAAATTCCCATCGACAAGATTGGTGAGGTCATCGGGCCAAAGGGCAAGGTCATCAACACGCTGCAGCAGGAGACGGGTGCCGAAATCACGGTCGACGACGATGGTGTCGTTGGTACCGTGACCATTGGTGCCGTCGACGGCCGTGCCGTGGAAGAGGCCAAGCGTCGCATCTCGTTGATTCTGGACCCACCCACTGCCGAAGTTGGTGCCGTGTACCAGGGTCGCATCGTCAACATTGCGAAGTTCGGTGCCTTCGTGAGTATCTTGCCCGGCCGTGACGGCCTCTTGCACATCTCGAAGATGTCGCCGCTCAACGGCGGAAAGCGCATCGGCGAGGTTTCTGACGTCGTTGAACTCGGTCAGGCCATTGAGGTCAAGGTCGATGACATTGACCCCCAGGGCAAGGTGTCTCTCTCCCTGGCGGGCGAGTACGCCAGTGTCGAGAGCGACGAACCCCGCGACGAGCGCCCGCGCGAAGCTCGTGGTCCCCGCGAAGAGCGCGCTCCTCGCGAGCGCGCCGAGCGTCCCGCCGCCGCAGCCCCCGTCTCGAGCTTCGAAGCTGCCTTTGAAGCGGAGTTGGCCGGTGAAATTGGGGACCTCGGTCCCGCCGGCCCCGGCTTCAACGACAACGCTGACGGTGGTCGACGCGACCGCCGCCCTCGTCGCCGCTAAACAGTATTCACGTACCTGCCCGTGCTACGGCAAGGGCAGGTACGTGCCTTACTGCGCCTTGATACTACGTTCGTAGCACTAGCCTTAGGTCAGTGCGATAATGAGGAGTCTGCATGACTAACATGCCAATTAATAACGTGCAACATGCTGACGTCCTCGATCCTCGTCGCTGGTTTGCCTTGGTGGTCATCGCCATCGCCCAGCTCATGGTGATTCTCGACTCCTCAATTATCAATATCGCCTTGCCGCACGCCGCCGCGACCCTCGCAATTTCCTCCAAGAACTACCAGTGGACCGTTACCGCTTACACCTTGACCTTCGGCGGCTTCTTACTGCTCGGTGGTCGTATCGGCGACTACATGGGCCGAAAGAAAGCCTTCCTCATTGGTCTTCTCGGTTTCGCCGCGGCTTCCTTGCTCGGTGGCTTCGCCGTTAATCAGCAAATGCTCTTCGGGGCTCGGGCCCTGCAGGGTTGTTTCGGTGCTCTGCTCGCCCCAGCCGCCCTTTCGCTCATTTCGGTGACCTTCACTGATTCCAAGGAGCGCGCCAAGGCCTTCGGCGTCTACGGTGCGCTCTCGGGCGTCGGAGCCGCCATTGGCCTTATCGCTGGCGGACTCTTGACGCAGTACGTGTCGTGGCGTTGGTGCATGTTTGTCAATACGCCGATGGCCTTGCTGGCCTACGGCTTGGCGATCCCGAACGTCAAAGAGTCGCGTGTTGAAGGTCACCCTCACTACGACGTGCCGGGCGCCTTGACGGCAACCTTCGGCATGATCAGCGTGGTTTTTGGCGTATCACAGGCCGCCAAATATGGTTGGGGAGCCGGTTCCGCGTGGCCCTTTATGGCGCTGGGTGCCGCTCTGTTGGCCCTCTTCTTTTTCCTCGAGAGTCGGTCAAAGCAGCCACTCTTGCCTATGCGTATCCTGGCTGACCGCGTCCGTGGTGGGGCATTTTTGACGCAGGTACTCGTCGCTACGGCGCTCTTTGGCATGTTCTTGTGGATGACCTTTTACTTTCAGAACATCCACCAGTTCTCGGCGGTCAAATCAGGTCTGCTCTTTTTGCCGTTTTCGATGGGTGTGATTTTCTCCGCCGGACTGACCTCGGCCCTGTTGCCGAAGTTCGGCCCCCGCCCCTTGGCCACCGCCGGTACTTTCATTGCCGCCATTGGCTTCTTCATTTTGTCGAATCTCAAGCCGGAAACGGCCTACGTTTCGGGTGTTCTGCCATCGCTGCTCATCATCTCGATTGGCCTTGGACTCACCTTCGTGTCACTGGCGTCGACGGCTTTGTTCAACGTGGCCGGACAAGACACCGGTGCCGCTTCGGCGGTGCTGAACACCGCCCAGCAGCTCGGTGGATCCTTCGGTACGGCGATTCAGCAAACCATCGTCGTGTCCACCGCCTCGTCGTTTGCCGTCGTCGGAACAGCGATGTCAATGCACATGTCCGATAAGAGCTTCGCGCTGTACAGCATGGCCGCCAAGAACGTCCACGGTTACGACCAAGCCTTCCGCTTCGGTGCGGTGATCATGTTGCTGGCGTCGGCGACCTTCTTCTTTATGGTGAATATTGACCGGCACCACCTGGGTCAGCACGACCAGGGAAGCGTCGCGGTTCACTAGTCGTGTTACGCATTGCGATTGTCGGTGGTGCTGGCCGCATGGGCCAAATCATGGCCGAATGTCTCGGTGAGCGTCCAGATATGACAGTGGTAGCCCTCGTTGACCCGAACGAGCCTCGCGACTGCTTTGGAGCCCAGCACCTTACGAGCGTGCAGGAGTTAGCGAGGGAACTCGACGCCGTTGTCGACTTCTCCACTCCCGATACGGTCGTCGCCACGGCCGCCTGGTGCGCCGACCACCACGTGGCGCTGGTTATTGGGGCGACGGGTCTGAGTGCGCAGCAACGAATTGCCGTGGAGGCCGCTGGCGAGCACGTGGGCGTCATCTTGGCCGCAAATTTCTCCATAGGTGCGGTCTTGTCAGAGCGCTTCGCCGCCATGGCGGCACCCTACTTTGAGCGTGTCGAAATTGTTGAACTGCACCACGACCGGAAGGTTGACGCTCCGTCGGGTACGGCGATGGCGTCGGCCGAACGTATTCGGGCCGCCCGCGCCGCGGCCGGACGCGTGACGCCCCCCGAACCCACCGAACGCTTCAGCCTGGAGGGGGCTCGAGGCGCTGATGCGGGTGACGGTGTGCGCATTCACTCCGTTCGCCTGCCCGGACTCTTGGCGCACCAAGAAGTGCTCCTGGGCTCGACGGGGGAGGGCTTGACCATACGCCACGACTCGTACGATCGGCGTAGTTTCGTCGGTGGCGTCGCCCTGGCCCTCGAACACGCGACCACCCACACCGGCTTTCATTTCGGCATCGACGACCTGCTGTAGTCGCGCGAGACCGGCGAAGGGCGGCGTCCCGCCATTGCGTAACTGGCCAGCGTGCCCGTTTGATGAATCTCGTAGGCGGCGCGCTACCCGACTATCGCGCGACGGGCGGACTGGTAGTTTTGAGGGGTGCGTGCTCCCCGCTTCGGCTTCGTCTTAACCGCTATGGTTACGCCGTTCGACGTCGAAGGCGCCCTGGACCTCGATGCCGCGGCGTCGCTGGCTCGTTACTTGGTGGACCACGGCAGTGACGCTCTCGTCTTGGCCGGATCAACTGGCGAGGGCAGTGCCCTGAGTGACGAGGAAAAGCTATCTCTTTTCGCCGCCGTTGCCGAAGTGGTCACGGTCCCGGTGGTCGCGGGTACCTCGGGCGCCGACACTGCTCACTCGCAGGCCTTGACTCGGGAAGCTTCGGCATTGGGCGTCGCCGGTATTTTGGCCACGACGCCGTCCTACACGCGTCCCTCACAGAGCGGCGTCGCGGCGCATCTCACGGCGGTGGCCCGCGCGACCAACCTGCCGGTGATGCTGTACGACATTCCGTCGCGCACGGGTCGAAAGATTGCCGCCTCTACGACCATTGCGGTCGTTGAAGAAAACGCCAACGTCGTCGCCCTGAAGGACGCCTCGGGAGATTTGCCGGCCGCCGCCACGGTGCGCGCCACCCTGGGTGAGGGCTTCGACCTCTACAGTGGAGACGATGCGCTCACTCTTCCCTTTCTCGCCATTGGCGCCACGGGGCTGGTGTCCGTGGCCGCGCACTGGGCCGGTGATGAGTTTGCCGCGATGATTGTCGCGGCCCACGCGGGCGACTGGGACCGGGCCCGCTCCCTGAATTCCTTACTGGCGCCGTCGTGCGCCTTTGCGTCCACTGAGGCCTACCCCAATCCCGTGCCCGCTAAAGCGGCGATGCGCGCTCTCGGGCTCGCCGTGGGACAGTGTCGTCTGCCTCACACGCCGAGTGACGACGTCATCGACACGCAGGCGCACACGATTGTTCGTGAACTCTTGGCCGCCCGTGGCTGAACCGTCGATCAAGGTAACCTTCCTCGGCGGTCTGGGAGAAATTGGTCGAAACTGCGCCGTGATCGAGCAAAATGGCCGTCTGGTCGTGGTGGACGCGGGACTAATGTTCCCCGAGCCCAACATGTACGGGGTGGACATCATTCTGCCGGACTTTCGCTGGCTCCTCGAGCGCAAGGACAAGGTTGATGGCATTGTCCTGACCCACGGACACGAGGATCACACGGGCGCCTTGCAGTACTTAGTCCGGGACCTGAATGTTCCCATCTACGGATCCTCACTCACCCTCGGCTTCGCCCGGCACCGCTTGAGTGAATCCAAGGTGGGGCGCAACCTCGAATTCATCGAAGTGAGTGACGGCGAGCGCCGCAAGATCGGCCCCTTCGAGGTGGAATTTATCCCCGTAACGCACTCGGTGCCCAGCGCCATGGCGATTGCCTTCCACACCAGCGTCGGCATCGTCGTGCACAGCGGTGACTTCAAGCTCGACCTTACGCCGATTGATGGTCGGCGCACCGACGTGGCTCGTTTGGCCGCCTTGGGGGACGAAGGGGTGGCCCTGCTGCTGTGCGACTCGACCAACGCCGAAGAACCCGGCTTTACGCCCTCGGAGAAGAGCGTCGGGGGCGCCCTGCGGCGTCTCTTCCTCGAACGCCCGAATCGACGAATGGTGGTGGCCTGTTTCGCCAGTCACATCCACCGGGTGCAGCAGATTATCGACGTCGCTCTCGAACAGAATCGAAAAGTCGCCCTCATGGGTCGGTCCATGGAGGCCAACGTGAAGTTGGCGCGCAAACTCAATCTCCTCCACGTGGACAGTGCCGACTTCATCGATATCGAAAACGTCGGCCGATACGCCCCCGGCGAGGTCTGCGTGATTTGCACCGGGTCGCAGGGTGAGCCCCTGGCGGCCCTGTCGAAGTTGTCGCGCGGTGACGCCCGAAACTTCTCCGTTGGTCCCGAGGACACGATTATCTTGAGTTCGCACCCCATCCCCGGGAACGAGTGGTCGGTGGGACGGGTCATTGACGACCTGCACCGGGCGGGAACGGAAGTTATTCACTCGGGACACGAGCCGGTGCACGCCTCGGGGCACGCTCGCCAAGGCGAATTGCGCACCGTGCACCAATTGCTGCGACCGAAGAATTTCGTCCCCGTGCACGGTGAATATCGACACTTGCGCCACCACGCGGATTTGGCGGCTTCCATGGGACTCGCCGACGATCACATCATCATTTGCGAAGACGGGGACCAGGTTGAAGTGACGGCTTCCGGCATACGACGGGCGGGCCAGGTTCCCGCGGGCTTTCATTACATTGACGGTTCCGCCGGTGACCTCGACGAACGCCCCCTCGAAGAACGACGCATGTTGGCCGAATACGGTGTGGTGCAGATTTCCGCCGGCGTCGACGCGGTCGCGGGGAATTTGGCGCACCCGGTCAAGGTAACCACTCGAGGCTGGTTCGAGGGCGACCACGACCGCGGCGTCGTCGAAGCGGTCACTGCCGTAGTGCGCGATGCCCTTCTCGAGTCGCTGCGCGGTGGCGAGCGAGACAGCGACGCACTGGCAAAAGTGGCGCAGCGGGCCGCTGGGCGCTTGCTGGGCCAGAAATATCGACGTCAACCCGTGTTACTGGTCGCGGTCGTCGTACTCTAAGTCGCCCTACTGGGCCGCCTTCGGGAAAATCCACTCGTCCACGTCGGGGCCAAACCGATGAGTTGGCGCGCCGTAGGCCGAGGTGATGAGACTCTCGATGGCCTCGGGGTTCAGCCCCACTTTGTCAATCAATATGGCGCCAATGTGGTAATTGCGTACGTACTGGCGCAGTAGTCGTTCGGGGTGCTTGGGCAGATGGAGAATGGGTTTCCACGGTTCCGCCGAGAGTTGGGCCTCCATAAAACCCTCCTGCACCCACAGGGGACTCAACTTGGATGGATACGCGGGGGAGTAGTAGCCGGTGGGCAGGGCGAACTTCATGTTGGCTTCGATTTGCCAATTCATCGCCTCGGTGGCGTAGGAGGTTGGGTAGGGGTAGGTCAGGAGCCTCGTTCCATTGGGGATAGCCGCAATGGCGGCCCGCACACCAGCGGGCGGGGAAAAGCTAAACGAGGCGAGGGGGAAGGCCGGAAGCAACACCGCAAGCACGAGCAGCACCAGGGCGGTAATGCGTAGTTTGGCGTTTTTCGCTGCTAACGCCGTTCGGGGGCTTGCGAGAAACGCTTCTACACCCAGGGCGAAGGCTGCGGCGAAGAACACGATAGTGAGCGACGCGTAACGAGCCGGTACGGTGGCCGAAAGCAGGGGCAGCTTGGCGAGCAAGGTTTCGGGCAGGGGCAGCGCGAAACTGTGTCCGTCAACCGTTAGCCGGTCGCCCATTGACAAGAGGTAACTCAGTGCACCAATCGACCCCAGACTCACCAGCAAGCGATTTCGACGGAAGCGCCAAGCAAAGTACACGACGGCGGCGATCAGTGGCAGGCCCAGGTACTGGGAATTTTCCGTGTAGTTTCCCCCGACGAAGAGACTCGTCATGGCGGAAAGATGCGCGCTCGTCAAGAGGACGCTGCCGGTGGGGAGCAAGGCGCCGAGGGCGTCACTGCGAAAGCCTTGAAAGGGACCAATGTTGCCGGTGTAATGAACGGTGGCGAATAAGAAGAGGTAGAGCCAGTAGCCGGTGACCAGGAGAAAAGAGCTCACCACTACGACAAGCGCCCGCCACAGATAGGAAATCGACGCCCGTAGTTCTCGCCACGCCGCAACGGCGTAGCCGGCGAGAGCCAGTGCGAGGACGACGACCGTGAGGGCCAGAATTTCGGGTGAAATGAGGTACTCACCCGCGCAGGCCAACCGAGGTAGAGACCTGATCGCCAGGGAGGACCCTCACGGAGCACGAAGAGGCGGTAGGCGGCGTAACAGATCAGCGGGACCAGGGCCTGGAAGGCCAGGTTGAGGTGCAAGGTGCTTTGACTCACTACGAAGGGCCCAAAACCCACGATCACCCCCGCGACGAAGGCCACCGCGGGCCGCGTCCAGTGACGAATTACCCAGTACATCGACCAGGCGGTGAGCAGGAAACTCAATCGCACCAGGAGGTTGAGGCTAGCGAAGGCTCCCCACGTCGCCGTAATGGGCAAGGAAAGGAAGGCGAGCAAGGGCACGGCCGTGACGTTCGCCAGGTGCAAACCGAAGGGTAGGTTCAGTCGATCGGTAAACAGCGGATTGAGTCCGTGGGTGACGTTATAGCTAAAGATTTGCAGGAACCACGCGATGACCGTGGAGTCATTACCGGGGTAGGACAGTGTCACGCCTGAAGTGGGCACGGTGGTCGAGCTCCAGGGAGCGACGGGCAGGTAGGACACGAACGCCCCGTAGCCGAACAGGGCGAAATAGAGGGCGACCTGGTAGCGCACCACGACATCGCGAAGCGACGGACGACGATGCTGGGACGCGGCTTCGGAAGCGGGAATCACGACACAAGTGCAGGAAAGAGAGGCCGCCGTCCATAGTGGGCTCCTATGATTTTCCTTAAGCGTGCTCGACGCAGGTACGGAACTCAGTCGCGTTCGGGTTCGCCATTAGCGGCGTTGGCGCGTCCGGTCCTATAGAAGGCTTTGGTCGCAATGTGTTCGGGTGGGAGCCCTCGGTCTCGAAGGGTCATCTCGACCGCCTTCATGACATTGAACTCGGCGAAGACGTAGGCCTGTCCCTGATGTGGCGGGAAGTCAAAGGCACTCAGGCCGCGCAGTAGACCCGAAGGGTCATGGTGCTCGCGCCCCTGACGCTCGACGAAGATGCCGGTGACTCCCAGACCAGGATTGAAGGAAGTGGTGAGGGCGTCGGCCATATCGTCAAGCTCGACGATGAAGATGGCCTGACCGGGTACTTCAATTGACTCCGCCATGCGGTAAAACGAAGCCAGACCGGTGGTGTCCCCGACGAACAAGTACCAATCCGCCAGGGGGTCAAGTGTAATTTTCCCCCGCGGACCTACGACGTCCACGGTGCTGCCCAGGCTGGCGTTTTGCGCCCAGCGCGAGCCGGGTCCATCGTGGCCCGTGCTGATCCAGAGGCGTAGGGTGTCGGTCAAGGGATCACAACTGCGAACGCTGTAGCGGCGGCGGGCGGGTGCTTCGCCAACT
This sequence comes from uncultured Actinomycetes bacterium, assembly GCA_903828785.1. GTDB lineage: Bacteria > Actinomycetota > Acidimicrobiia > Acidimicrobiales > RAAP-2 > RAAP-2. The sequence continues at coordinate 84,834 of CAIKNP010000019.1, read as the reverse complement.
TCGCTGATGAGAACCATGATGTCGTTACCGGGCTCGCCACCCAACGCCGACGCGCCGCTGAGCACCAGTTCGACCACATTGGGTGAAATCTGCGTGCGCTGTGCGATGTGCACAAGGGCCGCGGTCACCCCCAGCCTTTCGGCCAGAGCGAGGGAGGAGGGCTGGGGCTGGTTCATGCCACCAGAATAACGACATTGGCTCGAAAGTGAACAGCGCTTCGGTATCGTGGCTAGGTGGCCACTACACGCAAATCGACGAAGTCAACGAAACGTCCGGCGGCCAAGCACGCGAAAAATCAGAGTCTGTGGTCTCGACACGAGCGTGATATCTGGATCGTGGTGCTCTTCATCGTCGGCATTTTTGTCTTGCTGGCGGACGTCGGCGCACTTGGTCCAGTGGGTCGGTATATTTCCGATGTCTTACGGACTCTCTTCGGTGTTGGTCGCGTCGCCTTGACCATTGCCCTGCTCGGACTGGCGGGTTTCTTGCTGATGGGAAAAGTCAGTTTTGAGCGCGGACGATTCGGCTGGGGCATAGGGCTCTTCGTCCTAAGCGTTAGTGGTTTAGGCGACGTCCTTGGTGGAAGGCCCGGCTTTAACGCATCGTCCGCCGCTCTCGGCCACGCCGGTGGTTGGCTCGGCGTCGCCATTGGTGGCTGGCTGGCGAATATCCTGGGTGCCGCGGGAGCCACGGTCTTACTCCTTGCCTTCTTGATAGTGGCCTTTATGTTCGCGAGCTCGGTGGGTCTCACGACCATGGCTGGTTTCGTATCCAGAGGCGCTAAGGCAGCCGCTCGCTTTGTCGCCGCTTGGTGGACGTCACGACCCGTCCGCCCCACCGACGAGTATGAAGAGACGCTGGAGGAAGTGCCCGCCCCCAAAGCTCGATCTCGCGCCAAAGTGCCCGAAGCAGTGGAAGAGCCCCAGGGCGATGAGTATCTTGAGCCGGTGGATGACGAGCCGGTTTTCGTGGAGAGTTACGCCGACGATGAGCCGGAATCCACCGCACCCGTGGTTCCCGCCCCTGTCGGGCCCTCGAACTACCAGCTCCCACCCTTGTCCCTGTTGTCGAGAACCAAAGTGCAGCGTCAGGACCGAGACGCCATCGAGGCGGCGGGAGCCGAGCTCGTAGAAACCTTGGCGGCGCACGGCGTCGAAACGACCCTCGTCGGTTTTACCGAGGGACCCACGGTCACCCGCTACGAACTCGAAATTGCTGCCGGCGTGAAGGTCGCCCGAGTGACCTCCTTGAATAGAGACATTGCCTACGCCCTGGCGACGCCCGACGTGCGCATTCTGGCTCCCATTCCGGGTCGTTCCGCCATTGGGGTGGAAGTGCCTAATCGGCAGCGGGCCCTGGTAGTTTTGGGCGACTTATTGAACAGCGATGAGGCTATCGCGGCGACCCACCCCCTCGACGTCCCCATTGGCCGCGACATTTCGGGGAAGTCCATTGTCGTCAACCTCGGAGAGATGCCCCACGTCTTGATCTCGGGAGCCACCGGCGCGGGTAAGTCGTCCTGTCTCAATTCATTGATCACTTCACTCGTGATGCGCGCAACGCCCGACCAATTGCGCATGATCTTGATCGACCCCAAGCGCGTGGAAATGGGTCAGTACAACGACCTGCCACACCTCTTGGCGCCGGTCGTGGTGGACCCGAAGAAGGCGGCCGGTACCTTGGCCTGGGCCGTAAAGGAGATGGAACGCCGCTACGACATCCTCGCCACGAGTGGCGCCCGGGACATCACCAGCTACCAGCAAATGGTCGCCAAGGGCAGCCTGCAGCCGGGTCCGACGGTGCACGAGGAAGTGGCCGAGATTATCGAGCGCACGACGGGCTTAGCTTTGGACCTGGCGCCGACACCCGGTCCCGAGCACCTTCCCTATATCGTGATCGTGGTTGACGAGTTGAACGACCTGATGATGGTGGCGGCGCGTGACGTCGAAGAGTCCGTTGTTCGAATTGCCCAGATGGCGCGCGCTGTCGGCATTCACCTCGTGCTGGCGACGCAGCGTCCGTCGGTGGACGTGATTACGGGTGTCATCAAGGCCAACATCCCCTCGCGCATGGCGTTCGCCGTTTCCTCTCTCGCCGACTCACGGGTGATTTTGGACCAAGCCGGTGCGGAGAGGCTTATCGGTAAGGGGGACATGCTCTTGGTGACGGCGTCAAGCAATATTGCGAGACGTTTACAGTCGCCGTGGGTGTCCGAGGAAGAAGTGCGCAAGGTGGTTGAAAACTGGCGGGCGCAAGGTGGCCGTCGGGAGAACATTATTGCCCTCGACGTTCCCGTGCGGCTTGAAGGTACGTCGTCGGGTACCGATGACGACGACGACGAAATCCTCCGCCAGGCCCGAGAGCTCGTTATTCGAACCCAGTCGGGCTCCACCTCAATGCTTCAGAGGAAATTGCGCGTCGGATTCGCCCGAGCGGGTCGCATCATGGATCAGTTGGAGCAAGAGGGAGTCGTGGCACCCGGTGATGGCTCGAAGGCTCGAAAGGTGCTGGTGGCACCCGAAGAGTTCGATCAGTCTGACTTTTAGAAGATGAAAATGCGCGTGGCGCCGTGGCTGGCACGCGGGGTACGCTGCTCGCGGCACTGGGTGGCACACGTCGCCGCGAGTGCATTGGTGATCATTCCTCCCTACGCCACCGTGTCCTCGCCGTCAGTGAGGCCGCTTATTCCGGTGGTGGCCGAAAGCACGAGGGCTATAGCCACGGTGACGACCAGTCCTCTGCGTTGGCCGAAGGAGGGTTCGGCGGCTATCTTCGTTCCCCAGCTCGGATTGACGCAAACCAATAACGACTACGAACGGCCCATTGCGAGTCTGACCAAATTGATGACGGTCTACGTCGCCCTGCGCCGGCTGCCCTTGCTCCCCGGGCAAAGCGGCCCGTGCACGACCGTGACGGCCGCACAGTACGCGGCGTACCAAGCGGACCTCGTGAATGGCTTGTCGACTATTACCATCGCCACCGGTGAGCAACTCTGCGAAAACCAGTTAATTGAGGGGGCTCTCGTGCATTCGGGGGCCGACTACGCCGACCTGCTCGCGGTCATGGCGTGGGGCTCGATTCCTGTCTTCGTCAACCACATGAATACGACTGCGGCGCAGTTGGGAATGGACGAGACTAACTACGCCGACGTCGTGGGAATTAACCCCAACTCGCAGTCCACCGCACTCGACCAGGCGCACCTCGCCGCGCTGTTGATGGCCAACCCCGTCTTCGCCTACGACGTCGATAAAAACACCGTTACCTTGCCGCTGGCGGGCACGCTCGGCTCGTACTCGCCCTACCTCAATCACTTTGGCATTATCGGAGTCAAGACTGGCCGTGACGCCACGGCGGGGGGCTGCGACGTCATGGCTCGAGTCGTCGCGTACCGGGGCCAACGCGTACTGGAATACACCGTGGTCTTAGGGCAGGGCGGTACGGACGTACTCCTGACCGCCGCCAACGTCGCCCTGGCTCTTTCACTCTCGGACCACGTGAACGACATGAAGGTTCGCCTCGCGAAGGACACCACCCTGGGCTACGTGCTGTTTGGTCATTCGCTCACGGCCTTCGTCTTGCAAGCTTCACTGTCGTACGACCCGATTTGGGTGGCCTACGGCCAGTTGTCGCCGCTCTACCCGACGAGATTGGTCGTGACGGCACCACGCTCCGCCTGGGCGCCCGGAGTGAGGGTCGGCAGCCTGATTGTCCAGCTGCCCCAGGGAGTCGTTCGGCTAGCGGTCACCGTGAAAAACCCCGTTGACCTACCCGGCGGTTCCCAACGCCTACGCTAACTGCCATGCGTGCACGAGTTCCCGCCAGTTCCGCCAACCTCGGACCAGGATTTGACGCGCTCGGTCTGGCCCTGTCGCTCTACCTCGAGGTCAGCGTCGAAGAGGCCGACGCCTTTGCGATTACGTCGTCAGGCTGTGGGGCGGGAGCCTTCGACCATGAAGAGCACTTAGCGGCCCTTGTCGTCCGTGAAGTGCTTGGTCACTCGAACTTCGCCTTGCACGTGCACTCCGACATTCCTCTCTCGCGAGGCTTGGGGTCCTCTGCGTCGCTGGCCCTGGCCGCCGCCGCCGCGGCGGGTAGTGTGCGGCCCCTCGCCGTGGCCACCAGAGTGGATGGGCACCCGGAAAATGCTGCGGCCTCCTTGCTCGGTGGTTTGGTGGCGGCCGGCATGGATAGGGCGGGGGAGGTCGTCGCTCGCTCGCTCCCACTCGATCCACAGTGGCGCTTCGTGCTCGTCATTCCCGACGAAGAACTGTCCACCGCCGCGGCTCGCTCCGTGTTGCCCACCAGCGTGCCCTTCGCTGACGCGGTGCACAATCTGACGGCGCTGGGTCTACTGATTGCGGGGCTCGGAGACCACCGGGCCTTCGTTGCCGAAGCCATGGATGACGTACTGCACCAGCCTTACCGCATGGGCTTGTTGCCCTACGCCCGAGCACTACTCGACGAACTGCGTGCGGCTGGGGCGGCCGGATCCTGCTGGTCGGGCGCTGGTTCAACAATGCTGGGCATTGTGCACCGTGACCAAGCGGAACCTGTTCGAGCGGCGGCGGAAGCCTTTCTCGTCAACCACGGCGTCGCCGGTGTGGTGCAAGTGCTCGAAGCCGATCTCACGGGGCTCGTCCTCAGCGATGGCTGACGCCGCCCAGCGCAACGCCTTCGCCGGCGCCGCCCTCATCGTTGGGGGGGCCGCCACCATTCAGTGGTCCGCCGCCATTGTGACCCCCATTTTTGGAACACTGGGTGCGGCGTCGACGAGCGCTTGGCGTTTCTTGCTGGGCGCGGTCGTACTCCTGGCCCTGACTCGACCCAACGTGCGTCAGTGGAAGTGGGAGCAGTGGCGCGCGGCTTTGGTGCTGGGACTGTCAGTGGCGGGCATGAACTTCTGCTTCTTTCAATGCATTTCGCGCATTCCGCTCGGCAGCGGGGTGACGATCGAATTTCTCGGTCCGCTCACCGTGGCGGTCATCGGCAAACGCTCGGCGCGACACGTGGCCTTCGCCGTACTCGCGGCCATTGGGGTGGTCGTCCTCGGTCACCCGGGTGGTCACCTGACCACCGCTGGCGTCCTCTTTGGTCTGGGCAGCGGACTGGGTTGGGCGATCTATATTTTTGCGTCGGCCAAAGTGGGCGGGACGACCTCGGGCTTTGACGGTCTCGCGGTTTCCATGACGGTGGCGGCCGTGGCGACCCTGCCCTTCGCGCTCGGTTCCCTCCACATTCTGCGCGACCACCCCTGGATAGGCGGCCGCATGGCCTTGGTCGCCAGCATGTCTATTGTCTTAGGCTTCGCTCTCGAGATGCAGGCACTGCGACGTGTGAAGCCCTCGCTCGTTGGGGTTCTCATGGCCTTTGATCCCGCCATAGCCTTTCTGCTGGGCTTCGTGGTCTTGTCCCAGCACCCCAGTCTCTGGGATATCGTTGGCTTGCTTTGTGTCGTTGTCGCCGGCGTGGGCGTCACCATCGATCAGCGCGACGCCGACGCTCCCACCCCCATCACCCCTTAGGGCTGGGTGGGGGAAGGAATTAGGCTTATGACCGTGACCCCCAAGACTTTTGCCATTCGTACCTTCGGGTGCCAGATGAACGAGCACGACTCGGAGCGCTTGGCGGGACTAATGGCGAACGAGGGTATGGTGCAAGCGACCTCGGACCAAGACGCGGACGTCATTATCTTCAACACCTGCACGATTCGTGAGAACGCGGACCTCAAGCTCTACAGCGCGCTCGGGCACCTCAAGGCCGAAAAGGAACGCCGACCTAACCTCCAGATTGCCGTGGGTGGCTGCATGGCCCAAAAGGACCGTGGGCAGATTCTTGAACGCGCCGACTGGGTGGACGTGGTCTTTGGCACCCACAACCTGGCCGAGGCTCCATCACTCCTACGTCGCTCCCGCAGCGAAGGGCCCATCGTGGACGTCTGGGATGCCCCCAATCCCGAGGCGAATAAGGACATGGCGCCGGCTCTCTACGCGGTGCGCGAGTTGCCCTGGGCGGCGTGGATGACCATTCAAACGGGCTGTGATAACACCTGCGCCTACTGCATTGTGCCATCGGTGCGGGGTCAAGAGATTTCGCGCCCCCTCGACGATCTGATGAAGGAGGCGCGCATGCTGGCCGCCTCGGGCGTCACCGAGATAACGGTGCTGGGGCAGAACGTTAATTCCTACGGCCGCGACATTACGAAACGCCGGCCCCTCTTCGCGGAACTCCTGCGCTCACTGGGCACGGTGGACGGCATTGAGCGCATTCGATTCACCTCACCGCACCCTAAGGACCTTCGTCCCGAGACCATCGCCGCGATGGCCGAAACGCCAAGTGTCTGCCCCCAACTACACCTGCCCCTGCAATCGGGCAGTAACCGGGTGCTGAAGGCAATGCGTCGGGGATACAGCGCCGAGCGTTACATGGAGCGACTGGGCGAGGCGCGAGCCGCCATTGACGAATTGCACGTGACCACGGACCTCATTGTCGGTTTTCCTGGCGAGACTGACGCGGAGTTTGACGAAACCTTGGCCGTCGTCGCCGAGGCGGATTTTGATTCGGCGTACACCTTCATTTTTTCACCCCGTGAGGGAACCCGGGCCGCCGAGATGACCAAGCAGTTCGTCGCGACCGACGTCGTGGCCGAACGCTTCGCTCGTTTGAAAACGGTGCTCGATCGCTCCGCCCTGCGCAATCACGCGCGTCGCGAGGGACGACGAGAAGAAGTGCTGGTGGAGGGTCCCTCACGGCGCAACGCGCAAGTCCTGTCCGGTCGCACGCGCCAGGGAAAACTCATTCACTTCCCGGTGAGCGCCACGCCACTGCGCGCCGGCGCGCTGGTCGAGGTCGACGTGACCCACGGGGCGCCCTATCACTTGGTGGGCGAATACGTTGGCTTGCTTCGCGACCCACGACACAAGATCCGCATCCCCCTGGCGCACGCGTGAGAAACCACGGTGGAATGGGCGTCGCGCTGGTCGGCGCAACGGCCACCGGTAAGTCGGCGGTGGCTCACCGCTTAGCCCTGGAATCTTCCGCTGGAGTGGAAATTCTCTGCGTGGATTCGATGACGGTGTACCGGGGAATGGACCTGGGGACGGCTAAGGCGAGCGAGCAGAAACGACGCGAGGTCAGCTACCACCTCTTGGACCTCATCGAAGCGAGTGAAGAGTTCACGGTAACCCAGTTTCAATCGGCCGCTCGCGACGCCGCCGATCTGGTGTGGTCCCTCGGAGGGTCGGTGCTCTACGTTGGCGGCACCGGCCTCTACGGACGAGCCGTACTCGACAATTTCGCTGTTCCCCAGCAGTACCCCGAGATTCGTGCCCGCCTCGAAGCCCGGCGCGAGGACCTACCCGCCCTCTACCAAGAGTTACTCCTTCTCGATCCCGTGGCGGCGAGCAAGATGGAGCCGACGAATGAACGTCGAGTGCTTCGGGCGCTCGAAGTCTGTTTGGGTTCGGGGCAGGCCTTCTCGAGTTTCGGGCGCGGACTGCGTGATTACGCACACACTCGGGTCGTGCAGATTGGTTTCCAGGTCGACTTTGATGTTTTAGATCTCCGCATTGAGGAGCGATTTCGAGCCTGGATGGACCAAGGGCTACTCGACGAAGTGGCGTCCTTGGTGCAACGGGGCATGAGCCGAACGGCGCGTCAAGCCGTGGGCTACCGTGAGTTGGCTGAGCACGTCGAACTGGGAGTGGACCTCGAAGACTGTGTTCGTCGAGCGATAACACAGACTCGCCGTTTGGCTCGCCGCCAGCGTTCGTGGTTTGGGCGCGATCCGCGAATTATCTGGGTTGACACGCCCGATGATGCCCTGCGACACCTGGACGAAGTCCTCCAAAGTCCCGACGGCTTCGTGCGAGACTAGAGCCGTGCAGCGGAATCTTCAAAAATGGCACGGCGCCGGAAACGACTTCGTCATCGATTTGAGTACCGACGCGCGGGCGGTGTGGAACGCTCGAAGCGCCAAGGCCGTGTGCGACCGTGAGAGCGGTATTGGGGCTGACGGGCTCTTGCTGGGGAACGTCGACGATGGTCTCTTGTCCATGACTTTGTTTAACGCTGACGGGAGCCTGGCCGAGATGTCGGGAAACGGCATTCGGTGCCTGGTGGCTGCCCACCAGCGCGCTCGCCGAGACGACGCGGCCGTCGTATTGGTGCAAACCTTGGCCGGCGTCCGTGAGGTCACCATGTCGGGCGAGGGGGACGCGCGTCGTGGGTCGGTATCGATGGGGGCAGTGACCCTGGGTGACGTCCTCGAGGGGAGTCTGGGTGTGGCCACCGTTGGTAATCCCCACGTCGTCGTTCTGGACCGAGAGGATTGGTCGCCGACTGAGTGCGAGACCCTGGCGATGAACTGGTCGAAGCAAGTCGGGGGAGCGAACGTCGAGTTCGTCACTCCCGTAGACGCATCGACCATCGCCATTCGCGTGATTGAGAGAGGTGTCGGCTGGACCCTGGCCTGCGGCACGGGTTCCTGCGCGAGTGCGGTCGTGGCGCGCGAAGCGGGCCTGGTGGGTGACGAGGTAACTGTTCGTAATCCCGGCGGTGATCTCCTGGTTCAATTACGGGGCTACGAGGCCACCCTCGAAGGTCCCGTGGTGTTCGTTGGTGACCGAGTGTGGACTATCGAGTGACGTACATTCCTACGACCCTCATTGATCGATCTTTTCGCGAAAAAATCGTTCTGGTGGGCGTGTTGTTTCCCGGTAGCACTCCAGAAGAGCTTGATCACCAACTCGACGAGCTCGCGCTCTTGGTTGACACCGCGGGTGCTGACGTCGTAGCCCAAGTAGTCCAACGACGAGACGCGCCGGATCCAGCGACCTTTTTGGGGTCGGGCAAAGTGGATGAATTGCGCGAACTATGCCTAGCGGTCGATTCGGACACCGTGGTCTTCGAGCAGAATCTCTCCCCGGCCCAGCAGCGAAACCTCGAGAAGATTTTGGGGCGAACGGCCATTGACCGCACCGCCGTCATTCTCGACATCTTCGCCCAAAACGCTCGTACCCCCGAAGGAAAGGCGCAAGTAGAGCTGGCCCTCTTGCAGTATCGCTTGCCGAGACTGCGCCGGGCGGGCGGCTCGCTTTCCCAACAGGCCGGTGGCATCGGTACCCGTGGTCCGGGCGAAACGCAACTCGAAACGGACCGCCGCCGCCTGGAGGGAAGAATCCACCAGTTGCGCAAGGACTTAAAGGCCATAGACAAAACGAGGAGTGTGCAGCGGCAAGGACGAGCACGCGGTCGTCACCGTGAGGTCACCTTGGTGGGCTATACCAACGCGGGGAAGTCCTCGATGTTGAACGCCCTCACCAACGCCGGCGTTGAAGCCGAAGACCGCTTGTTCGTCACCCTGGACCCTCGCACCCGTCAGCTGGCTTTGCCGGGTGGCGAAACGGTACTCATTACGGACACGGTTGGCTTCATTTCTAATTTGCCCCACGGGCTTATTGAGGCCTTCATGAGCACGCTCAAATCGGTGCAACTGGCCGACCTGCTGGTGCACTTGGTTGACGGCGCGAGCGATGACGCGGAAGAACAAATTGAGGCCGTGCGCGAGGTGCTGCGTGAAATAGAAGCGGATCAGGTGCCCGAATTGCTCGTTTTTAATAAGGCCGATGTTCTCGAATCGCGAGCCCGCGACTTGGCGCATCGCTACCCGGACGCCACTTGGGTCTCGGCAAAGACGCACGAGCATCTGGAGACCGTGGTCGCTACTATCGCCGACCGCCTGCGCAGTGCCGATCGGGTCATCACCTTGTACGTTCCCCACGAACGAGGTGACGTGGTGGCGGCCGCCCACCGCGAGGGCGAAGTTTTGGAAACGACGATGACCGACGAGTACCTCGAAATACGCGTCGTGGTTGATCCCGAGGGGGCCGCTCGATTCATCCAGTGGAGGAACCAAGCGTGAGTTTCGTCCCGCCGCCGTATCCCTACGATCGCCTGAGCGCTATCAAGGCTGCCGCCGAAGGCCACGAGGGTGGCGCCATCGACTGCTCCATCGGTACGCCGGTTGACCCGCCGCCGGACGAAGTCATCGCGGAACTGGCCCTCGCGGCCGGGGCACGCTCCTACCCGCCCTCTATCGGTTCTGTCGCCTATCGGGTCGCGATTCAAAGCTGGCTGGAGCGTCGTTTTGCCGTTCAGCTCGAACTTGACGCCATCGCGGCCTGCGTGGGGACCAAGGAGTTCGTCGCTTCCATCGCGCAGTACCTACACCTTCGTTATCCCGACAAGGACACTGTTCTCTACCCCGCGATTAGCTACCCGACCTACGCCATGGGGGCCACGCTGGCCGGCCTTCGAGCGGTACCCGTCGAAGTGGTTGGCGGTCGGCTCGACCTGTCGTCAATTGCCGCTACTGATATCGAGCGTGCCTTGCTGTTGTGGTCCAATTCACCGTCGAATCCAACGGGAAGCCTCGACGACCTCGCGGCCGTCGCCGCCTGGGGTGCCCAAACGGGTGTGTTGGTGGCCAGCGACGAGTGTTACGCCGAATTCACCTGGTCCGATCGTCCCCGTTCCATTCTCGAGTTTTCGACTACCGGAGTTCTAGCGGTGCACTCAATTTCGAAGCGATCGAACCTGGCGGGCGTGCGAGCGGGATTTTTCGCCGGGGATGCCGACCTTGTTGACTACCTTCGCTCGGTACGCCAGCACGCTGGACTCATGGTGCCCGGACCCGTACAGGCCGCGGTAGCGGTCGCCTTTGGCGATGACGCGCACGTCCGTGCCCAGAGGGCGGTGTACTTCGAGAGGTTGGCCATGATGTCTGAAGCACTCACCGTCGCCGGCGTGAGCGCTCCAATGCCCGAAGGAGGTTTTTATCTCTGGTGCCACCGTGACGGTGATGATGGGTGGCAACTGGCGCAATGGATTGCCGAGGTTTCGGGCCTCGTCACGAGCCCCGGGGAACTCTACGGCGATCGAGGCCGCGACTTCGTTCGATTAGCGGTGGTCCAGCCAACAGCCACATTGGCGCGCGCGGCGAGGCGTCTGCACGCTTGGCCGCAACGACCCCAATTGAGCACTACACCCCGTTAGCATTGTTCTATGAGCGACCTCGAATCCCGCGTCCGAGCATGGTACGAGCAGATCGCCTCGCTGACGCCCAAAGACGTTGACGCTCGACGCGACGTTGAGCTGGTCATTGCCAAACTCGACGACGGGCTATTGCGGGTCGCAGAAATTGATGCGAGCAACACGGTGGTTGTCCACGATTGGGTCAAGCAGGCCATCTTGCTGCTTTTTCGGCTGCGTGAAATGGCGGCCGTTGAGGTCGGTCCTTTCGAGTTTCACGACAAGTTAGAACTGAAACACGACTACGCGCGGCGCGGCGTCCGGGTCGTGCCGGGGGCGAGTGCCCGTTACGGGAGCTACTTGAGTCCTGGCGTTATCTTGATGCCGAGCTACGTCAACATTGGCGCATGGGTTGGACCCGGGACCATGGTCGACACGTGGGCCACCGTGGGCAGTTGCGCCCAAATTGGCGCCAACGTGCACCTCGCGGGGGGCGTGGGTATCGGGGGAGTCCTCGAACCCGCTAACGCCGTACCAGTCGTCATTGAAGACGACGCCTTCATCGGCAGCCGTTGCATGGTGGTGGAAGGTGCGCGGGTAGGCCGCGGTGCCGTGCTGGGAGCCGGAACAATCTTGAGTCCGTCGATTCCCGTCATTGACGCCGAGACGGGGGAAGAAGTTTCACGAGGCTACGTGCCCGACCATTGCGTGGCGGTTTCGGCCAGTCGCTTGCGTGAGTACCCCGGTGGTGAGTTTTATCTTCCCTGCGTCTTGATTATTCGGCGATTGAACGAGGGCGAGCGACACAACAAGGTGGCGCTGAACGACATTTTGCGCGAAAGCGGCATCTCCGCGTGACTTCGCTGGCCGACGTCTTAAAGCTGGTGCACATCTCGTCGGTGAGTGAGAACGAGAAAGCCTTGGCGGACTACGTTGAACAAAGCCTGCGCCACGCTTCATTCTTGGACGTTATTCGTCTCGGCGACAACGTTGTTGCGCGAACTCGATTTGGGCGCGCCCGGCGGCTGCTGATTGCCGGCCACCTTGATACTGTTCCGGGAGAGGCGTCGGCGGGATTCATCGAAGATGATCGCCTTGTTGGCCTGGGGGCCTGTGACATGAAGGGCACTCTCGCCGTGATGCTCGATTTAGCTCGTGACCCCGTTGAACGATCGGTGGATCTCACGTGGGTCTTCTACGCTCGCGAGGAGATTGCTCGCGCTCGCTCGGGTCTCATTGAGATCGCTGCTCTGCGTCCAGAGCTGCTCGAAGCGGATGCCGCGGTGGTCGGTGAACCTTCGGGGGGTGCGGTAGAGGCCGGCTGTCAGGGGAGCTTGCGCGTTGAAATCGTCCTACGCGGGGTGCGCGCTCACAGCGCACGTCCCTTCACTGGCCGTAACGCAATTCACCGAAGCGCCCCTTTGCTTGAGGCTGTGGCTGGCTACGTCCCCCGAAGCGTGGCGATTGACGAGATCATCTTCACTGAGCAGCTACAAGTAGTGGGGATCAACGGAGGGGTGGCCAGCAACGTCGTACCTGACGAAGCTCGGGTATTGATCAATCACCGTTTCGCTCCCGATCGAAATGCTGAGCAAGCCAGCGAGTGGCTTCGCGCACTCTTAGCACCCTTCCTTGAGGATTCGGATGACTTCACCGTCCGTGACAGTGCTCCAAGTGCGAATCCCTACCTGAACAGTGACGCCATAGCGTCACTGGTGGCCTTGAGCGGTGGAAAAGTCAGCGGCAAGGTGGGCTGGACTGACGTGGCCACCTTTAGCGAATGGGGTATCCCGGCCGCAAACTTTGGGGCGGGCGATCCCCTGCGAGCACATCGGGCGGACGAATACGTGACCGCCTCTGAAGTTTCGAGTGTTTCTCGAGTTCTTGAGGCCTGGATTGCTTGAGGTCCGAGATTTCGTCGGCCCTATGTGAATTGTTCGGCAAGCCGACTCATGGCGAGTTCGGGGTGCTAATTTGAAACTACGGCAAAAGCCGAATACATGAATTTTCCGAGAGGGGAAAGAATGATGTTACGTTTGAAGAAGTTCGGAGTCATTGGGGCAGCGGCCGCAATGGTGCTCTCGAGCGGAGTCGTGCTGGTTTCGGCAGCGCAGGCGGCTACGATGACCAAGCTCCCAACCTACGAAATTGGTTACGAGGGCCCCTTGTCCAACGGCAACGCCCAGACTGGTTTGTTCGAGGAGTTCGGCGTCAACTTGGCAGTCCAGCAGTGGAACATGAATGCCCAGCGCCACTTCAACATCAAGGTTGTCCCTGGTGACGACCAGGGTGACCCGAACATTGCTCCGCAGGTAGCGACTGGCTTCGTCTTGAACCCGTCCATCCTCGCAGTGGTTGGACCAGCGTTCTCTGGCGCGACCATTGCTGGTCTCAGCATTTATGGTGCGAACCACATGGCGGAAGTGAGTCCTTCGGCGACCCGCGTGTCGATTACTGTTCACGACCCCAGCGCTCAAGCCGGTTCGCAGGGACCATTCAACACCTACCACAACTTCTTCCGCGTCGTTGCGAATGACGGTGTACAGGGACCTGCCGACGGCAAGTACCTGGCGAAGAACTACGGCAGCAAGGGCAAGATTCTGGTCATCTCCGACGGTTCTTCCTACGGTGGAGGACTCGCTACGCAAGTGCAGAACTCCATCCCTTCAGCGGAGCGTATGGGCAGCGTCCAGACGCTTGACGGAACCACTGGTTGCGGTGCTGGTAGTGGAACGACTGACGTGTACTCGGGCAGCCTCAGTGGGGTTTCCGCCGTGTTCTACGGTGGGTACTACTGCGACTTCACCCAGGTAATCGGAAACCTCCGTAACGCCGGTTTCACGGGTGCCATCATGTCCGGTGACGGATCTGACGAGCCCGCGGTAATTGGTGCTAACACGCCTTCGGCCTTCTCCGACGGCCCAGTCCTCGTGACCTGCGCCTGCTCGAATGGTCAGCCCGCCACCTGGAACAACGCGTTCAAGAAGGCTCCTGGTAACAGCTCGCACGAGGCCCCCGGCCCGTACTCGGCTGAAGCCTACGACGCCACGCGTATGCTCCTGACCACGATGCAGGGTCTGAAGCACCCCACCCGTGCCGGCATCCTCGCGGCGGTCACCAAGGTGAACTACAAGGGCATTACCAAGACCATCAGCTTCAACAAGGCTGGCGACGTTGCCGGTTCGGCGATCTTCGTCAACCAGATTAAGTGCTCGGGTGACACCACCTCGACCTGCTCAATCAAGCAGCTGGGTCTCGAGTAGTCAACGTTTTTAGCAGTAGTGAAAAGGCCGGCTGCGGAATCGCAGCCGGCCTTTTCGTGTATTACGATACGTTGACAGTTTCGATCGCGGTAATGACTCGAGGAGTTGGATGTCGAACTACATAGCGGCGGGTTTGTTTGCGGGACTGATTTATTCAATGGTCGCTTTGGGGTACACCTTGGTCTACGGTGTGCTTCGACTCATCAATTTCGCTCACTCCGAAGTTCTGATGAGTGGGGCTTTTGGTGGTTACTTCTTCCTTCACGCCTTCATGAAGAGCAATATTGCATCGACACCAACCCGTTTCATCTTGCTCTTTGGCGCAATTGTGGCCAGTGGCTTGGTTGGGGCAATCGTCGCCTTCGCCGTCGAACGTTTCGCCTATCGTCCCTTGCGGCGACGTAACGCCCCAAAACTGACGTATTTGATCTCGGCAATCGGCGCCTCCTATTTCCTGCTGAACTTTGCTGGAAAGGAGTGGGGGCGAAACCCCATCGAACCGCCTCCGGTTATATCGGCAGCGGTGCAGTGGCAAGTGTTTGGCACCCACGTCAATCTCTACGACCTCGTGTTACTGATGGTGACCCTGGTTCTGTTTGGGATTGTGAACTGGATCGTCGTGAAATCGAAGATGGGGCGCAGTATTCGAGCGGTGGCTCAGGACTCTGAGACCGCCACGCTGATGGGAGTCAATGTCAACTCCACTATCGCCCAGACCTTCGCCATTGGTGGCTTCATGGGCGGTATCGCGGGATTGTTTATTGGGCTGGCGGGAATCGTTGACTACAACATGGGTTTCACGCCAGCGCTGCTGGCCTTTACCGCTGCCGTGCTCGGGGGTATTGGAAATATTCGAGGGGCCATGGTGGGCGGGGTCGTGCTGGGCCTGTGCATGAATGTTCCGCTGTATTGGCTACAACAGCCGTACTACGCTCCCGTGATTGGTTTTTCTATCCTCGTGCTCGTGCTCCTCGTCCGTCCCACGGGCCTCTTCGGTGAGAGTCTCGGTCGTTCAGCATGAGTTCGCGCGAACCTCGATTCTCGCTGAACAAGGAAGATGTGCGCCTCGGGGCTACCTGCTTCGCCGGCGCCCTCTTGCTCGCCGTAATGACCGGTCCGGCCGGAACGCCGGAGCAGCCGCTGGGGGCGGCCAAACAGGCGATTTTCAGTTCGCACGTCTTCGGCTTTCTCGTTTTCGGTGCCCTGCTCGCAAGCCTCTCGGTGTTTCGTCGCAAGGTTCGCATGGGCGAGTGGCACTCTCGGCGCGAGACGCCCCGGCGTTCAATGCGTAGCGTCCTCGGGATGCGATTGGCGACCATGGGAGCGTCGTGGTGGTTGCTGGCGTTTGTGATTGCCGTCTTGATAGCCCTCCTGCTCGCCGACTACACCGGCCCCTACGTCGCCAACAAGTTCTCTGTGGCGCAGCTGATGGGCCAGTTCCACAACACCCGAACCTACGGATACATCGTGTTCGTACTTTGGATTGTCAACTCGTGGCGCTTGCGTTTTTCGACCCGCGAGCATCGTGTTCACCTGCCCGCTTTCGTGAAGTCGGTCTGGTTCCGAGTCGTAGCCAGCGCTTTGGCCGGATTCGGATTCGCCCTCTGCGCCGATCCCTGGCTTCCAGAACGCTTTAGTTTCTCCTACTTCACCTTTTCCGGTCCTTCGACGCACGCCTTCTTGTCGCACCTCCCGACCTGGTTGTGGTCGCTGGGTGGTCTCTTTTTGGGCGCTCGTGCCGTGCTGGCTGACCGGAAGACCTCAACGAAGACCAACCGCCTGCGGGCGCGTCAATTTGGCGTCTCGACCAATACTCGATTCGCCCTTTACGGCGTGGCCCTCTTCGTGGCCTTCGAGGCGCCGAAGTTCATGTCACCGTTCTGGCAACTCGCAATCTTCCAACAGATTGGTATTTTCTGTTTTCTGGCCATTGGCTTGAACATCGTCGTTGGTTTCGCGGGTCTTCTCGACCTCGGCTACGTCGCCTTTTACGCCCTCGGAGCCTACGTTTGTGCTTACTTCTCGGGTGCCCTGCCCATTCACCCTCCCTTTATTCTGAGTCCCTTTTTGTCAATTCCTTTCGCAATCCTGGTGTGCATGCTGTCGGGGGTGTTGCTGGGCCTGCCAACGCTTCGTCTGAGGGGTGACTATTTGGCCATTGTCACCCTGGGCTTTGGTGAGATCATCTACGTTCTTGCTACGAATTTGCAAAGCGTTACTGGCGGGGCCAACGGAACGGGCATTATTCCCAGCTTCACCATGAATGTTCCGGGTATTCACTTTGCGCTGAATGGACAGGCCCTGTCGGGTGACCTTAACTTCTATTACCTCTTACTGGTGATTATGATCCCGGTGCTGCTGCTCTTTACCTCGCTTAACAATTCTCGCGTTGGTCGCTCCTGGGCGGCTATTCGCGAAGACGAGGTGGCCGCGGCGTCGCTCGGTATCAGCGGGCTCAAATATAAAGTCATGGCCTTCGCCATCGGCGCATCCACGTCGGGAGTGGCGGGCGTATTGATTTCGGTCAAATCCGGCGTGCTCTTCCCTTCAAACTTTGCTTTACAAGTCTCGATTACCGTGCTGGTTCTGGTGATTTTTGGCGGTATGGGGTCCATTACTGGCGTCCTTATCGGATCCGCAGTTATTGGTTGGATATTGCAGTTCCTGCTCTTCCACTCCTTTATTGACTACCAAGACGCTGACAAATACATGTACATCGGGGCCATGCTGATTCTGGCAATGATTTTCCGACCGCAAGGATTGTGGCCCTCGAAGCGGCGTGAGCGTGAGTTCCACGACGCCGAAGGTGGCTTGGGATCAGCGGATGCGATGTCCGCGCCTAGCGACGGGTCGGCAGCGTGACCAACGATCTCATCTTCGACGTGGCCAACGTGACCCTGCGCTTCGGTGGAGTGACCTCGCTGAGCGGGGTAAATTTGCAACATCGGCGCGGGGAAATCTTGGCGGTCATTGGGCCCAACGGAGCCGGTAAGACCTCTCTCTTTAACTCACTGACGGGCGTGTACTCGCCACAAGAAGGTTCCATTACTTTTAACTCAGCGAGTGGTGCATCAACGAGCGTGATTGGTGTCCCCCCTCACAAGGTGGCCCGCTTGGGCATTGGACGAACCTTTCAGGCCAGTCGATTGTTTAATGCCCTGTCGACATTCGAAAACATCAAAGTGGGTGTCGAAGCTCGCCAGAAGACGGGGCCCATAGGCGCAATGTTGACCTTGCCACGGACTCGTCGCGAGGAGCAGCATTCGGATGAGAAGGCGCTGGAACTCCTCGAGTTTGTGGGACTGGCGCATCGGCTGAACACCCCCGCCGATTCCTTGCCGTACGGTGATCGGCGACGCCTAGAGATTGCTCGGGCCCTGGGAACCAACCCTGAGGTTCTGCTCCTCGACGAACCCGCGGCCGGAACGAATCCCTCGGAGAAGTTACAACTCGCTGAACTGATACGTAAAATTGCCCGAGAGAAGGCCGTTTCGGTCTTGTTGATCGAACACGACATGCGGCTCGTCATGTCCTTGGCTGAGCGACTGTACGTCTTGAACTTTGGTTCAGTAATCGCCGAAGGAACTCCCGACGAAATTCGATCGAATAACAAAGTGATCGATGCCTACTTGGGCTCGTCGGATGCGGGGTCCGCTTTGGGGAGTAGTGATGCTTAAGGTAGTTGACGCCGTCGTTCGTTACGGACAGATAACGGCGCTGCACGGTATTTCATTTGAAGTGAACCAGGGGGAAATCGTCACTCTCCTCGGGGCGAACGGAGCAGGTAAGTCAACGACCCTGCGGATGTTGTCGGGTCTCAACAAGGTGGTCGGCGGCACCGTGTCTTTTGAGGATCGCGACGTTAGTCGACTTCCGGCGCACCAATTCGTGAGTATGGGAATTAGTCACGTACCTGAAGGTCGTCGAATATTTTCGGTGATGTCCGTTGAGGAAAACTTGGCGATGGGGGCGTTCATTCGCAAGGACAAGCTCGACGACGACATTGATCGGATCTATACGCTCTTTCCCATCCTTAAGGATCGTCGCAAGCAGCTGGGCGGAAATCTCTCGGGTGGCGAGCAGCAAATGCTCGCCATCGGTCGGGCCCTGATGTCAAACCCTCGACTGCTTCTTCTTGACGAGCCTTCCATGGGGCTGGCGCCCATGATTATTGATCAAATCTTTCGAATTATTCAGGAAATTCGAGATTCCGGAACAACGGTGTTTGTCGTTGAGCAAAATGCAGCGCAAGCACTGAGAATCGCCGACCGCGGTTACGTTATGGAGAATGGCCGCATTGCTATTACCGACACGGCCACGAATCTTTTGGTCGATCCTCGTATCCGCGCCGTCTACCTCGGCGAGTCAATTGACGAGTAGTTAGTAGCTGCGTAGCACGGAAATCACGCGACCGAAGATGACCACGTCATTGGCGTCAAAGTCCATTGGCTCCATGGAACTATTCTCGGGCTTCAGAACAACGCGCGCCCCTTGGGGGAAGTAGCGCTTGACGGTCGCCTCGTCACCGGGAATGCCAGCGACGACGATGGACCCCTTCTCGGCAATGCTCTGTCGTTCAACCACGATGTAGTCGCCAGGGAGAATTCCCGCCTCGATCATTGACTCGCCACGAACTTTCAAGACGAAGCTATCTCGTCGACCAGCGAACTGCTCGGGGATCTCCATGAGTTCGTGGTCGTTTTCAGCAGCGAGCACCCCGGTGCCCGCAGCCACGTCACCAACGTAGGGGATTGAGCGAATGGAGGTGATGGTGGCCTGGGTCTCAGCGGGGGATTCGGCGTCTAAGCGAACCGTGAGGGTCCGAGCCTGGTTGGGGTTACTTACGATGTAGCCGGCATTTTTGAGGACGTCAATGTGGTTCTTCACGGTGGCGGATGAACTCAAGCCGACGTGGGTCGCGATTTCTCGAATCGTTGGGGGAAAGTCCCGTTCACGTTGGTAGGCAACGATGAACTCCAGTATCGATCGACGCATCGGGGTTAAAGCTTCAGCCATGGTGAACTCCTTCACGAACAGTTGTTCGTAATACTAGGACACTCGTGACAAAGAATCAAACACCTGTTCGTAAAAAAGAGCGAAGCCTCCGCTCGTCGCACCGACCGTTGTGACAGCCGTTTTCGGCAGGACGAGTGAGAAAGGTGCAAGAGCGTGGAAATGGAACCAGGCAAGTGCTGGAAGGATTTATCGGATGTGATTGCAGCCGGGCTAAAGCGTATTCTGCTTTACGGTCCGCCCGGTACGGGCAAAACCTATGCCGCATTGCGTTTGGCCACATCCGGGGGACCGGCGGAGCGTTTGGTGTGCACCGAAGACCTCACGACGGCGGAAATAACGGGCTCGTGGATGCCCGTGGGCAACGGACGGTGGGAGTGGCGGGAAGGTCCGGCAATACGTGCCTGGCGCCAAGGTGGTGTCGGTGGCCGGCTCGTGGTTGACGAAGTTGATCGAGCCTCGGGTGATGCATTGAGCACGCTCTTGGCGATGACCGATTCACCCGAGTCAGCTCGTTGGCGCAATCCAGAAACGGGGGAGTGGGTGAAGCCCGGATCCGAATTTTCGGTCCTAATGACCACCAATCTCGAAGATCTCACGGCAATACCTTCCGCCTTGCTTGATCGATTTCCGGTAGCTATCCGCATTGACCAGCCCCATCCCTCAGCGGTCACTTCGCTGAGCGACGACCTACAGACGCCGGCGTTAAATTCGGCACTCGGTGAGGACGTCAGGAGAATTTCCCTGCGTCGCTGGTACGCGTTTGACGGCTTGCGAAGGTCAATAGGGGCTGAGCGGGCAGCCCAGTTGGTGTTCGGCGAGGCCCAGGGTCAAGATGTTCTTGACGCCCTACGTGTGGGTAGTCTGCGTTGAACGTTTTCCCCGAACTGGTGACCGGACGTGACGATGGATTAGTGCCCGGTGCTTGGCGAGTGAGTCGCGGCTCGTCTCAGCGGGGTGGGGCGAGCTGTAACTTCACCGAGCGTATTCTCACCGTGCCCCTCGGGACTGCGCCGGTGCACCGTGCGGTACGGGCCCATGAGTTGGTGCACTTGCGCGTGAGTCCTCATACGAGACTTGCCGCTGAAGCAACGTGGGGCATTCACGACCGAGCCTTGGAGTGCGCCGAGGAGTTTCGGGTGAACACCATTCTCACGCGAATGGATTTCGACACCAATTTGTTGCGCGATGGCAGTGAACGGGTTGGTGCGGAACGAATAGCTCGTGAAGGTGAGTGGGGAGAGGCATTGTGTTTCTTGCTCGCGGTACTGGGAACGGGTGCCGAGCGTGACTACTTTCGCGGTATTCGGCAGTCTCGTTCCGAGTGGCTGGCACCAATGAGGGCCATCGCGAAGAGCGCCCGAGCATTGGTAGATAGTCGCGATGCCCGCGAGTTGGGTTCGACTCGTCTGCTCGGCAACGGTTCGCCCGAAGGATACGAACGCGTTACTCTGCCTCTGGCGCGGATGTTGAGCGAGGCAATTGAGTCCCACGCCCCCGCGGGTGGTGAGAGTCTTCAACGGTTTCGGCGAAGCCTGGCCCCCGGAAGCAGACGCGCACCGACCATGCGATTTGCTCCACTGCTCGTGTCCGTCGGAGACCAGGACCTCACAGTGCGGCGACGACCGCTGCGGCGAGGGACGAGGCCAGCCTCCACCGGGGTCGCACTGCGCTACCCATCTCGATTGCTGACGGACCCCCTACAGCGGGCCTTCAGCAATAGGCGTCGAGTGGGTGGAGGCGTCGTCTTGATTGATCAATCCGGCTCCATGGATATCGCACCAGAGGCTCTCACATCGCTCTTAAAAGTCGCTCCCGATGCGGTGATTCTGGGCTACAGCCATCGTCCTGGGGATCTGGGCCAAACGCCAAACGCCTGGGTCCTTGCCGATGGTCGGGGGGTCGTACCCAGTATCCCCAGTGGCAACGTGGGAAACGGCGTGGACGGTCCCGCCTTGGACTGGGCGTGCTCACTGCGACGCAATGGCGAGCCCATTGTTTGGGTAACTGACGGACAAGTGACTGACTCGCACGATCATCCCTGTGACACCCTCTCTCTAGCCTGTGCCCAGAAGGTTCGTCGCCACCGGATCCGTTTGGTGCGAAGTGTTGAAGATGTAGCTCGAGGTCTGCAGGGATTCTCTGGCCCAGCCAATGACTTTGGTCGAGTTGGGCGGAAATTACTGGAGATTCAGGGCTCTTAGAAGTTTATTTGCATACGAACATCTGTTCGTTTATAATTACGAACAGATGTTCGATAGATGAAGGAGCACCAAATGGCAGTTACCGAACTACACCATGACTTCGAGTTCGACGCACCTCGTCGACCAGACTTGCGACTGGTTCCTCAGCCGGCTCCCGAGCTTCGTACCTTCCGTTCAGGACCACTGGTCCAGCAACGTCGAGCAGCGCGAGCAGCCATGCTGAAGCGCCGACGACGAGTAGTGCTCGTCGTAGCGATTCTCGCTACGATCACGGCACTGTGCGGTCCCGGTCACGCTTTTGGCGGTACGACAGCTACTGGATTGCCTATTCAGATGGAAACCGGCAGCCAACTTGCGCCCGGACAGGTCTATGTCGTGCAGGCTGGTGACACGCTGAGCAGCATCGCCGAGAAAGTCAATCCACTAAACCCTCACCGAGCCTTCGTCGTTTTGCGTTCACAAATCCGTTCGAGTGTCGTGCTGACCGGTGAACACATTTTAATTCCCTGAAAAATTCCGTATTTGGAGTAACGTGGGCTCGTGCGGTGCCCCTTTTGTTCCACCGATGACGACCGCGTCGTCGATTCCCGAGTTGCCGAAGATGGCGTCGCCATTCGGCGCCGAAGGGAGTGCTCAGCCTGTTCGCAGCGATACACCACCTTTGAACGCATTGAGGAAGTTGTGCTGAACGTGGTGAAACGTTCCGGCGATCGCGAGCCATTCAATAGGTCCAAAATTCTTAAAGGCGTGCGCAGCGCTTGCAAGAACCGGCCGGTTGACGAAGAAGTGATGTCCGCCATGGTGGAGAAGATTGAAGAATCAATGCGCTTGCTAAATCGCGACGTAACGAGTGAAGAGATTGGCGTGGCGGCGCTCGAGGCGCTTCGCACGGTCGACGACGTGGCCTATGTTCGTTTCGCCTCGGTGTACAAGGGATTTGCCGAGGCCAATGATTTCGCCAAGGAGCTTGGCATGTTGATCAAAACGACCGCACCGAAGTTGCGCAGCTAATCGTGCGCCTAGCGTCGTATCGTCCCGCCAGTGTCGTAGCCGTCTACGCCCACCCTGATGACGCCGACGTCGCGGCGGGCGGGTGTCTGGCTCAATGGGCGGCGAGCGGGTCAGAGGTTCACCTGGTGGTTGTCTGTGACGGTGCCAAAGGTACTCGTATCAATCAAATCGTCGAGGGTGACATCGCGGCTATTCGTAGTGCCGAGTTGACGCAGGCGGCGGCCCTGCTTGGAGTATCGAAAGTGCACGAATTAGGATTTCCCGATGGCGAGATTTCTAACTCCGAAGACCTCCGGGAGATACTCGTTTCTATTATCCGCGCTGCGAAGGCTGAAGTGGTCTTAGGACCGGACCCCACGGCCACTTTCTTCGGCGGTGTCTACGTGAACCACCGAGATCATCGTGAGACGGGTTGGGCTCTGCTTGACTCAGTGGCACCCGCTGCAGCGATGCCGCTGTATTTTCCTTCGGCCGGTGAGGCGCACCCGGTGGCGACATTGCTGTTGACCGGAACGCACGAGCCCGATGTGGCTATTGATATTGGCAGTGCTATCGAATCAAAGATTGCGGCCGTCCTCGCCCATCGTTCGCAAGTGGGCGAAGACGCTGAGGGTATAGCTCAGATGGTGCGTTCGCGGGCCGCCCAGGCCGGTAGACCCGTCGGTGTGGCGTTTGCGGAATCGTTTCGCTGTGTCGAATTCGCATTCTGACGACCCCTCAATAGACGAGGCCCCCCTTCTTCACGTTGATCTCGACGCCTTCTTCGCTTCGGTTGAGATTCTCGACGATCCTTCATTACGGGGTCGACCAGTGTGTGTGGGTGGGGCGGGCGAGCGCGGTGTGATCGCCTCGGCGAGCTACGAAGCTCGTCGATTCGGGGTTCGGTCCGCCATGCCCACCGTCACCGCCAAGCGGCTGTGTCCCGCCCTAGTCGTGCTGCCGGGGCGATTCGACCGTTACGAAGAGTACTCGGCGAAGTTTCACCAGATTGTGAATGACGTGACCCCGCTCTTTGAACCCATCAGCCTCGACGAGGTCTTCGCCGACCTTCGAGGACTCTCCTCCTTGGGGGTGCGACCTTTGCAGGCGGCCCGAAACCTGCGTCAGCGACTGATGGACGAGTTGCGTTTGGATTCGGGGATCGGGGTTGCTCGAAATAAACTCTTCGCCAAGTTGGCGTCGAAGGAGTCCAAGCCGAACGTGGTGAACGGCAAACTGCTGGCTGGCGCCGGGGTGGTGTGGGTCAGTCCCGCGCTCGAACAGCAGTGGCTGAACGAACTACCGGTACGCGCACTTTGGGGGGTGGGTCCCGCAACGGCGAAACGCCTCAATCAACTCGGTCTGCGAATGGTGCGAGACCTCCTCGGGGTTGACCAGGCGACGCTGGCGCATCACTTCGGTCCGGCCATGGCCGCAATGTTGACTTCGTACGCTCAAGGGGAGGACTTGGGAGACGTCGTCGTGCAGCGCGCCATGAAATCACTGGGGCACGACCAGACCTTTGGGCAGTCTCTCGTGGGTCTCGAGGCCCTTCGCCCCAAAGTCTTGCACCACGCCGGTGTCGTTGCTCGCGCCCTACGGGGCCGAGGGCAGGTTGCTCGCACGGTGACTATCGGTGTTCGTTTTGACGATTTGTCCATGGTGCAGCGTTCTCAGTCTTTACCCTTTGGCATAGACGCCGAGGGGGCGATCGCGGCGGTGGGGATGGCGTTGCTCGAAAGTGTCAACCTGGTCTTGCCCGTTCGACTGCTGGCCCTGCACCTCTCTTCTTTTGTGGAGCGTGACCGTAATGAAGTGCAATTGAGTTTCGGAATGGACGACGACAGCACTGGTCGTTCGGGGGCGGTGGAAGCGTCTCGTAGTCAGCAAGTTGCCAACGAAGCCCTACGAGACACGCTCGACGAAATTCGCCAGCGCTACGGTGTTGACGCGGTGGGGCTCGCGAGTGAATTGCGCTTCGGCATAGTTGACGTAGCGGTTCAACGTGGTCGGCACGCCTTTGGGCCCGACGCTAGGGAAGAATAGTTACGAGCGTCCCCAGCGGGGTGTGTGGCCAAACTTTGCCCGCATTGGCGAAGGGCATCTCCACGCAGCCGAGACTCTGGGGAGTTCCGTAGGAAGAGCGGATGAAGCCGTGAAGAGCGTCACCGCCATTGAAGTACGAGACCCATGGAATGCCGGTGTCGTTGTACGGCGTGCCGTTGGGGTTTGTCCCCCTCATGGTTGTCGTCACGTAGCGCAGGTAGACGGGGTAAGTGCCTGGAGCCGTGGTGGCCCCAGGAATGCCGGTATTCACGAGGCTCTTGTACACCGGGCGACCAGCGATGTAGAGGGTCAGAGTCTCGGGAACTGCCTGGGAAACTCGCACGTAGTTATACGCCACGGGATCGTATTTATGGTGCAAAGCAGCCGACAGGAGGGCCGTCCACGTTGGAGGATCGACCACCCCCGTTACGGGCAGGCCGAGGGTATTTTGGAAGTTCATGACGGCACCGGTGAGGACCACCGAGGGCCGAGTGGTACTCCATTGTGATTGCAGGGTGGAGGTGAGTAGCGAATACTTCCACACGAAGTGGCCGGGCACCCACACCGCTGGGTTGGACGAAACGACCGTTGGGACAAATGCGAGGGGGAGGTACTTCAACTCGGCCAAGAGTTGAGCAGCCCACGGGAGCGTGTAGTGCTGCGTGGTCAGCTGGGGTGTCGAGGCATTCAAGGTGCACCCACCGGAAGCGCATTGGTAGCTAGCGGGAACGTTTACCGAATAGCCGAAGGGGGAAGGCATTGCCCCGGTGATGAAGGCCTCAACCACATTGGCGGACAACTGGACCCACTTGGTGGTGAGCGCCGGTGTGGTCTGAAGTTCGGGCAAGGCGCTGGCCTTCACGGCCTGTGGAAAAATGATCCGCATAAGGGGGCGGTGCTTGGAAGGATTGCTGAACAGCACTGCCTTAGCTGTCACTACTTGTGGAGTAGATGCCAAGGCGGCACTCGTGAAGCAAGTGGCAACCGCGACGACGCCAATAAGGCCGGCAACAAATTTTTGTTTCACACCACTAACTCTAGGACCTGAGAATTTTGGCCGACCACCATTGCGGCCTTTGGACAAAGTAGTCGAGTGCTGGACCACCTTCGAATCGCCAGCGCGGTCGTTACTAATCAAATTGGGTTGTAGGATGGACGTTCTGGCGGCGTGGCCGAGCGGTTAGGCAGGGGCCTGCAAAGCCCCGTAGTCCGGTTCGACTCCGGACGCCGCCTCCAGAATAGAAACGGCCCCGTCGCTCTTGGCGCACGGGGCCGTTTCACTTCTTCGTCGCAAAAACCATTGGCCGCCACCCACCGCGGATGCGAATTAGGCTGGTGATGAAAAGAGGATTAACTATGACGTCGAAATGGCCAAATGTAGAGAGCGCCGTGGACGTTGCCTCGTGGCTCTTAGACATGGACGGGGTTCTAGTTCGCGAAGAGCACCCCATCGAGGGTGCCAATCGCTTCCTCGACATTCTGGAGAAATCTGGGACCCCATTTCTCGTGCTGACCAACAATTCGATGTACACCCGACGCGACCTTTCCGCTCGTTTGGCCTACCGAGGCCTCAATGTTCCCGAAAACCGCATTTGGACTTCCGCGCTCGCGACGGCCGGATTTCTCGCTGACCAGCGCCCCAAGGGGTCGGCTTTCGTGATCGGCGAGGTGGGATTGACCACGGCTCTGCACGAAGCCGGCTACACCTTGTCGGATAACGACCCCGACTACGTGGTTATCGGGGAGACCCGCAACTACAACTTTGAAAGGGTGACCAAGGCCGTTCGCCTCGTCGAAGCAGGCGTACGCTTCATTGCGACCAACCCCGACCCAACGGGACCCAGCCTCGAAGGAACGATGCCCGCTACCGGGGCATTGACGGCCCTGGTTAGTCGCGCTACCGGCAAGGAGCCGTATTTCGTTGGTAAGCCCAACCCACTGATGGTTCGTTCTGCCATGCGCGTGCTCAGCGCCCACTCAGAAAGCACGGCCATGGTTGGTGACCGTATGGACACTGACGTCATCGGCGGGCTCGAGGCTGGCCTGCACACCGTTCTCGTGCTGTCGGGGGTGAGTACCCGCGAAGACGCCGATCGCTTCCCCTTCCGTCCCTCTCGCATCGTTGATTCGGTAGCCACGCTGGCCGACGAACTCGAAGCGCATCACGGTAATTAGGTTCACTTGTCGCAGGTCTGTGAAAGGGTGGAGAGGTGACGACGAAGCATTTGCACGTTCCCGAGCTGCTCCTGGGATTCGACACTGAGACCACCGGGCTTTCGACCTCGTCCGAGAGAGCCATTTCGTACGGCTTCTGCCTGTTTAGGAATGGCACGCTCGAGTGGGCTGATCAATTTTTCGTGGTTCCCGACGTTCCAATCTCGCCCGGCGCGGAGCGAGTGCACGGAATCTCGTACGATTCGCTTCTCGATCGTTACCATCGGGGCGAAGCCCTCAGCGTCCAGATGGGTCTCATCAGGGCAGCGGGTGTATTACGCCGACACCACCAAATGGGGGCGTCAATATGCGGCGCTAATGTTTCACACTTTGACATCGACATGCTGATGAAGAGCTATCAGTCAGTGCTGAATAAGAACTTACAAGACGAAAATCTTGATCCCAATAGCTTGCGCATTATTGACGTGATCTCGCACGACATTGCCATGGAATCTCGGGCCGCAAATCCTCGACGACGCAACCTCACCGCCCTGAGCGAACACTATGGCGTTCGTGTTGGCGGTCACGACGCATTGAACGACGCCCTGGCCGCCTGTGAAGTGTTCTTCGCTCAGGTAGCCGCCAACACGAATGACTGGACGAGTATCCGTCGGGCAGTGCGGTCGATGTCGGCAGACGAGGTCGACGCACACCTCGGTTAAGCCACCGACCGATGGACCACGGCGCAAGTGGTAGGCTGGAAATCCTTAGGGGCCGTTGGCGCAGTCTGGTAGCGCACTTCCTTGACATGGAAGGGGTCACAGGTTCAAGTCCTGTACGGCCCACCATTTTTTGATCTACATCCGCATGGTTTTTGCGACTTCCCCACAATCACTGAGTTCTCGTGGTCTCGACTACTACCCGAGCGCCCCTTTTCGGCGAGCATTTTACGTACTTTGCGCCCTCGCAGAATTAATGCACGGTCCGGTGACGCGCACTACTGGTGGAAAGGTCGGTTGAGAAGCCGTCTATCTCAAAGCGCGAGGACGTTTCGAAGCGTGCGTTGCCGTTGGAGGGTGGCCAATAGCAAATTGACCAACTGGGCCGATTGCGGTAATCAGGCGTACTGATTCTTGAGGGCTACGACAGGCCAAAGACCTTTTGGGCTGTCGACAGAAAGCCCATTCGAATTTCTTCCGGCGTCGGCATTGCTTGACCCGAATGCTTTTCGCCCAAGTGGGCCATCGTCGCCTCGGGCGTCATGAAGCCCAGCAGCTTGTCAACGGCTTCCTCTTGGTCGAGCCTTCCATTTGCATTGTGTCGCCGCAACTACAGGTCATTTCCCAATTTGCCATAAGTTCTCAACTCCTATCGAAACTGCACCTGACCCGCATGGTACAACTGGCCATCTCTAGGAACAACTCCGTTTAGTAGGCGGCTCGGGGCTATTGCTGATCAGGGTCGACAGGGACTCCTAGCAGCACAAAACATAGTTCCCGCAGCGTAAAGGTCTCACGCCCAGTGTTTCGATACCTAATAGCGACACCTGCTCGCCCGCGCTCCCGGCGGCGACGATTGAGCGACTATTACGAGGCTCGTGCTCCGGCGATTTTGGCCGCCGGCAAGAAGCCAGCTTTGGCGGTTCCAATCATCTGGTCACCGTCAATCGTCACCTCGAACTTGAGTGACAGTTGCATGGGTTTGGTGACGTCTTGTGTCTACGTCACGGTGTTGCCCGATTGAGCAATAGCGAGCATGGGTACCGTTTCGGAATCGTTACTGGCGTGACCACTCAAACCGTCCTCGCCTTCTTCAAAGACGAAGACAACCGACATGGTGCCAATCATTGAATCGAGAGTGGCATTCCACGTTCCGACTGCATTGCTCATCTTTGCCCCTTACTTTCCCACTCCCACCTTAGAAGAATTCCGCTCCCTTTCACGACCAGCTTGACCTGATCACCGGTGGTCGGCACGAAGCGCTCGCGCCGCGAGTAGGGAGGACGCTCGGCGTTCTCGGCGAAGGACTGGGACGCGTAGTCCCGCCCCCTTAGGACAAGGGGTCCGCGAGTTCAAGGGCGAGCAGGGGTGCCGAAGCCTTTGAAATGCACTCCTGGTACTCGCCGGGTCCAGTGGAATCGGCCACGACTCCTCCGCCGGCTTGCACCGTGGCGTAGCCGTGACGAAGGGCGATTGTTCGAATGGTGATCGCGAAATCGCAGTCACCGTTTAGGGCAAAGTACCCAAGTGCTCCACCGTATGGTCCGCGGGCGGCCACCTCGGCTTCGTCGATGCGCTGCATCGCGCGAATCTTGGGAGCCCCACTGAGGGTGCCAGCGGGGAAGAGGGCGTTAAAGGCATCGATGGCGTCGAGTCCCTCACGCAGACGCCCGCGCACCTGACTAACAATGTGCATGAGGTGACTGAAGCGCTCGACGTGCGCGAGCCGCTCAACCTCTACCGAACCCGGTTCGGCCACTCGCCCAACATCATTTCGTCCCAGGTCGACCAACATGACGTGCTCGGCGATCTCTTTTTCGTCGTTCATCATCTCACGTTCGTGTTGCAGATCTTCCTCGTCACTCTTTCCGCGAGGACGTGTTCCGGCAATCGGTCGGGTCGTGATGACGCCCTGATTGACGCGAACCAGCATCTCGGGTGAGGCACCCACCAATTGCCCGTCACCGGAGTCGAACAAGTACATGTACGGCGAGGGATTGAGGGAGCGCAGCACTCGGTAGAGGGTGAGCGGGTCCACCGAGGTCGGTCGACGAAACTGCTGACTCGGCACCATTTGAAAGATGTCCCCATCAAGAATGTGTTTCTTGGCTCGCTCAACTTTGGCGCTGTATTCCTCCAGGGTGACGTTCGAATACGAGGCGGCTTTGGCTCTAATATCGATGCTGGCCTTCTCTCCCGGCGCCTGGGCGACGAGTCGTTCGACCGCTGGGTCGTGGGGTGGCTGAGGAGCGAGTAGGACGGCAATGATCTCGTCCAACTGAACTTTCGCCCGAGCGTACTCGTCTCCGTCAGAGTTGTCGAGAAAAGTCGCTAGGACAACCGCGGTAGTGGAGTGGCGGAGGTGGTCGCAAATGAGCAAGGCACCGGGAAATGAAAAGTCGAAGTCGGGCCAGGGGTCATCACCCAAGTCCTTGGGCAGTTTTTCGAGGCGCCGAACGTAATCGTAGGAAACGAAGCCCACGGCGCCACCGAGAAAAGAGGGCAGGTCGCTGGGCTGATAGGGCACAAACTGCGCGAGCTTCTCGCGCAAGACTGCTATCGGATCGAGCGCGGCACTTGTTTCACCGCGCAATCGTTGGTCGTCGGGCTCGGCTCGCAGGCGCCACTGACGATCAAGTCCGATGAAGGAATAGCGACCGCTGGCTTCGCCCAGGGCGGCGCTCTCGAGCAGAAAGAAAGCCCGCCCGTCGCCGAAACGCTGGTACAGCGACACGGGGGTATCGCGGTCGAGCTGCAAGGTTTTGTACAGGGGGATGGTATTGAAACCTTCGCGCCGAAGTTCGGCAACCTGGTCTCGACTGAGTGGGGTCATAGAGACAGGTTAGTAAGTGAGGAACGCAACTCGTAGAATGAAGCGGTGTCCGGTCGGCCCACCATTCTCGTTATCGATAATTTCGACTCCTTCGTCTACAACCTGGTGCAGTATTGCGAGGAACTCGGGGCGCAGGTCGTGGTTCGGCGAAGCACCGAGGTTGTGGTGGCGGACCTGGCGGCCACGCCCTTCGACGGCGTGCTGGTGTCGCCCGGTCCGGGTCACCCGCGAGATACGCCGGCCGTGCTCGACATCATTCGCCACTGCGCGAGCGAGGGACCACCCCTGCTCGGGGTTTGCCTCGGTCACCAAGCTTTGGCTGAGGCTTTTGGCGGTCGGGTGGTGTTGGCCCCCGAACTCCTCCACGGTCGATCCAGCCTTCTGACGCACAACGGTGAAGGTGTCTTTGCTGGTCTTGCCAATCCCCTGGTAGTGGGCCGCTACCACTCGCTGGTGGTGGAACGCGACACCTTGCCCGAGGGATTCGTGGTGACCGCGGAGGTTGAAGGCCTCATTATGGGACTGCGCCACCGAAGTGCTCCCCTCGAAGGAGTGCAATTTCACCCCGAGTCCGTACTCACCCAGGAGGGTTACCTGCTGGTCGCTCGTTGGCTCGAGCGCTGTGGTGTCGAGGGGGCATTGGCGCGAGCGCGCGTATTGAACGAAGCGGCCGAGGTGCGTCGCCAGTCTCTGCCTACGCCAACTCGCTAAAACGATTCGCCTACCGCTACGCGCGTCTCGACTACGTCGTCACCTTGGAGTTCAACGCGGTAGGCGGCCGGCCCCTTGACCGGGTCCATCGCTCGGTCAGCCACGACCTCGGTAGGGTCAGTGTTTTCGTACCAGACACCGACGTGGTCGTCGGTGCAGTAGGCCAGCGGGTCAACCGTGCCTTCACGAATGAGCTGCTCGAGCAAGGGGCGTCGCTGGGCCTCCGCGTCGTAGTGCACGCCGTTGGCGTAGGGGAGTAGGCCCAGGCCATTGGTGATTGGTTGCAGGGACTGCCCGAAGGAGTCAGTGGTTCCACCGGTGTGCCAGCACAGTGAACCCGCCGACACCCCGGCGAGAATGACGCCCTTCTCCCAGGCCGCACGCATTGCGTCGTCGACGTGGTGCAAGCGCCACAGCGCGAGAAGATTGGCGACCGAGCCGCCACCCACCCAAACGAGGTCGGCGGAGCTTAAGCGTTCCATGGGATCCGCCGAAGGCTGTGGGAAGAGACGAAACTGGCGTATGTCACATCCCGCGGTCGCGAAGGCTTCGAAACAGCGCGCGTAATAGGAGTCGGGGTCACCCGACGCCGTGAGGACGACACAAACACTGGGACGAGTTTTACCCGTCCGCCCTAGGGCGTCGAGCAACATGTCACCCACCCGCACCGTGTCCTGTGTCGGACCGGCGACAAATCCGCCGGAGGTGGCCAGAATTCGTTTGACAGTCATGATTCAGTCGAAGAGAGGACCAAGGGTGCGGGTCCGCTTGAGTTCAAAGAAACCGGGAATTGAGGCGACGGCCACGACGCCATCGTAGAGCCGTCCAGCGTCCTCGCCCTTGGGGGCGGGAGTAACCACTGGTCCGAAGAATGCCACGTCACCAACGTGGATCACCGGTGTTCCTACTTCCATACCGACCGCGTCCATGCCGGCGTGATGCGAGATGCGCAGGTCGCCGTCGATGTCGTCGGAATGGGCAATCTCCGCCAACGAGGGGTCGAGGTCGGCGGCAAGAAGTGCGGCCACAATCGCCGCGTCGAAGTCGTCGCGCTCGTTTCTCACGTGAAAACCCTGACCCCACGCGTCGTAGAACTTTTCTAATCCTTCGCTGCCGTAGCGTTGCTCCACCGCAACCATTACTCTCGCCGGTCCCCACGCTTTTTGCATCGTCTCGACGTACTGCTCGGGGAGATCACGACCTTCGTTGAGGACGGCCAAGCTCATCACGTGGAGACGAACGTCAATATCGCGCACCTGGGAAGCCTCCTTCAGCCATCGTGAAGTAATCCAGGCCCAGGGGCAAATGGGACAAACCCAAAGATCGACGGCTTGGGTCATTACTGATTCCTCAGAACGAAAGCGGCAAGGACGGTAGCGACCGCATTGGTCACGCCCACCGCCATGGGCAGGTCGAGCATCTCGTCAATTCCGTGCGCGTTGGCGTTGGGACCAAGGACCCCGGTGGTGACGAACTGCACGGCGGGGTAGCGCTTCTGTAGAGAAGCCAAGAAGGGAATGGTGCCGCCTTCACCGAAGAAACCGGGAGGCGCGTCGAAAGCGGCCATCGATGCATCATTGATAGCGCGCGCGAGCCAGTCACTCGGTTCGGGTGAGGCCCATCCGTCAGCGGCCTCAAAGCGCGAGAGGGTGACTCGAGCCCCGTGGGGTACGTCAGTAGTCAGTACATTCTTCACTGCTTCGAGCGCCGCGTGCGCGTCGACGAGCGGCGGGATGCGAATTGACAAGGTGGCGGTAGTCGACGCGCGCAGAACACTGCCCGCAATGTCGGGGGTGGGGATACCGGCCATACCCACGACCGAAAGCGTGGGCTGCCACGTTCGACGCATAACGCGCTCGGCGGCCGAGGTTCCGAGCGGGCGAAGTCCCTCCACAATGGGAAGCCCGTCCAGCGCGACATCGCCAACTTCTTGGGTGACGAAGTCGGCGGCGCTTCGCACCGACGACGGAATCTCGCAGTGCAATGCGGCCGGGAGTATTTCACCCGTGCGACTGTCCTCAATGCGGTCCAATAATTCGCGAAGGACGCGAAATGATGAAGGCACCACGCCCGAAGCGACGCCCGAGTGCATCCCTCGTTCGAGCACTTCCACCTTCACGGTCGTCATGAGCACACCGCGCAAGGACGTGGTGAGCCACAGCCGATCGTAGGTGAGAGCACCTGAGTCCAAGCAGATCATCAATTCAACGTGACCAAGCTTGGGCGCCAAGTAGTCGAGGTAGGCGTCGAGGTCCGGGCTACCGCTTTCTTCGCTCGCCTCGATGAGAATGACGCAACGAGGGTGAGCGACACCGTCGTTCTCGAGCGACTCGACGGCCAAGAGCGCCGAAAACGCCGAGTAGCCGTCGTCGGCCACGCCGCGGGCGTACAGCCGATCGCCTCGACGCACGGGGGCGTAGGGATCGAGACCTTCGGACCATTGGCCTAATGGCGGCTGCTTGTCGAGGTGTCCGTAAAGAACGACGGTACCCCGATCGTCCTCGGACTCCTCGTCGTCGGATGTCGCCTCGATGGTGACGCAGAGCAGTGGGGTGCGCCCCTCAAGTCGGTGGATGGTCACGTCGGCGGCCGCGAAGTTTCGGGCTCGCGCGAAGGCGGCGATTAATTCGGTGGCGAGATCGATCTGTCCGTTCTCTTGCCACTGTGAATCGAAGGCCGGCGATTGGCAGGGAATGGTGGCGTACTGCAGAAGGGTAGGAAGAGCATCGCGCTCAAAGTCCTCAAGTGTGATTGGCATACGACGAGGTTACTTGGCGGCTCGGCGCCGATCGGCGGCTTGCCAGCAGTACCAAGCAACATCGGAACGAAAACCCCTAAAAATGTCGCCGGCGACGGCGAGTTCTTTGGGCGTGATGGTCTCCGGGAGTTGATGCAGGATGCTCCAACCATTGCGAACGCCGTAGTCGCCCACTGGCCAAACGTCATGACGAGCCAAGGTGTGCATGAGGTACATCTGAACGGTCCACGGTCCGATACCCTTCACCGCGGTGAGCTCCCGAATAATTTCGTCGTCACGGCGACGACCGTGCGTGTTTAAATCGACAAGTCCGGACTGAACGTAGTACGCCAATTCGACCATGGCGTTGGCCTTGGCCCGATTGAGACCGGCGGTTTTCAGTTCGTCCGCACCCACGCGCAGGACCGTATCAACCGAAACGTCGCCGTCGCAGAGAGCCACAACGCGACGGTGGATTGATTCGGCGGCGCTGGTGGCGAGCAATTGGTGGGTGATGGAGCGGATGAGCGTCGGAAAACGTTGCGGGACAGCGGTGGCTCGGCGGACGGGAGGAGCGCCCACCGCGGACACCAGGTCCGTGAATGCGGAGTCACGTTCGACCAGCCAAAGAGCATGCTGACGTCGATTCACGGCGGCTAACACGGGACCGACCTGCTTACGCGTGCGAAACGACGACGCCGTGAGGCACTTGGCTGGTCTCTTGAACCACGCGACCCAGAACCTCAGTAACTGCGCGAATGTGCGCAGCGGGAAAACCGTATCGGCGGCGGGCCAGCACCACACGCCGTTGTTCCAGCCCCTCGATAGGAACCGCAGCGAAGGTCGGTCGCAAGTGACGCGAAAGCATGGTGGAGGGCAAAATTGAAGGGCCGTGGCCGTCGAAGGTGAGCGAAGCAATGGTACGTAAGCCGTCCATCTCGAGCGAGGAGTGCAACTCGACTCCGGCGTTGCGACTCGCGTCGTCAATTTCACGACGCAAGGGCGTACCCGAATAGGGCAGCAGGAGGTTGAGCCCGGCCAGATCCTTCATCGTGATGCTGGATCGTTGCGCCAGTTCGTGGGAGCGTTCGATAATGAGCACGAGGTCTTCGGAATACAAATCGGTCTCGATGAGTTCGTGCGCCTCCAAGGGCCAAGCGAGGACCGCCAGGTCCAGTTGGCCGGCCACAACTTGGGGTTCAATCACCGAATTGGTACCCTCGGTGACACGCAAGGAAATGTGCGGGTATTGCTCGCGCAGGGTGTCGAGAAGCAGCGGCACGAGCCAACGCCCCGCCGTGCCGATCATGCCCAGTGAGACCATTCCTCGAACTTCAGAATTCAGCTCATGCACGTCGGCGGCGATGGCCGAAAGTTCGGTGAGAATGCGCCGAGAGCGATTGACCACGACCATGCCCGATTCGGTAATGCTGCCACTGGATCGCTCCACTAGCTCACAGCCCAATTCGGCTTCGAGCCTCGCGATTCGATTCGAAATGTTCGACTGCACCGTGCCAAGAGCCTCGGCGGCGCTGGAAAACGTACCATGCTCGGCAATGCCGACCAGCGCTTCTAATTGGCGAATTTCCATTGTATTTAGTATACAGATACGCCGTATCAAGTCAATGCGCTTGCGAGATAGTCCCGCGATGGCGATAATTGATGTAGCCCGTTTCGTCCACCCCCCGGATGAAGCGTAGGTTTTGCAAAAGGACCAACCTCCCCCCAGGTTGGTCCTTTTGTATTTTCCGGACTCTATTAGCGTGGCGGTTATGAAACGAAGCCTTTCACTACGTTCGCGTCTCGCAGTCGTGGGGCTTCGCTTGGTGAACGCTTTGTCCCGTCTCCTGGGTCGGGGACAAGGGACGGTTGCGGGTGGTCGAGTGGGACTGCGAATTGACCCTTCGCTGCTGCGCCATTTGGCGCAGGATCGCGAGGTGATCGTGGTGTCGGGCACGAACGGCAAGACCACGACCTCAGCCATGCTGGCCGCCGCTTGGGCTTCGCCAGTAGCCCACAACACTACGGGGGCCAACATGATGGCGGGTCACGTGGCGGCCCTCGCCAGTAATTCCGCCCCACGGGTGGTGCTCGAGACGGACGAAGCGTGGTTGGACGTAGTGGTTGCCCAAGTGCGGCCGGCGGTCGTTGTTTTGCTGAATCTTTCTCGCGACCAACTGGACCGTGCCACCGAAGTGCGCGCCCTCGCCCAACGGTGGCGCGACATGGTGGCGCTTTCGCCGGACGTCACCTTTGTGGCAAACGCGAGCGACCCGCTGGTGTGCTTTGCGACCGAGTTAGCGGCGAAGGTTCTCTACGTGGCGGTCCCCTCGGCGTGGCACGAAGACGCCTCGGCTTGCCCTAAGTGCGCCCAGCCGCTGACCTTCGCTCAGCGTTGGTCGTGCTCGTGTGGCTTCGCGCAGCCCGTGGCGTACTCGTCGGTCGACCAAAGCGGAAACATTGTGGTCGGTGACGTCGCGGTGCCGGTGGAGACGACATTGCCGGGGCTGTTCAATCGCGTCAACGCCGCCTTCGCCATCGTCGCCCTACAGCGAGTGGGAGAAGATCAAGCGCGCGTGGCGAGTCGGCTCAGTGCGGTGTCCGTGGTGCAAGGACGCTACGGCGTGCGACGCTGGCGGGAACGCACGCTGCGTCTTTTGCTCGCGAAGAACCCAGCGGGCGTCGCCGCTTTGCTGGCGGACCTTGACTCGTCCGGAGAAATTTGGGTGGCCATCAATGCCCAGATTGCCGACGGCCGAGACCCTTCGTGGCTCTACGACGCGCCGTTCGAATGGCTCGCTGGTCGCACCGTGCACTGTTTGGGAGAGCGCCGACTCGATCTGGCGACCCGACTAGCGATTGACGGGGTAGACCACCGTGTCATCGATGACGAAGAGACCCTGGCTACGGGAAGCGACACCGTCACCCTCATTGCGAACTACACCACTTTTCAACATTGGCTGGCGGTATCGACACCGTGCTGACGATTGGCCTCCTCCTACCGGAATTGCTGGGTACCTACGGCGACAGTGGCAACGCCCGGGTGTTGGCGCACCGGGTGCGGGCGCGTTCACTTCCTGCGGAGATTGTGGTGATGAAGGTGGGCGAGAGTCTGCCCGAGGCGGACGTCTACGTACTGGGCGGTGGGGAAGATGGCCCCCAACGTCTCGCCTGCGACCTGCTGAGGGCGAGTGATCTCGTCCGACGAGTCAATGACGGTGCGCATCTCTTCGCCGTGTGCGCCGGCCTGCAGATTATTGGCACCAGTTTTGCGGTGGCCGGAAGTGACAATTTTGAAGGACTGGGCTTGATCGACGCGGTGACGCAACGTGGCCAGGTTCGCTCCGTGGGCGACTTAGCGCTTTCAGTTGGCGATGCGGTCTTGGTTGGATTTGAAAACCACGGTGGCGTGACGACCCTGGGAGAAGGCGTGCGGCCGCTGGGTGCCGTGTGTCGAGGACGGGGCAATGATGGCGAGAGCGACGGCGTTCGAACTCAGCACATTTGGGCTACCTACGCGCACGGGCCGGCTCTGGCCATGAATCCCTGGTTGGCTGATGAAATCCTGAGTGCGGCCTTAGGCAGAGAGCTCGACCCCTACGTCTCGGTGGCCGACCGTTTACACCTGGCTCGCCGCCAGGCCTTGGGCCTCTAGTACTCGTCTGAAGGGCGCACCCCGTAGGTCGGGTCACCACTAACGCGTCGCCCCAACTCGGCGACAGCTTCTTCAATGCGCGCCCCGTAGCGGCGAATATTTTCGTCCACGAAGGGCATGAGGGGGGCCCCGAAGGTCACCGACACCGGGTGGGTATTTTGGCCCTCAGCACCGGTGAATTTTGGCGCCTTAGCGTAACGAGCTCCGCGAAGGTAGCCGGCGTCATGAATGTAGACGGGTATCACCGGCCGCCGAGAACGCTCGGCCAGATACGCCGCCCCACCTTTGAATTCTTGCAAGTTACCGTCGGGGCTACGCCCGCCTTCGGGGTAGATCAAGATGTTCCATCGGTCTTCCAGAAGATCAATAGCGAGTTGCGATGAACGGCGATTCACCTTGTGGCGGTCAATGGGGATGGCGTTGAAGGAAAGCACGGTGAAGAAGGCCTTGCGCCTGTTCATGAAGAAGTTATCCATCGCCGCGGCAACGATGGTTCGCTTCCGAAGTGATCGTGGCAGGGCACTCAAGACGATGGGTGTGTCCATGTGTGAAATGTGATTAGCCACAAAAATGAAGGGATCGCCACCGGACAGGTGCTCAATGCCGTCTACGCGAAGTTGGCCAATTCGTCGAATGGTGGGAGCCACGAAAAGGGTCAGGTAGAGATCGCGAACAAAGCGAGCGGTGTATCGGCGACCCCACTGCGTTGGATAATCGAGACCCAGTTGTGACATGGTTAGCGGCGGGGACGTTTTTTGGGGGTGTACCGCTTCGACGGCTCTGGGGTGGGCTTGGCTGATTCTGCCTCGACCCCTCGCTTGGCGCGCGGTGTCCGCGTTCGCACACGCTCGCGAGCAATCTTGTTCGCTTCCTTCATCGAACTTGTGCCGTAACGATTGAGGCGAAAGGCCCGGATCAGTAGCCACGCACCGAGTCCAAGAAAGAGAAAGCCGGCGGTTCCTGAAGCGGCTCCTAACAGGAGCGACAGCACGATCAGGAGAGGGCGACTACGGCGCCACGCGGCGAACAGGATGAGCAGTCCCATAACCGCGGACGCGAAGAACAAAAAGGTCCAGTACGAATGCGTTTGCGCTACGTGCTTCTGACACTCGTTGATCTTTCCCGAGTGCAACAAGGTGTATCCCTTAGCGCAGATCTCCTGAGCGTTGGGCTTGACCTGCTGAATAAGGTAGGTCGTCTTGCCGGAAATGTAATTAGGAAATATGAACGCCGCGGAGATCAGAGCGATCAGGGCGGCGAAGAAACTAAGTCCACGCTCAAGTTTGTCGACACCCATTACTTGCTCGCGCGACGCACCACCGGGCTGGGGTTGTCCGAAGACGGAGAATCGGGGCCGTCTGGAGACAGCAGGAAGTTCGTTGTTGTCACTCATCCACTTAAGGCTACAGTCCGCGAGTGAGCCGCGTGGTGGGGGAGAGTAGACTGCGTAGAGTACGGGCGCTTAGCTCAGTTGGTTAGAGCGCAGCCTTCACACGGCTGAGGTCGAGGGTTCGAGTCCCCCAGCGCCCACTACTACGACGGTGGCTTTGCCGAGGTGCCAGCTGACTAAAATCAAGTGATGACCGCCGAATCCAAGTCTTCTTTGCCGCCCAAGCACGAACAAGTAGTTTCGCTTCGATCCTCGAATCCGGGTCGTGACGTTCAGCGCGTGGGAACCGCCCGATTCCTCGGCGAAGACCCGGCCAATATTTACGGACCCGTATGGGCCGTTCTGGGTAATCTCGGTGACTCGCAGTGTTATCTCGGTGTCCGCGAGAAAGTAGAGGCCATTCAGACGGCGGTGGCGAAGCGAATCAAGGCGGACGCTCGTGCGATCCGCTTGATTTCTCCGGCCTTCACCGTGGGCGTTTCGGATGGTCAATTGAATGGCACCCCCGAGATGCGTTTTTCCTTGATTGGCCGTGAAATTGTGAATGATTCGGTCTCCACTCACCTGGCGGCGAATCAGGTCGCGGCATTTTTCGCCGTCGTCGCGTGCGACAAACCACCAGTGGGGACCGTAGCGGCTCTCTTAGAGCACAACGTCCCAGCGGTGATTCTCTCGGACGGTTCAATCAAGCCCGGTCACGATCCGCTTACCGGTGATCGTATCGACTTAGTTACTGCTTTTCAGGCGGCGAGTAGTAGTGACGAAGTGCTTCGTGAGCGATACACGCTTAACGCCTGCCCTGGTCAGGGTAGCTGTGGCGGCATGTTTACCTACAACACCATGCAAACGTTCATTGCCGTGCTCGGACTCGAGCCCCTGCACATGGTGGCACCGGCTTCGGACGACCCGCGACGCCTGAACGAATTTCCCGACGAGTTGGTGAACTGCCTGGACGTCATGACGGCTCGAAACATTCGGCCACGCGACATCGTGACGCCGGCCGCACTGCGC
This sequence comes from uncultured Actinomycetes bacterium, assembly GCA_903828785.1. Taxonomy (GTDB): domain Bacteria; phylum Actinomycetota; class Acidimicrobiia; order Acidimicrobiales; family RAAP-2; genus RAAP-2. Next base: position 45,080 of record CAIKNP010000019.1, on the reverse strand, counting down.
AACGCCATCACCGTTGTCATGGCCATGGGTGGTTCGACCAACGTGATGTTGCACAGCGTGGAGATTGCCCGAGCCGCCGGTTTACACCTTTGGAACGATGTGCTCAGCCACGATGAATTCAATGCGCTGTCGCGTCAGGTCCCGGTCATCGTAAACATGCGTCCCTTCGGGGCGTATTCGATGGTGGACCTGGAAACATCGGGAGGCCTACCGACGGTCGTTCGTGAGCTGCTCGACGCGGGCTTGCTCGACGGATCGACGATCACGTGCACTGGCGAAACCTTGGCCGAGCAGGTCGAGCGCCACCATCCACCGAGGGCGGATCGTGAAGTGATTTTTCCACCCAGCGAGCCCTTTCAGGCCAACGGAGGGTTGCGACTCTTGGGAGGCAATCTGGCACCATCTGGAGGCGCGATCCTCAAGTTAGCCGGCGTTGAGAGTGGCATTAGCGAAGGTGTCTTTACCGGGAAGGCTCGGGTTTTTGACAGCGAGCACGCACTCATTGATGCTCTGATCAGCAATAGTGAATCGTTCCAAGATGGTGACATGGTGGTCATTCGTTACGTCGGACCGCGCGGTGCGCCGGGCATGCCCGAGATGCTCGACCCCACCTCAAAAATCACTACCCTTTGTCGGACTCGGGGTATCACCATCGCCCTGATGACTGATGCGCGCTTCTCTGGTGGATCCGTTGGCTTGGTCATTGGGCACGTTGCCCCCGAGGCGTACATTGGCGGACCGATTGCGCTGGTGGAGAACGGCGACACCATATTGGTGAACGTCAACGACGACCTGCTCGAGTGCGTGGAGCTGCGTGATCCCGAGGTGTACGCCACGCGAATGGCTCTCTGGAACCGCCTGGTTGAATCCAATGGTGGTGTGCATCCTTCCGTGGCGGCAGTGACGCATCGCATGCTCAAACGCATGCGCGCTACGGCATCGTCAGCACTTGATGGAGCCGGAATGGCTAGCTCCTAGTGGCGATCCTTAGCCATAGAATTCCTCACACCCGATGGCGCGCGACGTCGACCTGGGCCCTGCAGCCACGAATGATTGCCCCGTTGGTGGGCGGACTCACGGTCTACGGCTTCGGTGAGGGCCTGCTCGTTGCTTCTCACTGGGGGGCATCACCGTGGACCGTCTTCGCGCAAGGAGTTGCTCTGCGAGCCCACATTTCTATTGGCTGGTCAACGGTGCTCATTTCGACCTTCGTTCTGTTGCTCTGGATCCCTTTGCGTGAGCGACCGGGGCTGGGAACCGTCGCGAACCTGCTCATCATCTCCTTTGTGCTCAACGAGACCGTGCGACTTACGGCGACGCCCGATGCGGGGTGGTTACGACTTCTCATGATCGTGATTGGCGTTGAACTGGCCGCCTTGGGTTCGGCTTTGTACCTGACGACGGGTCTTGGTCCGGGCCCGCGCGATGGCTTGATGACCAGCCTCCATAACCGTTTTCACATTTCGGTCGTCTACGTACGCAGCGCACTCGAATTGACTGTACTCACCGCTGGGTGGCTCCTTGGTGGAACCATTGGCCTAGGAACCGCCGTGTTCGCAACCACGGTTGGTTTGTTAGTCGGTGCCAATCTCAATATGGTTGGCCGACTGGCCAGGGTGCCACAATGAGCGGTCACTTCCTTCAATTTTTCTTTGCCTCACTGGTGATCATTATTGTGCCGGGTCCTAGTGTTACCTTCACCATTGCTCGAGCGGTGGCCTGGGGTCGACGGGTGGCGGTGCTCACCGTGCTGGGCAACTCCCTAGGCACCTTGTTGCTTTCCATGGTCATCGCCTTCGGCTTGGGACCTTTGCTCCAGCGTTCCCACTGGTTTTCCGTCGCGCTGCAACTGCTGGGCGGTGGGTATTTGATCTACCTCGGTTACGAAGCGTGGCGTCACCGCGAAGCCGCAGCCCTCAAGATGACCCAACCCGAGACGACGGAACCGCACGCCTGGCAGATTGTTCGCCAGGGATTCACCGTGGGGATTCTTAACCCCAAATCCCTGGTCTTCTTTGGAGCAGTCTTTCCGCACTTTGTGGACCGTGCGCAGGGGAACGTCACCGAACAGCTCGTCGTGTTTGGCTGCGTCTTCGCCCTTATTGCCTTCTGCTCCGACAGTACCTGGGGGCTCATCGCGGGCACCGCGAGAGAGTGGTTAGCGAACGCCCCCCATCGCTTGATTCGCATGCGCGTGGTTGCCGCCGCGGTCATGGTTACCCTCGGTGGACTGATTCTCTTGAGCGCCCTTGGTGCCTAGGCTGTTGCGCAGTGCTCGCGGACGAGGGCGATCACGAGGGAGCGCGACATGAGTATGCATGGAGGCGGTGGCGGTCGAGCGGGAATGCGCTCGCTGGTCAAAGACCGCAAGTTGCTCGAGCATCGAGTCAAGAAGGGGACCCTACCCCGAATGCTCACCTACGCCCGGCCCTACCGCGTCATGCTCATTATCTTCCTCTTCGTGGTCGTGGTCGATGCGGTCGTTTCCTCGGTTTCCCCCTTACTTCTTCGCGCCATCATCGATAAGGGCATTATCGGGCGTAACGAACACTTGGTCATTGTCTTGTCGGTTTACACCGCTTTATTAGCCATCGTCGACGCCGGGCTTTCGCTCTACCAGCGTCGGGTGTCGGCCATCGTTGGAGAGAGTCTCATTTTTGACATGCGCTCTCGAGTCTTTTCACACATACAAAACATGCCCATCGCCTTCTTTTCGCGTACCCAAACGGGTGCGCTGATTTCTCGACTCAACAACGACGTCGTGGGCGCGCAGCAAGCCTTTACGGACTTATTCTCCAACGTGGTGGGCAACATCGTTTTGCTGGTGATCATCCTCGGCACCATGTTTATTCTGAGCTGGCAGATTACGCTCATCGCTCTCCTCTTGCTGCCAGTGTTTCTCCTGCCCGCTCGCACCGTTGGTCGAAAATTGGGAACACTCTTTCGCCGCGCTATGGAACTCAACGCCGAGATGAATTCCGTGATGTCCGAGCGCTTCAACGTCGCTGGCGCAATGCTGGTAAAGATTTTTGGGCGACCCAATGACGAACGGGCCTACTTCAACGATCACGCCAGCCAGGTTCGAGACATTGGCATACGCCAAGCCATGTTTAGTCGTTTCTTCTTCGTCGCTCTGTCCCTGACGGCGTCCTTGTCGACGGCCTTTGCCTACGGTTTCGGTGGCGTGCAGGTGTTGCACGGCGCCCTGGCCGTGGGCACGGTGGTGGCCCTCACTGCCTACCTTGGTCGCCTCTACGGCCCGCTGACCCAACTGTCGAACGTCAACATTGACGTGATGGAAGCAATGGTGAGCTTCGAACGACTCTTCGAAGTGCTCGACCTTGAACCGATGATTACTGAGTCGGCGTCGGCCACCGTCATTCCCGCGGGGCCGGCTTCGTTATCCTTCACCGAGGTAGGCTTCGAGTACCCGGGCGCCGAGGACGTCTCTCTCGCGTCATTGGAATCGGTGGCGAAGTTGGAACGGATTGCTCGAACGTCGGTGCTGCACGACGTCACCTTTACCGTGGCGCCGGGTACGGTGACCGCTCTCGTGGGACCCAGCGGTGCGGGCAAGACCACGATTTCGATGTTGGTGTCGCGCCTCTACGACGTCACGGCGGGTGTGGTGACCATTAACGGTTTGGACGTTCGTGAAGCCACCAACGCGTCGCTCACCGACACCGTGGGGGTCGTCACCCAAGACGCTCACCTCTTCCACGACACCATACGACGAAACCTCTTGTTCGCGAAGCCCGACGCGACAGAGGAGGAAATGATGCACGCCCTCGAGTCGGCGCAAATTGCCAGTTTCGTGGCGACCCTGCCCCTGGGACTCGACACCGTCGTGGGGGAGCGGGGCTATCGATTGAGCGGCGGGGAAAAACAACGCGTCGCGCTCGCGCGCCTTTTACTGAAATCACCTCGTTTGGTCGTTCTGGACGAGGCGACGGCGCACCTCGATAATGAATCAGAAGCCCTCGTGCAAAAGGCCCTGGAGGAGACGATGAACACACGAACCTCGTTAGTCATTGCGCACCGCCTCTCGACTATTCGCCGAGCGCAGCAAATTCTCGTCATCGACAACGGGCGCATTGTGCAACGGGGCACTCACGAGGAACTGCTCGCCATGGGCGGCTTGTACCACGACCTGTACGAGCGCCAATTCGCTCGTCAAGAATAATTAGCCCATCGCGTGGGCGCCACCGTCAACGTGAATGATCGAGGCGGTGGTGCTGCGCAGGAGTGGGGATAAGAGAGCCACGGTGGTGTCGGCGACGGCGGAGGAATCGTTGACGTCCCAACCCAGCGGGGCGCGCTCTTGCCAGGTATCTTCAAAAACGTGGAAGCCGGGAATCGATTTGGCCGCAATCGTGCGAATGGGACCCGCGGCGACCATGTTGACGCGAATGTGGTCGGGACCGACCTCGCGGGCGAGGTAGCGACCCAGGGACTCGAGGCCCGCCTTCATGACGCCCATCCAGTCGTACATGGGATAGGCCCGCGTACCGTCGAAGTCCAGTGCGACTACCGAGGCCCCGCCCAAGGCTTCCGATTTCTGCATCAGTGGACGAAAGGCGCCAACCAGAGCAGCGAGGGAGTAGGTCGATACGTGCATGGCGGTGGCGACGTCGCTAAAAGGTGACGTTAACATTCCGCTGCCGAGGCAGGAGGCCGGCGCGTAGCCAATGGCGTGCACCAATCCATCCAGGCGACCAAACCGGGCTTCGATCTCGGTGGCGGCCGATGCAATCTGCTCGGGAACCGTGACGTCCAGTTCAATAATTTCTCCCACTTCGCCAAACTTGGCGAGTTTTCGAGCGGTGCGCGCGGTGAGCGACAGGCCGCGACCGGCTCCCGAGAGCGCAACCGTGGCGCCTTCCTCCAGTGCGCGCTTGGCGATAGAAAAAGCAATGGAGTCGTCGGTGAGAACGCCCGTGACCAAGATTCGATGATTTGTGAGAATTCCCATACCCTTAGCGTACCTAAACTGTCTCCATCGAAAGGAACTCATGACCACCATTGGAATTCTCGGAGGAACTGGTCCCGCGGGACAGGGAGTTGCTCTTCGCTTAGCGTCAGCGGGCTATCAGGTCACTATTGGCTCGCGAGACGGTGATCGGGCGCGCGACATTGCCAGCTCACTCGCCCCTCGGGGCGTGGGCCAGGTGAACGGCGGAAGTAACGAAGAAGCCGCCGCGGCTGACCTGATCGTCGTGGCGACGCCATGGGATTCGGCTGTGGCGACCGTCACTGCCTTTCGCGAAGTCCTGCAGGGAAAGACGGTGATTTCAATGGTGAACGCACTCACGCGCGAGGGAAGGGAGTTGATAGCTCTGTACCCACCTCGCGGTTCGATGGCGGCCCAGATCGCCTTCGCCCTGCCGGCGAGCCACGTGGTGGGCGCTTTTCACCACCTCCCGGCGGCGCAAATGCAGAATCTTGATTCGGGACTGGACGCCGATGTTGTGATCTTCGGTGACGACGCCGATGCTCGTCAAATGGTGGCTGACGTGGTTAACGAAATGCCCGGACTGCGGTCAATCGTGGCGGGGTCCATGTCCCTCGCCAGCGCGGTGGAAGCCTTCACGTCGGTGTGTATTTCAATTAACATTCGCCACAAAGCACACTCCTACGTCAAGCTCGCGGGTATGGGTGCCTGATGCGTCTTTTTGACACCGCTCGACGGGGAGTCTTTGATCTCGATACCGAGTCGGTAGTGACGATGTACTCGTGTGGCATTACCCCCTACGACTCCGCTCACCTCGGGCACGCCTTCGTCTACCTGGCCTTTGACGTGGTGCAGCGGCGGCTGCGCGACGCGGGTTTCGAGACCCGATGCGTGCGCAACGTCACTGATGTCGATGACGACCTTCTACGTAAAGCGCGATCGCTGAATGTGAATTACCTCGACCTCTCGGCGCGCGAGATGGCCAAGTTCGATCGCGACATGCAACTCATCAACCTCTTACCGGTGTACAGCGAGCCTCGGGCGACCGGTGCCATTCCAGAAATTTTGACCCTGGTTGACCAACTGTTCGAAGCCGGTTCCGCCTACGAAGTTGACGGCTGGGTGTACTTCGAAGCCTCGACTTTTCCTCGCCTGGGCCAGGTCAGCCACGCGGACCGTTCCACCATGCTCGCCCTCGCGGCGGAACACGGAGGCAATCCGACTGATCCTCGAAAACGCGATGGTCTCGATTTCGTGCTTTGGCAACCGTCACTCGAGGATGAACCTTCCTGGGATTCGCGCTGGGGCGCCGGTCGTCCAGGTTGGCACATTGAGTGTTCAGCGCTCGCGATGCGCGACTTGGGTGCCACCCTCGACATCCACGGTGGTGGCCGTGATTTGGCCTATCCCCATCACGACTGCGAAGCGGCCCAGAGCGAAACCGCAACGGGCCAGCCCTTCGTAAAGACGTGGATGCACGTTGGCCTGGTGGGGCTCGACGGAACCAAGATGTCCAAATCCCTCGGTAATTTGAAATTCGTTGCTGAACTGGCCGAAGAGTCGGAACCCGCGGCCGTGCGACTGGCCCTCCTATCGCAGCACTACCGCAGCGATTGGGAGTGGCGTGGTGAACTCCTGGCGCAGTCGCAGTCACGCTTGGCCACTTGGCGCAGTTCGCTGCTGAGTGGGCGTTCGAGTTCGATTTTGGACGAGGTGCGCGCCGCGCTGGACGAAGATGTCAATACGCCCGAGGCGCTGGCCATGGTCGACGCTGCCGCGTACGGCGGTTTCAACATCGGCCCCGCGGCCGCGTTGCTCGGCATTACGCTGTAGTGGACGAAAGGCCCTGATGTCGGTAATCGAAATTATCCTGCCCGATGGCAGCACTCGTTCCCTAGAAGAGGGGCAGAGCGCGCTGGACCTGGCTGAGCAGATTGGCGCACGCCTCGCCAAAGACGCCCTCGCCGCCACGGTAAATGGCGAATTGACCGACCTGTCGAAGCCACTGCCCGCGGGCGCGACGGTCGCTATTGTGACGCCGGCCAGTGCACCTGGGCGAGAAGTACTTCGACACTCGACCGCGCACGTTTTAGCCCAGGCGGTAACGCGACTGTGGCCGGGTGCACACTACGCCATTGGTCCGGCCATTACCGACGGCTTCTACTACGACTTCTCCTTACCTGGGGGCGCGCGTTTCAGTGATGACGACCTCGAACGCATCGAGTCCGAGATGCGCGCCATCGTGACGGAGAACCAGCCCTTTGTTCGTGAGGAGTATTCCTACGAGGAAGGGCTCAAGGTCTTCTCGGATCAACCTTTCAAGGTGGAGATAATTTCGGGCGTTCGTGATGGTGCGTCACCCGAAGACGCCAGCGAGGTGTCCGGTTCAGTCGTCTCGGCCTACTACAACTCACCGACCTTCAAGGACCTTTGTCGGGGTCCCCACGTGCCCTCCACTGCTCGCCTTGGTCACTTCAAGTTGATGCGCGTGGCTGGTGCGTACTGGCGCGGCGACGAAAAGCGTCCACAGTTGCAGCGCATCTACGGAACGGCGTGGGAATCGAAAGAGGCCCTCGCCGCTCACCTCACTCAGCTGGAAGAGGCCGAGAAGCGCGACCACCGTCGATTGGGTCAAGAACTTGACCTGTTTTCCTTCCCCACCGAGCTGGGGCCAGGACTCTCCGTTTTTCACCCACGGGGAGGCACCATTCGCCGAGTCATGGAGGAGTACTCGCGGGCTCGCCACGTGGCAGCTGGCTACGAGTTCGTCAACACGCCCCACATCACGAAAGCCGAACTCTTCGAGACCTCGGGTCACCTGCACTGGTACGCCGACGGTATGTACCCACCGATGGAACTCGACGACGGTCAGCAGTATTACCTCAAGCCGATGAACTGCCCCTTCCACGTCCTTATCTTCAAGGCGCGCCAGCGTTCGTACCGTGAATTGCCCTTGCGAATGTTTGAATTCGGTACGGTCTATCGATACGAAAAGTCGGGGGCGGTGCACGGACTCACCCGTGTTCGTGGCCTCACGCAAGACGACGCGCACATTTTCTGCACGCGCGAACAGATGCACGACGAACTAGTGAGCCTCTTGACCTTCGTGCTGGACTTGTTGCGGGATTTCGGCCTCAATGACTTCTACCTCGAACTCTCGACGCGCCCCGCCGAAAAGGCCGTGGGCTCGGACGAAGAATGGCGTGAGGCCGAAACGACCTTGGCGGCAGTCGCGGGAACCGCTGGTTTGGAACTGGTCATGGACCACGGTGGTGGTGCGTTCTACGGTCCCAAGATTTCGGTGCAGGCGCGAGACGCTATTGGTCGGACGCACCAGCTGTCGACCATCCAGCTCGACTTTCAGTTGCCACAACGATTTGAAACGAGTTACATCGCGCCCGATAACGCGCGCCACCGTCCCATCATGATCCACCGAGCCCTCTTTGGTTCCGTCGAGCGATTCATGGCGATCTTGATTGAGCACTACGCAGGCAATTTGCCCACCTGGATGAGTCCCGAGCAGGTCAGGGTCCTGGGGGTGCGTGACTCGCACGACGACTACGCCTACGCGGTAGCGGGTGCGCTCAAATCCGATGGCGTGCGCGTCGTGGTCGAAGCAGCCAACGAACCACTGGGCGCGCGCATTCGCCGGGCCAAGCTGGAGAAGGTGCCGTACATCTTGGTCGTTGGTGACGATGACGTGACGAACGCCACGGTCGGTATCAATGCTCGCGGCGCCAACGACCCGGAACGTGGCGTTTTGCTCACTGATTTCCGCCAGCGTCTACTGGATGAAATTTCCACCCACGGTTCACCGGAGTTGGCCCGTGGGACTTGATCGCTTCGCGGCCTCGTGGCGTGAGTCCTACGTGACCAGCCCCGAGGCTTCGGCGAACGCCCGCGATGAGGGCGACTGCGTTTTTTGCAGTTTGCTGCTTCGAGGAGTGGGGATCGACTCGGGCATACTGTGGCAGGACGAGCACTCGTTTATCGTGCTCAATGCCTTTCCCTACGGATCGGGTCACTTACTGGCCCTGCCCAATCGTCACGTCGCGAGCTTCGCTGACTTGAATGTGGTTGAGTACACCGCCTTGGCCTTGGCGCAGCGACGTATGGTGACGGCGCTCGAGAGGGCCTACCAACCCGACGGTCTCAACGTCGGGGCCAATCTCGGTCGGGCGGCGGGCGCGGGAATTCCTAAGCACCTGCACTTGCACGCGCTGCCACGATGGAGCGGTGACACGAATTTCATGAGCACCATTGGCGAAACGCGGGTTCTCTCGGAGTCCCTCGAATCCACCTGGAACAAAGTCAGCCAGGTCTTGGCCACGATGGGCCCCGACGACCCCTCGGTAGACTGATGTTGAACGAGTCGGGAGAATAATGTTCGACGGAAAATTTCGCCAACGGGTTGATGCGGGCATCGCCCCCGTGGGCAGAGGTTTGAGCCGCCTCGGATTTTCAGCCGACGTCCTCACCACTTCGGGTCTACTCTTTGCCCTCGCGACGGGCTGGGCCATCGCCACGAATTTCTTCTGGTGGGCGATTGCCCTCCTAATCGTGTCTGGCGTCCACGACCTCCTCGATGGCGCGGTGGCCAAAGCCTCCGCGCGCGCCAACCAACGGGGCAGTTTTTTTGATTCCGTCGTTGACCGCATCTCCGACGCGGCTCTCTTAGCTGGTGTGGCGTACTGGATTGAAGTACACCACCCCGGCCCTCTCGTACTGCTGCCCTTCGGCCTCGTCACCACGTTTTTCATAATTTCGTACGAACGATCGAAGGCCGAGAGTCTCGGCATTCCCGCCAAGGGCGGATTGATGGAGCGAGCAGAGCGTCTCGTCCTCATCGGGGTGGCGCTGAGCAACCACGCCATATTCATTCCCGTACTGTGGGCACTCTTGGTCCTGACGACTATGACCGCCGTCGGCCGTTTCTACCGAGTGTGGCAGCAAGCGGCTTCGACGTCAGCCGCCGAGGGCGTGCAAGGGCGACGTCCTCGTCGAGCGAGTCGAAACGCGCGGTCCTAAGCCGTGGGTGGTCGTTCGAAGGTCTTGGTCTTCACCGTCTTAAGCGGGGTGCTCGAGCGAATCCCCTTGTCGTGGTCGCTGGCGCTGGCGAATCGTCTGGCCCCGCGACTCGCTCGGCATTCATCAGCTCGCCCGCGCGTCGAGAGGAACATCGTCGCCATCAGCACCGGAGCGGGGTCTGCCTTAGCGGGTGACCGCTTGGCCGAGGTGGTGGACCGAGTCTTTGCGAGTTACGGTCACTACTGGGTTGAGGGTGCCAAGTTGACGGGCTTGAAGCCCGAGGTGCTCAGTGAACGATTCGCCATGGGGGAGGGTAGTCATCATCTTTTCGATGCCTACGAACAGGGCCGAGGAGTGGTGGTGGCGTTGCCTCACACCGGTTCGTGGGAGTGGGGTGGGGCGTCAATCGCCGCCCGTGGAATTCCCCTGGCGGTGGTGGCGGAAGAACTGACGCCACCAGCGCTCTTCGATTTTTTCGTGGCCAAGCGCCAGCAAGTGGGCCTTCGAGTAATTCCCTTGAACGCCAGCGCCACTGCATCACTTCTGGATGCGCTCAGTGCCGGCTCAATCGTCGCGCTCTTGTGCGATCGTGATATCCAAGGTGGTGGAATCGAGGTCGACTTCTTTGGAAGGCGGGTGACCATGCCCGCGGGACCCGCTACATTGGCCCTGCGTTCGGGGGCGGCGCTGGTCGTCGCCTGTACCTACATCGGTCCAAGCGACGGTCACTATCTTGTGGTTGCTCCTCCCTTGAAAGTAGAGCGCCAGGGCCGATTGCGTGAAGACGTAACGCGACTCACCCAAGAAATCGCCAATCAACTTGAAGCCTTTATTCGCAGAGCCCCGGAGCAGTGGCACGTTCTCGAGGATCGCTTTCGGGAACCAGCGTGAAAGTAGCGCTGGTCAGTCCCTACGCTCTCAGTGTTTTTGGGGGAGTGCAAGAGCAAGTTCTAGGTATGAGCCGTTCGCTGAGTGCCCGCGGGCACGAGGTGCTGGTGGTGGCGCCCAACAACGAGGATCGTGCGAGCTACGACACTCCCGCTCCCGTTTTGCGCGTGGGCGAAATGACTTCAGTTCCCGCCAATGGTTCGAGGGCGCCGCTCGCCCTGAGTAAGTCTGCTTCCGCTGAGGTGGCTCGCGCTCTTGCTGAATTCCACCCAGACGTCGTGCATTTGCACGAGCCCTTCGCGCCGCGCTTTGGCTGGGAGACCCTCCGCACCCACAGTTTTCCAGTGGTGGGCACCTTTCATCGCAGTGGGGTCAGCACCGTGATGCGACTGGCGAGTCCTTACTTACGACGTATGGCGCGCCAGCTGGACGCCAGCGTCGCCGTCTCCGATGAAGCCGCTCGTACGGCAAATTTGACCTACAAGATTGAGCCAATCGTGTTGTTTAACGGTTTCGAACTCGAGCGCTTTCGCACCCCGGCGCGTGTAGTGCCATCGGAGCCGACGCTCATAAGTATTGGACGACTTGAGGAGCGAAAGGGCGCCTCGGTGGCCATTGAAGCCGTACTCGCTCACAACGAGCGCCCGGGGGTCACGCCCTGGCGCCTGTTGGTGGTGGGAAGCGGCCCCCAAGAAGATGCCCTTCGTACTCGCTACCGCGACCCCGCTATCTCCTTTCGCGGGTCGGTAAGCGACGAAGAGAAGCGTCGCTTGCTGCGCCAGTCCTCCGTCTCCATTTCTCCGGCCCTGCGTGGGGAGTCTTTCGGGCTAGTGCTCCTCGAAGCCATGGCCGCGGAGATTCCCGTGGTCGCGAGTGACATTGCCGGTTACGCCGCCGCGGCTCAGCAGCACGCACACCTTTTCGTTCCGGGCGATGCGGCCGATTTGGAGCGCGCGGTGGCGCAGGCCCTGCTCGCAACCGAGGGATTTCTCACCGCCGCCAGTGAGCACGCCCAGACGTGGTCGATGGCGAAGCTGGTGGAAGAGTACGAATCGATCTACGAGTCGGTCCAGCGAGGCTTCTCGAGCCGGTAGCCTTGGTTCATGGCCACTGCACAGCGCTCGCGTTCACGAAAGAACGACGCTAAGCGCCGCCGTCCCGATTACGTGGCGCCGGTGCTGGATCCCACTTGGCAAAATCCCTACACGCCATCGGCCGCCGAGAGGGAAACCCACGCCAAGTTTCCCCGTCAGTTCGCACTACGGCGCATGCGCCCGGTTCTCGCGGCAATGGTGGTCTGGCTGGTCCTCGCTCTGGGTTTGATAGCGCTGTCGCCACTCTTCGCACTCGTCGCGGTGGTTTCGGCTGCCGTCTTCGCTTTCTACCTTCGTCGTACCTTGGCCCACTACGTCGCTGGGGGTGAGACCTTGGGCGCCACCATGCTCGCGGCCTTTTCGCCGGGGGGTACGTCGACTGATCGCCAGCGCTTAGTAACCGTGGTGGATCGACTCACCGCAACCTTTGGCGTGACCGGAGTGAGTGCCTTCATCGTGGATGATTCGGCGTATAACGCCACTTTGGTGCAAAACGGCCCTTCACTTTCGCTCTTCGTGACCAACGCGCTTATGGCAGATTTTGAACTCATCGAGCTCGAAGGGGTGGTGGCACATTTGCTGGCCCGCCAGCGACTAGGGGTCTTGCCCCGTCAGTCGGCGTCAGCGACGGCCAAACTTACCCCTCAGTTACGTCGGGAGCTGGCGGGTGTGGGCGTGGCCTACCGCGCCGACGAGGTCGCCGCAGCCGCCATTCGCTACCCCCTGGGATTGGCGGGTGCTTTGCGAAAATGTGCGCGCCAGGTGGTAGCGAGGGACTCCTTCTTCTGCTCGCCCAACTACGACCAGTGGCGCTACGTGTTCTTCGATGTGGCGAGTGATCGCGATGCCAATGACCTCAGTGACCTCGACGATGTTGAGATTCGAGCCCTCGCTCTCGAAGAGTGGTAAGCAAGCCCTCCCGCTAGGCTGGGGGTATGACTTCACACTCAACTACTGGTTCGTCCCTCGTTAAGCGCGGCCTGGCCGACATGCTCCGCGGCGGCGTCATTATGGACGTCGTCAACCCTGAGCAAGCTCGAATTGCCGAAGATGCGGGAGCGGTGGCCGTGATGGCTCTCGAGCGAGTGCCATCGGATATCCGCCGAGATGGCGGAGTAGCGCGCATGAGTGATCCGCAGATGATTCAAGAAATTCAAGCAGCGGTGACCATTCCCGTGATGGCCAAAGCCCGCATCGGGCACTTCGCCGAAGCCCAGATTCTCCAGGCCCTCGACGTTGACTACATTGACGAGTCCGAAGTTCTGACGCCGGCGGACGAAGAGAATCACATCGACAAGAGGTCCTTTACCGTACCTTTCGTTTGCGGCGCGACCAACTTGGGTGAAGCACTTCGCCGTATCGGCGAAGGCGCTTGTTTGATTCGCTCAAAGGGTGAAGCCGGTACCGGAAACGTGGTCGAAGCCGTGCGCCACCTGCGAACGATCCACGCCCAGATGCGCCGCTTGGCCAGCGCAGACAGTGCGGAGCTCTTCGCCCTCGCTAAGGACCTGCAGGCTCCACTTCCCCTCGTTCAAGAGGTTGCCGAAACTGGCCAATTGCCGGTTCCCCTCTTCTGCGCTGGGGGTATTTCCACCCCCGCCGACGCGGCATTGGTTATGCAATTGGGGGCCCAAGCGGTCTTCGTTGGTTCGGGCATTTTTAAGAGCGATGACCCGATTTTGATGGCGAAGGCGATTGTCGAAGCCACAACGCATTATCTTGACCCTTCCGTCGTCGCACGAGTTTCTACCGGATTGGGTGCCGCCATGAAGGGTTTCGAGACCTCGACGCTGGAAGTCCGACTGGCCGAGCGCGGCTGGTAATGAAGCGCGTCGGCGTACTCGCCCTGCAGGGCGACGTGCGAGAACACGCCTCCGCTCTCGCGGGCTGCGGCACTGAAGTCGTGTACGTTCGCACGCCCAGTGACCTGGCAGGGCTCGACGGCATCGTTATTCCCGGGGGTGAGTCGACCACGATCGCCTATCTGCTGGGAACCTCGGGCCTTCGCTCGTCGCTCACTGGGGCGCTCACGGACGGATTGCCGGTGCTCGGGACCTGCGCGGGACTCATCATGCTGAGTTCAACGATGGTGGGGGGACGAGAGGACCAGTGGTCTTTTGGACTGCTGGACATTACGGTGCAGCGCAATGGTTACGGCCGACAGATTGCCTCATTCGAAACACCAATTGAGGTCGAGGGCGTAGGCGTCGTTCCCGGAGTCTTCATTCGCGCTCCGCGCATTACGCAGTGGGGTGACGTGCAAGTCCTAGCGACCTACGACCGGGGAGACGGGGTTCACCCCGTCCTCGTTCGTCACGGGTCGGCCTGGGGTTGCTCCTTTCATCCCGAACTCACCACGAACCTTGGCGTTCACGAGTTGTTCACATCCTCGTTCTGACGAGTACGATGATTTGCGCCCCCTGGGGCAGGAGGAATTATGTCAGGCCACTCGAAATGGGCAACCACTAAGCACCGCAAAGGTGCCAAGGACGCTGCGCGCGCCAAAGTTTTTGCCAAGTTGATTCGTCAGGTTGAAGTCGCGGCCCGCGAAGGCGGCAACGACGTCGAGACCAACGCCGCTTTGCGAACGATGTACCAGAAGGCTCGGGAAGCTTCGGTGCCGCTGGACACGATTGAGCGAGCCATCAAGCGTGGCACCGGCGAACTCGAAGGAGTGCGCTACGAGGCTATTTCCTACGAAGGTTACGCACCCGGTGGCGTAGCCATCATCATTGAAACTCTGACTGACAATCGCAACCGAACGAGCGCTGAAATTAAGCACGTTCTTTCGAAAAATGGTGGTTCGATTGCCGAACCGGGGGCTGTTTCGTGGCAATTCGATCGCAAGGGCAGTATTGAAGTCAAGGGTCCCCTTGACGAAGACCAACTGCTCGAATGGGTGCTCGAAGCGGGTGGCGAAAACTTCGTTGAGCAGAATGAGAATTTCGTGGTCACGACTGAGGCCACCGAGATGGCCATGGTGCGCGACGCACTCGAGGGTTTCGGTCTCAGCGTCGTCACCTCGGAGCTGACCTTGGTCCCGCAGAATCTGATTCCCGTAGCCTCCGATAGCGAGGCCACCAAGATTCTTCGGCTCATGGATGCCATCGATGATCACGACGACGTCCAAAATGTCTTCGCGAATTTCGACATTTCTGATGAAATGCTGGCGAATTACGAGGGATAATTTCCTCGTTCGACGCTCCTTGAGGCAGTAGTATCGAACATATGTTCGTATTAGGTATCGATCCGGGTTTGACCCGATGTGGCTTCGGACTGGTTGAGGGAAGTTTTGACCAGCCCGAAAGTTTCCGTGCGGTGCGCGCTGGCGTGATTGAATCTCCCCACCAAGATGCCACTGAGTTGCGACTTGGGCACCTGCACCGCGAGATGGCGTCCCTGCTCGATGATTTTTCGCCCGACGCCGTTGTCGTTGAGAAAGTGTTTTTTCAAAAGAATGCCAATACCGCTATTCCGGTCGCTCAGGCGAGTGGTATCGCCGTCGGACTGGCCGCTTCCTTGGGCATTCCGGTGCGCCAGTTCACCGCGCAACAAGTAAAAATGGCGGTGACCGGCTACGGAGCGGCTAAGAAGCCCCAAGTGCAGGCCATGGTGGCTCGACTGTGCGGTTTGACCGAAGTTCCTCGTCCGGCTGACGCCGCTGACGCCCTGGCGCTCGCCATGACGTACTTCATTATTGAGCGCGTGGAACGTCGCTATCCGGCGGTGCAAATGTGATCGGATACTTGCGCGGTGTGGTCCTTCACCAACCGCAACTGGGGGCTAACGCCGCGATTATCGACGTCAACGGGGTGGGCTACGAGGTCTTTATGGCGAGTGCCCAACCTTCGGGTGTGGGCACCGAGGTGGAGATCTTTGTCCACACGGTGGTGCGACCGGATGCTCTCATCCTCTACGGCTTTGATTCATTAGCGGAACGTCGCTTGTTCGAGACCTTGTTGGCTACTCCGGGCGTGGGCCCGTCTACCGCCCTCGCCGCATTGCGCACCCTGGGGTCGGATGTCTTAGCGAAAGCAATTGAGGATGGTGACGTCAAAAAGGTGGGAACCATACCGGGAGTCGGCCCAAAGACGGCGAGCCGCATTGTCTTGGAGTTAAAGGGAAAATTGATTATGCCCGAAAGAGAGGGGGCGGCCCCCACGTCGTCGGGTGATATCGATGAAGTACTAAAGAGCTGGGGGTACACCAGTGCGGAAATTCGTGACGCGCTGAAGAACGTGAGCTTGCCTGATGACGACGCCCAAGCACTAAAGATGGCCCTGGGACTGCTGAGGCGGTCATGAGTCGACGCGAAATTGACCTCGACAGCACTCACGATGAGCGGGTAATGATGCCGGTGGCGACGGAATCGGAGCGTACCGTCGAGGTGTCACTGCGTCCCCCGACCCTCGACGATTTCATTGGTCAACGCGACCTCATTGGACATTTGCGAATTGTTCTCGGGGCGGCGCGCGCTCGGGGTCAACACGCCGACCATCTGCTTTTTGCTGGACCTCCAGGACTGGGGAAAACGTCGCTGGCGTCAATCGTGGCCGCCGAAATGGGATCAAACCTCCGAGTAACTTCCGGTCCAGTGTTGTCGAGGCCCGGTGACCTCGTGGCCCTGGTTACGGACCTGCAGGCTGGTGACGTCTTGTTCATCGACGAGATCCATCGCCTCTCTCGAACCGTCGAAGAAGTCCTGTATCCCGCCATGGAAGACCGGCGCATTGACGTGATGATTGGCCGGGGGCCGTCGGCCCGCTCACTGCGCCTCGAATTGCCGAGTTTTACCTTGGTAGGTGCGACGACCCGAACGGGGCTCGTGGCGGCGCCACTAAGGGACCGTTTTGGCTTCGTCGGCCAACTCGACCTCTACGACAATGACGAGTTACGTCAAATCGTTGCTCGTTCCGCGGCCCTGCTGAGCGTTCCCCTGTCGGGTGTAGCGGACGCGATTATTGCGTCCAGATCACGGGGAACGCCCCGAATCGCGAATCGTTTGCTGCGCCGGGTACGTGACGTCGCCGCTATGGAGGGTTCCTCCTTGGTTGACGCCTCGGCGGCCGCGCGAGCCTTGGACCTCTTTGGTGTCGATGTTTTCGGCCTCGACAAGATCGACCGACGCATACTTTCTCTTCTCACCGGCCAATTTTCGGCGACGCCGGTGGGCATCACGACTCTGGCGCACGCCTGCGGTGAGGAACCCAGCACCATTGAAGATGCGTACGAACCCTACTTACTGCGTGAGGGATTTCTGATTCGTACCCCGCGGGGGAGAGTGGCTACGGAAAAGGCCTACCGGCACCTCGGCGTGGTGCCCCGCGGTGGCGGCCTGGTCTAGGCGGGTCTTTTCCAGCGACTATGGTTTCTAGAGTCATTGATCGGAAGGACAATCATGTTGGTAGCAGCTGGTAACAAGGGTGGCTCGGGTCTGATCATCATTTATCTCGTCGTTTTTGGCGGGATGTACTTTTTCTATTTGCGCCCGCGATCCAAGAAAGCAAAAGCGCAGCGACTCGAGGCCCGTAACTATGAAGTGGGTGACGTCGTACACACCATCGGCGGCCAAATTGGCACGGTGGTGGAGCGTACTGACGACGAGGTCGTGTTGCGTACGCCCAACGGTCACGATCTGCACTTCATCCCCTCCGCTATCGCACGCCGGGTGAATCCGGTAGTGCCGGAAAGTGCTCCGAGTGACGACGACGTTGAAGGAAACAAGTAGCGATGGCTCCGGCGGTGGGATCACGACGTACGCTTCTGACGAGTTTGGTGCTTTCATTGGTAATTGCCTTTGGCTCGCTCGGAGCCACATTGGGCATGGGGTGGGGACCGAAATTGGGTCTCGACCTGGCCGGTGGATTGTCAGTGGTCTACAAGCCCGCGACGCCCAACACCACGCTGGCGCAAATGCAAGAAGTGGTAACAATTCTGAACAATAGGGTGAACGGACTCGGTGTTTCTGGCGCGACCGTGCAACTGCAGGGCAAGAATGTCGTGGTCTCGGCGCCGGGAGTTACGGACGCTCGAGCCGTTTTGGCCGCGGTGGGCGAGACGGCGCAGCTGCTTTTCCGCCCGGTCCTCTGCCAAGCCTTGACGGGCAAGAAATTGCACGCCGTGGCCGTTGGGCACGTACCGAGTTGCAAAGCGCAGTACTTGGACTCCCAGGCCAACCTGGCCGTGTTGCCAAACCCCAATACGCCCGCCGGATTCACCAGCAATAACGTTGCCCCAGACCCCCAATTCAGCGCGATTGCGTCAACCGTGCCCAACGCGGATAACGCCGCCAACGAAGTGTTGCTCCCGTCCCTGGGATCGACGGCGCGTTACGTGCTGGGGCCAGCGGTGCTTACGGGTACCTCGATAGGTAAGGCCTACGCCTCACTGGACCAAGCGGGGCAGTGGGTGGTCGCGTACACCTTGACGAAGGCCGGAAGTCCGGCGTGGGACGCAGTGACCAAAACCTACTTTCACCAACTGCTGGCCATCGAACTTGACGGCGTCGTACAGTCGGCCCCGCTCATTCTTCCGGCGAATAGTAGCTGGATAAGTTACGGTGGGCAGGGTCAGATTTCTGGTTCCTTCACCGAAGCCTCAGCGAAGAAACTCGCCATCGCCATGGAGTTTGGCGCCCTTCCCGTTCGCCTGATTCCCTTGACCACGACAACAGTGTCGCCAACTCTCGGTCACAGTGCGCTCATTGCCGGCCTCGGCGCCGGTCTCGTGGGCTTGGCCTTGGTCATGCTGTACGTTCTGCTGTATTACCGTGCCCTCGGCTTAGTTATTCTGCTCGGCCTCGCGGCGACCGCCGCTTTCTTGTGGGCGGTGATCTCAGCACTGGCGCATACGGCCATCGCGCCCACCTTCTCCTTATCGGGGGTGACTGGCTTAATTGTGTCCATTGGTATCACCGTGGACTCCTACATTGTCTATTTCGAGCGGCTGAAGGACGAGGCTCGCGCCGGAAGGTCCATCCGCACGTCAGTGGACCGTGGATTCAAGTCGGCGTGGCGCACCGTTTTGGCCGCCGACTTCGTTAGTCTCCTCGCCGCAATCTTGCTCTACCTCATCGCCGTTGGAGACGTTCGCGGATTCGCTTTCTTTCTGGGACTGTCCACCTTGATGGACATTTTCTTCACCTGGTATTTCACTCGTCCGCTCGTTATTCTCCTCGGACGTCGTAGTTCGCAAGGGGAGTCCGCTTTGTCAATGGCGGCGGGAATCGCAGGAGGTGCCGCGCATGAGTGATGTGACCCTAGAAAAGACGTCGTCCGGTTTTAGTCGCCTGTACCAGGGACTCACCACCGTTGACTTCGTTGGTCGACGCAAGGTGTGGTTCAGCGTTTCTATTGCCATCATTGTCATTGGCCTGCTGTCGCTCGGTGTTCGCGGCTTCAACCTCGGCATTGACTTCAAGGGGGGAACCTCTTGGGAAGTCTTGGCACCTCACGCCACGGTAAATTCCATGACCGCTGCTGTGGAAAAGGCGGGTCTGAGCAATCCGGTCGTTCAAAAGCTCGGCAGTTCCACCTACGAGGTGTCGGCAAACCTGAATCAACTTTCGCAGACTGCGCAGGTCACCGTCACCGATCAGGTAGCGACCGCCATGGCCAAGGTGGCGGGCGTTACCTTCAATCAGGTATCTACCGCCAGCGTCGGGCCGACGTGGGGCGGGCAAGTTACTAATCGGGCCATAGAAGCGCTACTGGCCTTCTTCGTGGCGGTCATTGCCTATATCTCGTTTCGCTTTGAACCGAAGATGGCCCTGGCGGCCTTCGTCGCCATGTTGCACGACTTGCTCGTGACCATTGGGGTGTACTCACTGTTCGGTTTTCAGATAACGCCGGACACGGTCATCGCTATTTTGACGATCTTGGGTTATTCGCTCTACGACACCGTGGTGGTCTTCGACCGAGTGCGTGACAACACCGGAGGCATTCTCAAGTCCGGCTCCCTCAATTACTCCGAGATGGTGAATCTTTCGATGAACCAGACCCTGGCTCGCTCGATCAACACCTCACTGGTGGCCATTTTGCCGGTCTTGTCGGTGCTGCTCGTTGGTGCCTATTTGCTGGGGGCCACTACCTTGCAGAACTACGGTTTAGCGCTCTTCGTTGGTCTCATGAGTGGTGCCTACTCGTCCATCTTCATCGCGAGCCCCTTGGTCGCAATACTGAAGGAGCGCGAGCCCCGGTTCAAAGACCTTGCGCAGCGCGTCGCTGCTCGCGGGGCCCACGAGGTGTACAGCGCGGCCAGTGCGGCTCGTATGGGCTCGGAAACGGCGCAGCGAGGATCGGGCGTGGCGCGCACCGCCGCGCCGGGGGCTCGACGCCCCGACGGCTCCGTGATTGCTCCTCGTCCGCGCAAACAAAAGCGTCGATGAGGCGTAGGCTGGCTCCGTGGTCAGTCTGAACGTAACGCTCCCCCGAGATCCAGCCCTCCAGGGTTCGATTGACCGGCTGGTCACCCAGTACCTGGCGCACCACAGCGACGGGGGAGATGAACTCATTCGTCTGGCGGGTGCCGCCGCTATCACCGCCCACCAGGGTCAGCTACGACGAACGGGTGAACCCTACGTCACCCATCCCATTGCCGTTGCGGCGATAACGGCGGAACTAGGCCTCGACGACACGACGATTGCGGCCGCCTTGCTCCACGACGCGGTTGAGGACACGATCGTCACCACCCAGTGGATTGCGTCTGAGTTTGGCGAAACCGTTTCGACCATTGTCGACGGGGTAACGAAGTTGGACCGTCTCGAATTCGACTCGAAGGAGCAACAGCAGGCCGCGACCATCCGCAAGATGTTCATCGCCATGGCGCAGGACTGGCGAGTGTTGATGATAAAACTGGCGGACCGCACGCACAACATGCGAACAATTTCGGTGATGCCGATGGATCGCCAGCGGGCCATCGCCCAGGAGACCCTCGATGTTTACGCCCCTCTGGCTCACCGGCTGGGGGTGCAGTCGCTCAAGTGGCAACTTGAAGATCTCAGCTTCGCCACGCTACACCCGAAGCAGTACGCCGAGATTGAGCAAATGGTGGCCGCGCGACAGCCGGAGCGCGAGTCGTATTTGGCCGAAGTCATGGGTGTACTGCGCGCCAAACTCGAGGCGTTTTCCATCTCCGCCACCACTACCGGTCGCCCTAAACACTTCTGGTCAACCTACGAAAAGATGGTGGTGGGCGGTAAGGAGTTCGACGAAATTTTCGATCTGGTGGGTCTGCGCATCATTGTTGACGACGAGCGAGACTGCTGGGCGGCCCTGGGTGCAATTCACGCCCTGTGGACACCGGTGCAGGGGCGTTTCAAGGATTACATCAATACGCCGAAGTTCAATCTCTACCAGTCCCTACACACCACGGTGATTGGACCTTTGGGTAAGTCAATTGAAGTGCAAATACGTACTCACGAGATGCATCGGCGCGCCGAATTCGGTGTAGCGGCGCACTGGAGTTACAAAGAAGGGGCGAGTTCCCGCGAGATCGCTTGGCTCAAGCGTCTCGCTGACGTTCACGAGGACGAACCTGACCCCATTGCCTTTCTCGAAGCCCTTAAGCAGGATTTGGGTCAAGACGAGGTCTACGTCTTCACGCCCAAGGGTCGGGTGGTTCCCTTGATTGAGGGGGCCACGACCATCGATTTCGCCTACGCAGTGCACACCGAAGTCGGGCACCACTGCATAGGAGCCAAGGTCAACGGTCGTCTGGTACCACTCGACACCGTGTTGCATTCGGCGGACGTCGTCGAGATTCTGACCTCCAAAACTGACGAAGCGGGACCCTCGCGTGATTGGTTGAATGTGGCCCAGTCCTCGAGAGCTCGATCGAAGATTCGTCAGTGGTTCCAGCGATCTCGACGCGAAGACGCGATTGAATCGGGTCGCGAGGAGATGACGCGCGCACTTCGTCGGGAAGGCCTGCCCATATCGTCCTCGCTTGCCTCGGCGGCCCTGCGGACCGTTATTGAGCAGATGAACTTGGAGAACATCGAAGGTCTCTACCTGGCAATCGACAGTCATCAGATTTCCCCGCAGGCCATCATCCAGCGCATGACTCGTGAGTTGGCCGGTGGCGAAGAGGAGCAGTTACCCACCACGGTCACGCGGGCCCCGATTGCTCACCGCTCAAGTCGTAAGGGTTCGGGCGTCTACGTCGAGGGACTTGACGACGTGATGATCACGCTGGCGAGATGCTGCTCACCCGTGCCGGGTGACGCAATAATGGGCTTCATTACCCAGGGTCGGGGCGTTTCGGTGCACCGTGACGACTGTTCGAACGCGGTGGCACTGGCGCAGCGACTGGGCGAACGAGTGATTGATGTCGAGTGGGACGGAGCGGCGCACGGTCAGTATCGCGTTTCGTTGGAGATAATGGCCTTCGACCGAGCGCGCTTGCTGTACGACACGTCGAAGGTATTCGCGGAGTTCCACCTCAACATTGTTTCGAGTTCCTCGGTCACGTCCGGCTCGAGAATTGTCCGTATGCTCTTTGACGTGGAGTTGGCCGATCCCGGTCACCTCAACTCGCTGCTCTCGGGCCTCAAGAGCGTCGATGGTGTCTTCGACGCCTTCCGCCAACTGCCGGGGCACCCCAAGGGATCATGAGCGAACGTCAGCCTCTACAGTCACCCATCGGAACGCACGACGTTATGGCTGACCAGTCGCCCCTTTGGGAAGGGGTGGTGGCCCACTTCGCTCAATTCGCCTATCGCTTCGGCTTCTCGATGATTCACACGCCAATGTTTGAAGACGTCAGGGTTTTCCACCGAGGCATAGGCGAAAAGTCCGACGTGGCCAGCAAGGAAATGTACGTGTTTGAGGATCGTGGTGGACGCAGCTATGCGCTTCGCCCGGAAGGAACGGCGCCCATCGTTCGGGCCTTCGTCCAGCACCAGCCCACCGTTCCCTTTCGGGCCTGGTACGTTACGCCCGCCTTTCGTTACGAGCGGCCCCAAGCCGGACGCTACCGCCAGCATCACCAACTCGGCGTCGAGGTGCTCGGCACCGATGACCCCGCGGTGGACGTGGAGGTCATATCCCTCGCGTGGCGCTTTTACCAGGCCTTAGGGCTGACCCAGGTTCGACTTTTAATTAATTCCATGGGACACGTGGAATGTCGAGAACGATTCGTTGATGTCTTGCGCGAGGAATTGCACGAACACCGTCAGCAACTCTGTGATGACCACCGGCAAAGCTACGCAGAAAACCCTCTGCGCGTGTTGGACTGCAAGCGCCCCTCGTGCATCGCGGTGACGGACGACGGACCATCCCTACCCGATTTCCTCTGCGCCCCGTGCGCTGACCACTTCGCGCGAGTGCGAACTGGCTTGTCCGCTATTGGTATCGAGTCCGTGTTGACGCCTCGCTTGGTGCGGGGATTTGATTACTACACCCGAACGACCTTTGAGTTTGTGGCCGACGCGCTCGGTTCGGCCCAGAACGCCATTGGCGGGGGCGGGCGCTACGACCAATTGGCCGAAGAGCTCGGCGGGAAACCGACCAGTGGGATTGGTTTTGGATCAGGCATTGAGCGTATTCTGCTGGCCCGGGCCGCCGAAGGAGTTGACCAGCCCCTTATCAATCGCGACATTGACATCTTCGTGGTTGATACGACGGGCCACGACGTGGCCACCGTCTTGGTTGATCAACTACGGGGCGCCGGCTGGGCCACGCTCCGCGCCTACGACAACCGGTCGATGAAGTCCCAAATGAAGTTGGCGGACAAATCCGGCGCCAAGGTTGCCCTTCTGGTAGGTCCCCAGGAAGAGGCCGCAGGAGAGATTACGATTAGAGAGCTCCGCAGTGCGGATTTCGAGCAGAGCCAACGAGTGGTGCTTCGCGAAGAAATTCTGGCCACACTGCGCCAAACCTTAGGTAAGTGAACCCATGACAAATCCCTACGAATCGACGAGTCTCCGAGACCTGCTGTGCGGATCGGTGACCAGGCTCGACATCGGAAAACGGGTGTCGGTGTGTGGTTGGGTGGCCAAGCGTCGCGAACACGGCGAGCACCTGGCTTTTGTCGATCTTCGAGACCGTAGTGGGCTGGTGCAGTGCGTGGTTCCCGGGTCGGTCGACGTGCGAAGTGAGTACGTCATTCGGGTGAGCGGCACCGTTACCGCTCGCCCCGAGGGCACCGTCAACGACAAGCTGGCAACTGGAGAAGTGGAATTGACCGATTGCGTCGTTGAGGTGCTCTCCGCTGCGGAACCCCCGCCCTTCCAGTTGGACGAGCGTTCCGAGGTGGATGAACTTATTCGCCTCCGTTATCGCTACGTGGACTTGCGGCGGGAAAAGATGCAGCACAACCTTCGACTGCGCGCCAAGGTGAACGCCACTCTGCGAGCGGCTATGGACCGTCAGGGTTTTTGTGAGATCGAAACACCACTCCTGT
Source organism: uncultured Actinomycetes bacterium (assembly GCA_903828785.1). Lineage (GTDB taxonomy): Bacteria > Actinomycetota > Acidimicrobiia > Acidimicrobiales > RAAP-2 > RAAP-2. The sequence goes on along the minus strand of CAIKNP010000019.1, from coordinate 20,717 downwards.
GGGCGCCCACTCCCGAAGGAGCGCGCGAATTCGTCGTCCCCTCGCGGCTGCACCCGGGCGACTTTTACGTCTTACCCCAGAGTCCCCAGATCGCCAAACAGTTGATGATGGTCGGTGGCTTCGACCGTTACTACCAAATTGCTCGTTGTCTGCGCGACGAGGATCTGCGCGCTGATCGTCAGTTTGAGTTCACCCAGATGGACATTGAGGCCAGTTTCGTGACGCAGGAGGATATTTTCCGCTTCGTATCCGAAGCAGTTCTCGACGCGGCGGAGATGGCCACTGGCGAGCGTCCCCCGACCATCGAGCGCATGACGTGGAGTGACGCCCTCGACCTCTACGGCACCGACAAGCCCGACCTTCGTTTCGGCATGGTTTTGCAGAACCTGTCCGCAGCCTTCGCAACAACTGAAGTAAAGGCCTTCTCGGCGCCGGTCGTTAAGGCGATGCGAGTGCCCGGTGGCGCGGACTTCACGCGTTCGCGCCTCGACACCCTCACCGAACAGGCCAAGGCATTGGGCGCCAAGGGCCTGGCGTGGTTTCGGGTCACCGCCGACGGACTTGATTCGCCGCTGGCGCGCTTCTTGAACGACGCCGAGGCGGCGGCTATTGCGGCGGTGGATGGCGCCCAGGTCGGCGACTTGATTCTTATTGTCGCCGATGAGTACGAATTGGCCTGCAAAGTTTTGGGCGCTCTGCGTCTGGTTTTGGGGGCCCCGCCGGTCTCGCAGGGTCCGCACCACTACGTATGGATCACTGACTTTCCCATGTTTGAAGGTGTCGACGAAGACGGCTATCTCCAAGCCGCGCACCACCCCTTCACGATGCCCAATCTCGAAGACATCGACTTAATCGACACTGATCCACTGAAGGTACGCTCGCAGTCCTACGACCTCGTTCTTAATGGGTGGGAGCTTGGTTCGGGCTCGGTGCGCATTCACCGTGGTGACATTCAATCGAAGATATTTACCGCCTTGGGTATTAGTGACGAAGTGGCCGAGAGCCGCTTTGGCTTCCTCCTTGGTGCATTCAAATACGGGGCCCCGCCCCACGCGGGTTTCGCCTTTGGTATCGATCGCTTGACGGCAATTTTTGCGGGTGAAGACAACATTCGAGAAGTCATCGCTTTCCCCAAGACGCAATCGGGTGCCGATGTAATGACGGGAGCCCCCAAGCAGATCACTGAACGTCAGACGAGGGAACTTCGTTTGAAGTTCGCACCGAAGGCCTGAGTACGTCTCTCTTCGATAACGCCGCCGCCGACCGCTTGCGGGCCACGGCGCCCTTGGCCGAGTTGTTGCGCCCTCGTTCCTTGGATGAAGTCGTCGGTCAAGATCATTTGGTTGGCGCGGACGGTCCGCTGCGTCGCATGGTGCAAAGCGGGCGACTGCACTCAATGATCCTCTGGGGACCAGCGGGAACCGGCAAGACGACCCTGGCGCGCCTGCTCGCTCAAACCGCGGGATATCGTTCGGAGGCGCTGTCGGCGGTATCCAGTGGGGTGAAGGACGTTCGAGAGGCGATCGAACGAGCCCGATCGCGGCTTGGTGAACGCGGTGAACTCACGGTGCTCTTCATCGATGAAGTGCACCGTTTCAACAAGTCGCAACAGGATTTGCTCTTGCCGGCGACGGAGTCCGGTGAGGTGGTCCTCATCGGGGCCACGACCGAAAATCCCTATTTCGAAGTGAATGCGGCCCTCATGAGTCGTTCCACCTTGTGGCGACTGCAGCCCCTCAGTGACGAAGCGCTCAGCGAATTGGCCATGCGCGGTGCCCAATTGCGAGACGTGGTGGTGAGTGCCGATGCCCTGCAAGCTCTGGTGGGAAGTGCTGACGGGGACGCGCGGTCCCTCCTGACAACCCTGGACACCGCCACCGTCCTCGTGCCCAAGGGCGAGAGTATCGAAGTCACTACGATTGCCCAAGCCCGAGACGGCCGCATCGTTCACCAGTCGCAAGACACGCATTACGACCAGGTTTCGGCCCTCATAAAATCCGTTCGCGGCTCCGATCCCGACGCGGCGGTCTATTGGCTACTCACGCTGCTGGAGGCGGGGGAGAGCGCGAGATTTCTCGCCCGACGGCTGGTGATCTTGGCTTCGGAGGACATTGGTCTCGCGAACAACGCCATGCTGACCTTGGCCGAAAGTGGCGCCCGGGCTGTGGAATTCGTCGGTCTCCCCGAAGCAAAGCTCACCCTCGTTCACGTCACCTTGGCTCTGGCACTCTCGCCGAAGAGTAATTCCGCCACGACGGCACTGGCGAAGGGCTTAGAGGCAGTGAGGGCCTTCGGTACACAAGTGCCGGCTCATCTGCGCGATGCGCATTACCGTTCGGCGGCCGCACTGGGACACGGGGTGGACTACAAGTATCCACATGATTATCCCGCCCACTGGGTCGAGCAACAATACCTGCCCGACGAACAGCTGGCGACCGTCCTCTTCGAACCCGGAGACTCAGCCGAAGAGTCCGAGCAAGTCCGAGCGTGGCGGCAGCGGCGTACGGCGGGCCACGACGCTTCACCGGTAGAGTAAATGCCGTGGAAGCTGCGCAACTTCGTTCAATTTTTCTAAATTACTTCGCCGATAACGGCCACCTGGTGGTGCCCTCGGCGAGTTTGATTCCTCACGACGCGTCACTTTTGTTCACGGTGGCCGGGATGGTGCCCTTTAAGCCCTACTTCATGCAAGAGGAAACGCCCCCGGGGCCGCGGGCGGTATCGATTCAAAAGTGCTTCCGGGCCCCCGACATTGATCAAATTGGCACGACGCAGCGCCACCTGACCTTTTTCGAGATGATGGGGAATTTCTCCTTCGGCGACTACTTCAAGGAAGGCGCCATCAAACTGGCGTGGGGCCTTATCACCGAAGGTTTCGGACTCGACCCCGAGCGCTTGTGGATCACGGTCCACGAAAGCGACGACCAGGCCGAAGAACTGTGGCGTGATCTCATTGGCATTCGACCCGAACGTATTCAGCGCCTCGACGAGGACAATTTTTGGTCCATGGGTGACACCGGACCCTGCGGACCGTGTTCCGAAATATTCTTCGACAAGGGGCCATCCTTCGGCGCTGACGGCGGGCCCGCTTTGGGGGGCGAGGACCGGTTCATTGAATTTTGGAATCTCGTTTTCATGCAGTACGAAAAGGGCGTCGGTGGGACCCTGAGCGACCTGCCCAAGCAAAACATCGATACGGGGGCAGGTTTCGAGCGGGTCTTGTCAATTCTGAATGGCGTCGAGTCGGTGTTCGCCACGGATCTCTTCGTGCCGCTTCTCGAGATGGCGAGTCGGGCCGTGGGCGTGCCCTACGGGCACGACGAGAGTACCGATATTGCCATTCGCCGAATTGCCGAACACGGCCGAGCGATGACCATGCTGGTTGCTGACGGGGTGTTGCCCTCAAACGAGGGGCGCGGCTACGTTCTTCGACGCATCATTCGTCGGGCCATTTTGGCCGCCCGCCGAAACGGCTCTGACGCAGCCTTGACCGCTCAACTGGTGGACGCCACTATTGAAAAGATGGGACTGGCCTACCCCATTTTGGTGAAAGATCGCGACCTCATCGTCTCCATTTTGGAGCGAGAAGAAGCGGGTTTCGCCCGCACGCTGCGCACCGGCATGAGCCTGCTGGAGAGCGCGCAGCGCGACGTAGCCAGCGCGGGATCGACGGCCTTTCCCGGGGATGTGGCTTTTCGCCTCCACGACACCCACGGCTTCCCAATCGAACTCACCAGTGAATTAGTGGCCGAAAAGGGTATGGCGGTTGAGCGTGAAACCTTTGACCGCGCCATGGCCGACCAACGAGAGCGAGCGCGTGCTTCGTCGAAGAATCTGCACTTGGCTGACGAGTCTCAGTATCGGGCCCTCATTGAGAGCTTCGGCACTACGAATTTCATCGGTCGAGACTTGGGTCACTACAGCGTTGAGACGACCGTCGTTGGGGTACTCTCGGGCGAAAATGGGACGAGCGAACTCTTTTTAGAATCTACGCCCTTCTACGCAGAATCCGGAGGGCAGATTGGGGACGTCGGCAGTTTCGTCACCGAATCGGGGCGTTTCGAAATTCTCGACACCCAAAACGTTGCCGGGGGGCTCTTTTCGCACCGCGGAACACTCGTCGGCGAAATAGTACCTGGCCAGGTCGGCGTCGCGACAATCAATCCCGAGCGTCGCGAGGCCACCAGTCGTAACCATACTTCCACCCACCTCCTGCACTCGGCACTGCGAACGGTGCTGGGTGACCACGTTCGCCAGCAGGGTTCCTACGTCGGACCCGATCGCCTGCGCTTTGACTTCGCCCACAACGCGGGGGTGCGTCAAGAAGAAATCGGCGAAATCCTCACCCTGGTCAACCAAGAAATTACGGCTGACGGCGAGGTCGAGACCGTGCTCGCGAGTAAGAGCGACGCCGAGAAGATGGGCGCCATCGCTTTCTTTGGTGATAAGTACGGCGACACGGTTCGGGTGGTGCGCGCGGGTAAATTCAGCCTCGAGTTCTGCGGTGGCACCCACGTCGACCGCCTGGGCGCGATTGGCCAAATTCAAGTGGTTGGCGAATCATCCATCGGAGCCGGCACTCGTCGGCTCGAGGCCGTGAGCGCCATGGGGGCGTATCGCCGCAGTGCCGAGATGGAGAGCACCCTAAGCGCGGTGGCGTCGCTGTTGAAGACTTCCCTAGACGACGTTGTTCCCTCACTCGAGCGCGTTTTTGAGCGTCAGCGAGAGATGGAAAAGGAGGTGGGCGCCCTTCGCCAGTCCCAACTTTCCCTCTTCGCTGATCAATTGCACGCCGAGACTGATCGGCCAATTCTCGTCGCCCGCGTTGACGGCTACCCAGGGGAGCAGTTGCGGAACTTGGCCCAGAATCTGCAACGACGGGGTCGGCGAGCCGTGGTTCTCGTGGGAGTGTTCGAGGCCAAGGTCGTTCTGGTCGTCGCGAGTGACGATTCACTCGACGCTGGCGCCACCGTGAAGGCGCTCGCCCAACTAGTGGGCGGCGGCGGTGGTGGCTCGAAAGATCTCGCCCTGGCCGGCGGTCGAGACACCGACGGGATCGACCGCGTGCTCCAGGCTGCGGCCGCGCTCTAAGCATGGCCCGATTGCTGGGTGTTGATCCCGGAACGACGCGCTGCGGTATCGCCGTCAGTGATTCTCTCGAGACGATGGCGTTTCCGCGCCCGGCGCTGCCGGTAGACGAATCTATATCCTCACGCATACGCGCCCTCGTCGCCGAGGAGGAATCCGAGCTGGTCGTCGTTGGTCGCCCACTGTCCTTGTCGGGTGCGGTCAGTGAGTCAACGACCCGAGCCGACGACTTCTTCGTCCTGCTCTCACAAAGCCTCACCGTCCCAGTGGTGCAGTGGGACGAGCGGCTCACGACGGTGGAGGCACAACGCCTCCTCACGTCGGTAGGTGTGTCGCAGCGCGACAGTCGCGCGCGCATTGACTCAGCCGCCGCGGTGGTTTTGTTGGAACACTTCATTGAGGCCCGTAATGGCTAGGCGACTGCTGGGGCGTGTCATCATTGCGGGTCTTGTCGGCCTGTTGGGTTTCGGAGTGTGGTTCGCTCTGCAGATGTATCCGCTGGGAGCGTCGCATAAATCGGTCCTGGTGGTCGTGCACTACGGCGATTCAATGACGACCATTGTGGGCACCTTGCACCGGGAAGGTGTATTGGCATCTCCAACGGCTTTCGAGATTGATCTGGCCATTTTTGGCTCGCCCTCGGTGCGCGCTGGTGATTACGAGCTTCCCCAGGGTGATTCCTTTAGCGCTCTACGTAGTGTGTTGGCCGCAGGGCCCAATTCTGTGGTTCTGTCGGTGAGACCTGGCTTGACCCTGCACGAATTGGCGGTCACCTTGAGTCAGGATGAAGGAAGCGTCTATGCCGACGGATTCCTGAGGGCCGCCTGCCAGGCGGCCTCGGCTAGTCAGTACGCTCCGGTTCGCTCGCTGGAGGGGCTCGTAGGGCCGGGAGAGTACGTCATCGCGCCCCACGAGACGCCCGCCCAGTTGCTGGCCGCTATGCAAGAGGGCTTCGCCCGCGAGGCGGCTTCGGTGGGCCTCAACGCTTCGACAAGACGCAACGGTCTTGACGCGTATCAGCTGCTCGTGGGGGCTTCGATCGTTGAAAAAGAGGGCTACTACGTCAAAAATATGCCCGACGTTGCCCGCGTGATTCTGAACCGCCTCTCACGGGGCACCCCTTTGCAGATGGACTCAACAATTCTTTACGCACTGCAGCGAGACGGCGGTAGGGTGACGCCGAGCATGCTGGCGACGACGTCGCCGTACAACAGTTACCTGAATGCGGGCCTGACACCTACGCCAATTTGTGTGGTTTCGACCGACGCCCTGCGCGCCATGCTGAATCCGCCACCGGGACCCTGGCTGTACTTTGTACTGGTGAGCAAGGATGGGACCATGGCCTTCGCTGCGACCTTCGCCGAGCAACTCGCTAACGAGCGTCTCGCTGCCGCCAGGGGCGTCGCGTGAACTGGCGCGTAGGAGTCGTGGGCTTTCCCATCGAACACTCCTTGTCGCCTCAGTTGCACGAATTCGGACTACGGCGGGCTGGACTCATCGGCAGCTCCGAACGAATTCCCTTGCCCCTCGAGAGAGCCGGTGAATTGGTGTCGCTGATGGGAAACCCCTTTGACGCCCTGTCGGTCACGATGCCGCTAAAGAAGGTGGCCGCGGAAATCTGCCTTGGCCTCGATCCCGTCGCCCAGCGACTGGGTGTGGTCAACACCCTCCGTTTCCGTGATGGCGTCCTCGAAGGTTGTGCCTTAGACGGACCGGGCTTCATCTCGGCTCTGGAAGGCGAATGGGGTGTCTCGGCCGCAGGCCTTCGCGTGCTCATCGACGGTGCCGGTGGCTCCGCACTCGCAATCGTTGACGCCCTCGCGACCCAGGGTGCCGCATCCATTACCGTTCGCGCGCGAAACCCTGAAAGTGCTGAACGACTACGCCAAATCTCGCCCATCGTCCAGACCTTCGAAGAATTCGATGGCGCGCTTGACCTAGTGATCAACACCACTCCAAGTTCGACGCGGGTAGCAGCATTCGTTGACCGCGGCGTCAGCGCCGAAACCGTCGCCATTGACGTTACCTACGACCCCTTGTGGTCTCCCTGGCGCCAGGCCTACGCGGATCACGGTTGCCGTACGAGTAGTGGTCTCGCGATGCTGGCTTACCAGGCCGCGTTGACGATGCAGTGGTGGTGGGGCGTGGAGCAAAGTGGGCACGATCTGCTCGAGGCAATCTCGTGAGTCTTCTTCTCGAGCGACTGTCACACCGGCCCGTTCGCCGCGACCAGGTTGATATCACGCTGCTCGCGGGACTGGCGGCCCTAGGGTTCCTCGGCAGCTTCTTCATTTATTCGGCCACTCGACAGCGTCTTATCATGGGCGGCTACAACCCTCAGTACTACTTCCAGCGACAATTCATCTTCGTGGTGATTGGCATAGTTGCGATGTGCCTCATCTCCTTCATTGACTACCGCAAACTGGAATCAATCGCCACGCCCGTGTACATCATTGGCGTACTGTCCCTGATGGGCGTCTTCGTGTTGGGTCAGAGTGCGCTGGGTGCCCAGCGATGGTTCAACTTGGGCTTTGTGCAAGTACAGCCCAGTGAGTTCACGGTGCTCGCCATAATTCTCTCCGTCTCGACCTTCTGCGCGCGTCGCAGTGACGGACTGCGAATGTACGACGTAGCGCGACTTTTGGTGATGGCCGTCGCCCCCGTTGGCCTCATTGTTCTTCAGCCCGATCTAGGAACCTCGATCATCATTGTGCTGGTCGTGGCGGGCATGATGGTCATTGCCGGCGTACCGCCCCGCTTTCTCACCTTCCTCGCCGTGGTGGGCTCCATTGGTTTGGCGGGTGCCATCTATTTTGACGTTTTGCAGAAGTACCAGATTGCGCGCTTTACCTCTTTCCTCAATCAGAACTCGACGAACGCCAATATTCAAACCTTGCTCTACGAAGTGGCGAACGCCAAGTCCGCCATTGGCAACGGTGGCCTCTTCGGCGCCGGCGCCTTTCGCGGAATGCAGACCGTGCTGGGCTATGTTCCCGAACAGAAAACTGACTTCATTTTTACCGCCGTGGGGGAGCAGTTCGGACTGGTGGGCGCCCTAGTGTTGATCACTCTCTTGGGCCTCGTCGGTTGGCGCATGTGGGTGATTGGAAGACGCGCACGCGACACCATGGGAAGAGTGCTGTGTATTGGTGTCTTCATCTTTTTCGCCTTCAGTTGTTTTCAAAACATTGGAATGACAATGGGTATCATGCCGGTGACGGGCATCCCGCTTCCCTTCATTAGTTACGGCGGTTCGGCGGTGCTGGTCTTCTACCTAGCGGGCGGGGCCGTCTTGTCGGTCTCACGACGAGGAGGTGGTGCATGAGTAGCGACGAACCGCTGGGTGTGCCACTCGATGTTGACGTGGTCTTCCGCTTGATCACCCTTGAATCGGTCGACTACGACCTGCAGACGCCGTCACCCCGCCTGCATTTCCAGGAAATCGAGGGGGACCGTCGGACCTTCACTATGCCGCTCGGCGTTCCGGAAGCCACCGCTCTCTCCCTCGCTCTGGCCGGTGTGCCCGCCCGGCGCCCGTCCAGCAGTGAATTGGCGACCACGCTGCTCACCACGCTCGGTGTTGACGTAATAGCGGTGCGCATCGTGCGCTACGACGCGGGAGTTTTCTTCGCGGAACTTGATTTAATGACGCCGAAGGGTCGCCGCGTCATCGACTGTCGACCCAGCGACGCTTTCGCCATTGGGCTGCGTCACCCCAGCGGCGCACCATTTTTGATTGATGAAACAATTTTGCAGCAGCTGGCCGAAAAGGCCGACTAGGCGTCGGCGAAGGTGAGCGCCACAATCTCGCCGCCACTTCGTCGAGGTCGATTGGTCTCGTCGGAAATTCGTAACAAGAGGGCGACGATGATGTAATTGGCGAAGAGCGACGACCCTCCGTAAGCGACAAAGGGCAGGGTAATGCCCGTAAAGGGCAAGAGGCGCAGTATGCCGGCCATGATGAAGAAAGCTTGCAGGCCCATCGTCATGCTCAATCCGGTCGCGGCGAGGCGGATGAAGTCGGAGTGGGCCCGTTGGGCAATGGCGAAGCCCTCCCCAACGAAGGCCACGAACAAGCAAAGGAGGAGAATGATGCCGAGAAAACCAAGTTCCTCACCAACCGCCGCAAAAATCATGTCAGAAGTGATGTGGGGTATATTGCCGGACTGACCGAGCCCGAGTCCGGTCCCGGTGACCCCACCAGCGGCCAGCGAAAACCAGCCGTCAATTAACTGGGTTGACACGTGCAGGTTCGCCTTGCTCCAAGGATCTAACCAGAAACCGATTCTCGAGTGCACCTGGGGAAAAAGGCCGTAGGCGACGTACCCACCGACCCCAAAGAGTGCTATCCCCAAGCCCACGTAGGTCTTGAGGCCCGTCGACACCCACAACATCCCCATGAACAGCGTGAAGAGGAGCATTGCGAATCCAATATCGTTCTCCGCACCGAGAATGCCTATTGACAATCCCCACGCGACGAGGATAGGGATAAGTACTCGAGGCGGGACAATCAATCGGGGGCCAAATCGCTGAGTCGGCGTCGAGAGCAATACTCGATGCGAAGCGAAATATGAGGCGAAAAAGAAGACGAGCAGGATTTTGGCAATCTCTACCGGCTGAAAGGAGAGCGAGCCCACCACCCAGAGGCGGGCACCCCCAATTCTCCGCCCAAAGTGGGGCACTAAGGGTAGGAGCATCAAAATGATAGCGATGGCGAGTGAGCTGAATCGGAAGCGGTCGAGGTCGCGAGCTCGACGGACCAGCAGAAGTGTGACGACCACCGCCACTGCCGAGACCCCGTACCAAAAGGCCTGCAGCGACGCCAGTGGCGGATTCCAACGGGCGATTTCGACGAAGCCCACACCGTTCAGCATGGTGGCGATGGGAATCAGGATCTGCGACGAGTGCGGAGCCAGAAAGCGAATGGCCAGGTGTAGTCCGAGAGAAATTCCCACCATAACCGACAAATAGGACGTGGCGTTAGCAGGAATGTGTCCTTGAGCCCCGAGGGAGGCCAGGATGAAGAAGCCGCTAATGATGACCCACGTTGCCACCAACAGCACGAGTTCGGTCGAACGGCCCCGCCGCAGTAGGGCGCCACTGCTCTCAACCGAGACTGACAACGCTTAACCTTATGGTAAGTCTCACCCTGCCAGAGTAGTCCTAGCATTGAGCTGGACAGTTTCAGATTGAAAGAAAGTTACGAGCTTGCGTACAAACGTTGCGGCCTTCGGGCCTGATCGCTTTTCGAGCCGGGAACTGTCACGTCTGGAGTTTGGCGCACGTCTACTCGATCTCGCCGAAGACGTCCATCAGCCTTTGCTCGAACGCTGCAAATTCATCGCCATCTTCGCCGACATGATTGACGAATTTTTTCAGGTGCGGGTAGTGAGTCTGCAAGACAAGGTCGCCGCAGGAGTGCAAACTCCCTCGGTGGATGGTGTTCGGCCCCGGCAACAATTGGCGGCGATTCGGGAGCGAGTGGCCTCCCTGATCGAACGTCAAGATCGGCTGGTTTTGGACGTGCTCTTACCCGCACTGGCGCAAAAAGGCGTCGCGGTCGTTCCCTTCGTGGATTTGGATGTCAGCGCGCAATCGTCGCTCACCGCCTACTTTGATCAGCACGTCTACCCAGTGTTGACGCCGCTGGCCGTCGACTCCGGACACCCCTTCCCAATGATTTCCAATCTCTCGTTAAATGTTGCCGTCACGGTTCGTGACGAGGAGTCGGGCGAGGAGCGTAACGCTCGCATCAAGGTTCCGAGCTCCCTGCCACGTTTTCTAGACGCCGGGGCCGGACGCTTGGTCCTCTTAGAGGACTTAATACTGCACCACTTACAGCGACTATTCCCTGGCATGGTACTGGGGCGGGGTGACCTCTTTAGGGTTACGCGCAACGCCGACCTGAGTTTGGATGAAGACGAAGCGGACGACCTTCTCGTCGCTTTAGAAATTGAGCTGCGACGACGACGCTTCGGCGAAGCACTGCGGGTCGAGATCCAAGAGGGCATGTCCAGTGAGTTCTTGGATCTCCTCACCACCCAGCTTGAAGTGGACAAGTCCAACGTGTACGTCAGTGATGCCCCGCTAGGACTACACGATTTCTGGAGCCTGTACGCGCTGGATCATCCCGAATTGAAGGGCGAAGGGTGGTCGCCCTTGACGCCCAAGCGATTGCTCGCTGGCGAACACGTGGTCGACATCTTCGCCGCCATTCGCGAAGCTGACCTACTGGTCCACCACCCCTACGAGTCTTTCAGTGATTCGGTGGAAGTTTTCATTGCCCAAGCCGCCCTGGATCCAGCGGTTATCGCCATTAAGCAGACCCTTTACCGGACATCGGGTGATTCCCCCATTGTGGCATCGCTGATCCGGGCCGCCGAGGAGGGCAAACAAGTGGTCGCGCTCGTCGAGATCAAGGCGAGGTTTGATGAGGCCGCCAACATTTCGTGGGCGAAGGCCTTGGAAGACGCAGGAGTGCACGTCGTCTATGGCGTTATGGGACTTAAGACGCACTGTAAAGTTGCGCTCGTCGTGCGCACGGAAGGAAACGAGACGAGGCGATACGTCCACATTGCCAGTGGAAACTACAATTCGAAAACCGCTCGCAATTACGAGGACTTTGGGCTACTCACCGATGACGCCGTTATTACCAAGGACGTCGGTGAGCTCTTCAACTACTTGACGGGTTTCGCCAAAATTGGCAATTACGAGCGCATCGTGGTGAGCCCTTTTGGTATTCGGGAATTCCTGATTAGCGAAATTGAGCGCCAGCGTGATTTGGGAAGCGCGGGACGAATTTTGATTAAGACCAATGGGCTCACTGATCCCTCGGTGATTGACGCCCTCTACGACGCCTCGATGGCGGGAGTCGAGGTTCGACTTTTGGTGCGAACGCTTTGCTGCCTGCGGCCCGGAGTGGAGGGTCTGTCGGAGAATATCTCGGTTCACTCCCTCGTCGGACAGTTTTTGGAGCACTCTCGTTTGTTTATTTTCGGTCACCCCGGCGAGGACCGCGACCGGGTGTATATGGGTTCGGCTGATGTGATGGAACGTAATCTTGACCGGCGGGTGGAGGTCATTGTCCCCGTCGACGACCCTGCACTGCGCGCGGATCTGCTCGATGCATTCGAAGTGACTTGGCGCGACGACGAATCCACGTGGGTTCTCGGCTCCGACCGTCGCTGGCGACGTCGCCAACCGGTGACCGCCTTTTCCGCGCAGGACGAATTTAAGCGTCGAGCGCTGGCGAAGAATCGCCTGCTGTAGCCGCGGGTGGTTTGCGACGCCACTGCAAGGTGGCGTACGACAGGCCTCCGATGGGAATGGGGATCCAGAAGTTCACCAGTCGGTACGAAAGGACTGCCAAAATCGCCTGCGAGTGGGGAACCCCAAAGCCCACCAGGGAGGTAATTAACACCCCTTCCACGACGCCCAGTCCCGACGGTGTGAGGGGAATGGCGGCGAGGACGTTGGCCAGTCCGTAGGCGACGAGCAAGTCAATGGGAGAGATGATCGACCCGAAGGCCCAAACAAATACCCACAAACAAGCGGCGTCGAGAAGCCAATTCAAACTGGCCCAGATGAAGGCCCGCCACAGATTGCTGCGAGCGGCAATTAAGAGGGTTATGCGCTCCGTGACTTTATTCAGGAGTTCGGACACTTTCTCGGCCTTGATCGCGGGAATCTTGCGAACGGCGAACTGTAGCCACGCGTCGGCGTGACGTTGTCCACGCGTAAGAAGCACGATCGTGCCAAAGAAGGCCAGTAGTAAGAAGGCGCCGATGAGGGCGGCGAAGCCGTACAGAGGATTGAAGCCATCCAGGGGAATGGAAATCACGAGGGCCAGCCAAAAGAGCAAATTAAGCACCACTGCCGAACCGGCACCCTGGGCGGCGAGCCCGAAGACGCTGGTCTCCTTGGGCACGCCAAGCTGACTGAGAAATCGGTAGGCGAGGGCGCCCGAAGGTGCGGCTCCGCCGGGGACCACGTGACCTATTGCGAGGCCCGCCAAGTTGATTCTCGCCAAATTGAAGCGACTCGGAGAATGCGGATAGAGGACGGCTCGAGTGAGCTCGACGTAGGAGTAAATAGCCGCGATTTCGAGCAAGACCGCAGCGATCACAATCACCGCATTGAGATTGGAAAGCAGGTGGAGTGAACGGCGGGCCGAAGCAAACTCGGGCAGTACGAGGTACTCCAAAACGAAAATGAGGGAACCCACGCTCAAGATTCCTCGAACTCGACGGGGAATGCCGAATCGTTTCTTTGCACTAGTGGTCATGACGTAAGAAAACGTTCACTTTCCCGGCAACGACGCCCTCAATTCGTTCTACGCAGTCTACGATAACTCCTAGAATAATCTGGTGCCCGTCCTGGTTGTATTGCCTACCTATAACGAAATTCTCAATATCGAGTCCATGCTTCGCACACTGCGGGACACCGTCCCTCAGTGCGAGATTTTGGTGGTCGATGACGCAAGCCCTGACGGAACGGGGCAGCGAGCAGAAGCGTTGGCGAGCGAAGTAGGTCAGGTTCACGTACTGCACCGTTTAAAAAAAGACGGACTTGGTGGGGCGTATAGGGCTGGATTCGCCTGGGCCATCGAACGTGGCTACGAGTATTGCGTGGAAATGGACTGTGACTTCTCGCATCGCCCCGAAGATCTGCCCCTGCTTTTGGAGGCGTCGAAGAACGTCGACGTGGTTATTGGTTCGCGTTACGTACGAGGTGGCTCAATTCCCAAGTGGACCTTGCGTCGACGTTTGCTCTCGCGAGGGGGGAATCAGTACGCGTCGCTCATGCTGGGACTCGGGGTTGCTGATTCCACGGCCGGATTTCGCGTCTACGCCACCTCAGCATTGAAAAGGATGGAGTACTCCACCGTTTCGGCTGACGGCTACGGATTTCAGATTGAGATGACGTACCGCGCCCGACGTGCGGGATGCTCCATTGTGGAAGTGCCTATTGCTTTCAGTGATCGAGTACTAGGTGAGTCAAAAATGAGTGGCGCCATTGTGATCGAAGCACTCTGGCTCGTTACCAAGTGGGCCGTTCAACGACCTTTTCGCCGCTAGAGACGATCGACCAATACGGCCGCCAAAATACTGGCGAGCTTGTCCTTGGTCTCTTCGCGTTCGGCGACCGGATCAGATTCACTGACGATGCCCGCGCCCGCCCACGCTTCGAAGTCTCGGCCTTCAAGCATCACGCCACGAATGGCAATCCACCATTCGCCGTCGCCTTTTTCGTCAATCCACCCAACGGGACCCGCGTAGTGGCCACGAGACATCCCCTCGAGTTCGTTGATGACTTGTAGGGCGCGCTGTTGCGGCAATCCGCCAACCGCGGCGGTGGGATGGAGCAGCGCAATCAGGTCGAGGGCATTGGTGAGTGCGACCGTAGCTTCTCTCGCCCGTATCCACGTTCCGAGGTGCGCCACAGTGCGTAAGGAAACAATCGAGGGTGTTGGATCGGCCGTAACGACGGCGTAGTGCTCCGCGAGGAGAGTGGTGACGGCATCGACCAGCAAGGAGTGCTCGCGCAGATTTTTAGCACTGCCGAGCAGCCAATTTTGGTAATCATCGGGCGCAATGTGTGGCGGGATAGCTATGGTACCGGCGAGTGGGTGGCAGAGCACGTCTCCGTCAATACGCGATACCAGCAACTCGGGACTCGCCCCCACGAATCGACGCCCTCCTGGTACCGAGGAGGCGTAGATGGTGCACCGAGTTTCGCGACGACGCAAACGCTGGGCGACCGCGGCTGGGTCAATAGCTTCGTCAACGGTGCCGACGACACTTCGTGCAAGGACGACTTTATCCATTTCGCCACTGCGTAGTCGCTCCACGGCTCGAGCGACATTGTGGGCGTATTCTTCGCCCGATGGTCGTAAGGTCAAGGCAGTCGCCGACTGGGTTTCCTGGCTAGGGAGCTCCGCTTCGGCCAGCATCAATTCAAGGTCAGGGGCATTGTCACAGATGGTGACCCAAGTGTCCCCATCGCGAAAGCGCGTGACGGTAATTTCATAGAGATCGAGGTGGCCAGATTCTGAGCGATCGAAGGGGAGCGAAGCGAAGAGCAAGAGTCCAGTCCCGGCGGGGGCGTCGGGACCCTCGAGGTGGTGCTGATCGAAGAAGGCCGCAATCGGCGTCGCTTCTGATAAACCATGCTCGAGGACCAGCGAGTCAACTACCGAGCCCAGGCCCACGCGTAGAACGTCCGGACTATCAACAACCGCACCTTGTCGAGCACCGAGAGCGCGCAGCGTCTCGGTTGAGAGAGGGGCAGAGAGATAGCGACGAAACCTCACCGGGACCTCGTGGCGAGGAATTGCTGGGAGAGTCCACCCATTACCAAACGGTGATTAACGGCGACGAAGCCAGCCTCACCGAGCAAACGAGTCAACTCGCCAGCGGAGGGGAGGTACGCGGTGGAGAGTGGCAAATAGCGGTAGGCGGCGCGGTCGCTGAGCAGTGAACCGACGAAGGGAACGACGTGGCGAAACCAGATGCGAAAACCAGCGCGCCAAATCCCGCTTCGGGGTTCGGCTACTTCCAGGAGTGAAATTCGGCCACCGGGTGCGACAATCCGGCCCATTTCATTGAGCACTGCGGCTAGGTCGGTGAAGTTGCGCAACGCGTAACCACAGGTAAGCCCTTGAAAGATAGCGCTGGCGAAGGGCAAGGTGGTCGCGTCGCACTGCACCTTATGGGGGAGATTCTCTCCGGCATGGAGCATGCCGTACGAAAGGTCAGCGGCGACAGCCGTGAAGCCCTGTCGGGCGAGTTCGCGGGTAAAATCTCCCGTACCGGCGGCGACATCGAGAACAACGCTTCCTGCGGGAAGGCGCAAATCGCGAATTGCGCGGCGCCGCCAGCGATGATCCATCCCCAAGGTCATGATGCGGTTGACCATTTGGTAGCGCGGGGCAATGGTGTCAAACATTGAACGAACCAGTTTGGTCTTTTCGACACCGGTGGGGAGATTCGTGCTCATGCGTCGAGGTAGAAGCGATAGACACCTTGGGCCACGCAGACAGGCTCGTCGGCATGTGAAGAATGTACGACAACGTCAAGAAGAATCTGGATGGCCCCTTCGAGTCGCTGGAAGTCGCCCAAGGTGACCGTGGCCCAAACGAACGAATCAACGAGAACTGGTCGGGGGAAGCGGACTCGATTGAGTCCGTAGTTGAGCCGAAAGCCTTGATGGCTCGTCGTCAGGACCTCGTGGATTATCGGGGCGATGAGCGAGAGCGTCAAATAACCATGTGCGACGGTGGCCCCGAAGGGCCCCTCGGCCGCCATCGTCGGATTGACGTGGAGCCACTCATGGTCATCCGTGAGATCGGCGAACTGGTCGATCATGCTCTGAGTGACTTGGCGTCTCGTGGAGGTACCTAACTCACGGCCGAGCATCGAAGCTAACTCTTCAACACTTTCGACGTGGGTGGGCACTCCTTTATTCTACGGTTGCCGAGCAAGATTGGGATCAGAACTCAGTAGGATTGCCCCGTGACAAAAAACAAAGATGAGCATCATCGCCAGGTAGCGGACGGGTGGTTCCGCGCGTCTATCTTTGGGGTCAGTGACGGTCTCGTGACCAACACCTCGTTCATTCTTGGATTCGCCGGCGCCTCGCCGGGTCACAATGTTGTGCGCATCGCTGGACTTGCCGCCCTAATTGCCGGCTCCTTCTCAATGGCCTGCGGAGAGTTGTTGTCGATGCGCGCTCAGAAAGAGTTACTGGACTACGAGATTGAGGTTGAACGACGAGCGATTGAGGCTGACCCGGAGGGTGAAAGGGCTGAACTGAGTGCAGTATTTCAGAGTCGCGGCATTGCTGAGGAACTGGCCGAGCGACTCGCCACTGACCTCATGGCCAACCCCGAGTTAGCCCTTAGGACGCACGCTCGTGAAGAACTCGGCGTCGACCCTTCGGCGACGGGGAGCCCGTGGATGGCAGCTCTCTCTTCCTTACTGATGTTTGCCCTCGGCGCCTTGTTACCCCTACTCCCTTGGTATTTTGATGCCTCGGTCAATCCGGTGTGGGTGTCGGTCGCTTTGGCTGCAGCGGGATCAGCCGCCGTTGGTGGCGTCATTGGCTGGTTCACGCGTCGTGGGATTGTGCGTTGGGCTCTCACCCAGTTGTTGATTACTGGGGTGGCCGCCGCTGTGACCTTTGGCGTTGGGCACTACTTCGGGCACTAGTCATTGCTGAAGCGAAGTAACTGATCTTCGCGCATCAATGTAAATCCCATCGAAGTATAAAGGTGGTGGGCCCCGTGATTACTTACGTCGACGAAAAGCCGAGCCTGTCGTACTCCTCGACGCTGGAGAGTGTGGAGACCCTGCGACAGCAGAATCTTGCCCAGGCCCATGCCTTGAAAGGCGGGGGATACCGACAAGACGTAGATCTCGCCGAATCGCTCGGAGAAAAGCTCTTGTACCTTGGTCCAACACGAGCCGGCGAGCACGCCATCGATTCGCAGAAGGATCATTCCCGCCGAGTCAAACCACGGTTCGGCGATACGTCGCAAGAGGTCCTCTCGGCGCCAAGCACCCTGCTCGGGGTGATCCATGAATGCCTCGTTATTCTTCAACAGCCACTCATCTTCGTCCCGGCCTACGATGAATGCGTCGAGTGAGGCGGATTCGGGCAGCGAGAGTACGGGTTGGGGAAGATCTATGGCTAACAATTGCAAACTTCTCACGGCGTTAGTCGGCTCCGCGTCACCGTCGCGTACCCACCAGTCGATTTGATGATGTCTATCGAGGAGCATCGAGAGTAAGTCGTCGTCTACGCCGGCGCCGCATCGTTCAAGGGCGAGAATTTCGCCCTCTACGGCTTGCGCGTAGTCGCAGACGTGGCCTTCATTTTTACGCAGCCAGTGGTGTCCCTTGGAGCCGTGCAGTACAGCGCGGCGTCGCGTTTCGTCGAGTGACTCTCGGCCGAGTTCAGTGTCCTTCTCTAAGAGTAAGTGGAGTACTTCGAGGCGTTCACTCGAAGAGAGCTGTTCGGTGAAGGTCCACGCACTCATCACTTGGACTAGGCCAGTCGTCGAGCGACTCGCTGGAGGCGGCGCAAAAGGGTACCCACGGTCCGCTCAGCGGCTACGAGTTCGGTATAGACATCTCCCTCGAGCGAGGGGCCTTCGTTCTCAACCAAGGCTGATATGCGAGTCGCCAATTCACCCAAGGTTGACGTAATCGTACTGAGTTCGTTCTTGGCTGCCATCTCGTCCCCGTGTTCTGCGACAGTTGTCGCCCCAGTACTGTAATGCGGTATGCACAGCCACTCGACGATCGATCCCGGCACCATCGTTCCATGGGCCACCCTATGGATTCGAGGGCGCGACGCACTCTCCTTCACCCAGGGCCAAGTGGCGGCTGACGTGTCGCAAGCTGAGGGATGGGGCGCCCTACTGACCCCAGCGAGTGAAGTGGTGGCTGATTTCACCTTCCGCACGGAGGAGAACGAGTTGGCGCTCACTCTGCGTGCGGAACTGGCGGAAGCGGTTGTTAAGCAGTTGCGTCGCTTTGCATTACGCGTGCAGTGCACGTTTGAGTTAGAAGGCAATGCAGCTGGACCGTATCGAACGGTGGGTGAGCAGTGCGACCTTGGTCTCGCTGGACCATCAGAATTCGCCCTCTCTCTCACGCCGCAGTCCTTTGGCGGAACCTTCGTCAAGCGATCGATTTCGTTCACTAAAGGTTGTTTTACGGGCCAAGAACTGGTCGGACGTCTTGACGCCCGTGGTTCATCTGTGCCTTTTCGCTTGGTCCATTTCACCGGACCAAGTAGTGAAGCCGTGGATGAATTCCTGCTGTCCTCGGGTCCGGTGGGTGACAAGATACCCACCGGCGTCACGACCTGCGTGGGGGATAGCTCCGGCGTTCGGGGCCTGGGATTTGGTCACCGATCGCTGCTCACTGATGGCGAGGCCATGCGTGACGGGATTGCGATCCGGGAAGTCTGACGCAGCGATCCGGCTAAGCGTTGGCGCGTCGAAAAACGACCGAGCCGTTGTGGCCACCGAATCCGAAACTGTTCGACAAAACAACGTCTATCTCAGCCGAGCGGGGTGCACCAATGACAACGTCGAGATCGATGGCAGGGTCTACTTCGGTGGTACCCGCCGTGGGCGGGATGACCTGGTTCACCAAACTGAGCACTGAAACGACGCCTTCAAGGGCTCCCGCGGCGCCCAGGGAATGCCCGAGGTGCCCCTTGACGGAGGTGACTAAGGGGCGGTGCTCACCGAATATCCGGCGACAGGCAATGGACTCAGCGAGATCGTTGAGTGGGGTAGATGTACCGTGGGCGTTGATGTGATCAACGTCGGCTGGCGTTAGGTCGGCGTCGGCCAGGGCGATTTCCATGCAACGAATTGCTCCCGCACCGGCAGGGTCCGGAGCGGTGATGTGGTACATGTCGGCGGTAGAGGCGGCACCCACAACTTCGGCCAGGATGTTCGCTCCTCGAGCCATGGCGTGATCCCACTCTTCGAGAACCAGAATGCCAGCACCCTCACCCATAACGAAGCCATTTCGCTTGACATCGAAGGGTTGCGAGAAATCTTCGTTGGAGAGAGCGGTCATGTTGCGAAAACCCGATTCAGCAATTTGCACGAGGACGGCTTCGGCGCCTCCGGCAACGGCGAGCGTCGAGCGACCCGAAGCAACGAGCCGAGCGGCATTGCCAATGGCGTGCGTTCCGGCCGCGCACGCCGTTGTGACCGTTTCGCAGGGCCCCCCAAGTCCTAGACGCATGGATACCGCTGCGGTAGCGGCATTGGGCATCATCATGGGCACCATGAAAGGAGAAACCGCGCGGGGACCCTTTGATTGCAAGACGTCGACTTGGGCGAGAATCGTCTGTAATCCGCCGATACCGCTCGTGACTATACAAGCAGCTTCAGTTTGGGGACTTTCTAAACCACTCATCTTCCAGGCTTCGTCGGCGGCCATGAGTGCGAGCAAGGAGAAGGGGTCGAGGCGACGCATCTCCTTGGGTCCTCCAAGGTGGTCGGTATTGAAGTCAGGAACTCGCTTCGACGAAGGAGCGTAGGGGAGTTGGATCGCGTCCCACAAAGCCGACACGCCAACACCGGCGCAACTAATGGCGCCGAGGCCAACAACCGCCACGCGTCGACCCTGAAGGGGTCCGGTAGGGGTTACTGCGACGCGCACTTAGAGCTTCGCGTAAATCAGTTCGAAGGCCTCACCGACGGTTGAGAGGTCCTTAAGTTCCTCTTCGGCAACCTGCACGTTGAAGGTCTCTTCCAGGGCCATGACCAGCTCGACGAGGTCCAAACTGTCGGCGCCAAGGTCATCGGCGAAAGAAGCTTCGAGTGTCACTTGCGCGGCGTCAACGGCGAGGACGTCGACGACGTTCTCAGTGAATTTAACTAGTGCTTCGTTGCGGTCCATGCTTGTTCTCCCTGAAAAGTGGTTTGACCCACTCTACTAAAAACACGGCTGATTACGTGAACTAGAGACCCATTGAAAGGCCGCCATCGACGGCGATTACCTGGCCCGTCAAGTAACGACTGTGGTTACTGGCGAGAAACCCAACGACACCGGCAATATCGGCCACTTCACCGATGCGACCCATGGGTATGAGGGCCG
>CAIKNP010000018.1 GCA_903828785.1 uncultured Actinomycetes bacterium | reverse complement strand
GTTGTAGCCGTGGTTGATTGAGTCGATTGATGCGACCTCGACATCGAATCGGGTCATGATGTCTTGCGCCATAGCCCTCATCAGGGCAATCTGCACCGCTTCGGTGTGATCACTAAAGTGGCTCTTCGGATTTCAGCGGGGGATTGACCTCGGGGGCCATCATCGTGAAGTAGACGAAGGTGCTTCAAGATTGAGTTGTGAGACTTAAAACTGAAAACACCTTCGTCCTCGTCAACCATACCGAGATTCTGGAGGCGCTCGTTGGGCTCAAGGACGTTCAGGTCCTGGCTTACGAGCGCCGCGGACCCAAGGTGACTCTGGTGATCGAACAGACCCCCGGTGAGGTGCTCTGCCCCTCGTGCGAGGCCCGCGCGCACGTCAAGGAGCGCCCCGTCGTCTCCTACGTGGATCTGCCCGTCTACGGATCAGCGATGACACTTTCGTGGAAGAAGCACCGATATTGCTGCGTCAACCCCGCGTGCTCGACGGGCTCGTGGGTGCTCAGTGATCACCGGATCGCCGCCAAGAACTGCTTGCTCACCACGAGAGCGGCCAAGTGGGCCACACGCCAGGTGGGCGATGGACGCACGGTCTCTGAAGTCGCCGCCGAGCTCAGCTGCGACTGGCACACCGTCAATGACGCCGTCCTCACCTACGGCGAGGCCCTGCTCGCGGCCGACCGCAAGCGCCTCTCTATCACCTCGGCCATTGGCCTCGATGAGACCTCCTTCGTCAAACACTCCGGTCACGCGCATCCGCACTACGCCACCACCGTCGCGGACGTTCAGAACCATCAGATCATCGAGATCCTGCCCTCACGCAACTACGTCGACGTCGCCAAATGGGTGAATAACCAGTCCGATTCCTGGAAGGAGCGCATTGTCTACGGGGCCCTCGACATGTCCCCCGCCTACGCCGCCGTCTACTCAGTGGCCCTACCCCGGGCGGCCCAGGTGGTCGATCCCTATCACGTGGTGTCCCTGGCCAACCGGGCCCTCGACGCGGTGAGGCGTCGGGTGCAACGCGACCAACTCGGGCACCGCGGTCGCCGCGACGACCCTCTCTACCGGGTGCGACGGGTTCTCTTGATGGGTGAGGAGAAACTCGACGACAAAGCCGCGCATCGCCTGATGTCGCTGCTGCAGATGGGCGACCCCGAGGGTGAGGTGGCCATCTCCTACGGGATCAAGGAACGCCTTCGCGACTTCTATTGAACTCACGACTCCGGCGAGGCCAGGACCATGTTGAGAGATCTCCTGGAACACTGCGCGTCACGCGCGATGCCACCCGAAATCCAGAAATTGGGAAGGACAATCGAGACCTGGTTCGACAAGATCTGCAATTTCCATACTGCGCGAGTCACCAACGCCCCCACCGAGGCCCTGAACAATCTCATCAAGCGCATCAAGCGGGTGGGATTCGGCTTTCGCAACTTCGCCAACTACCGAATACGAGTCCTTCTCTACGCTGGCAAGCCCAATTGGCGAGTCCTGGGATCGATCGTCGTCAGATGAGGCAGACCCCGCCAGAATCCGAAGAGCCGTGAAACACCGAGTGATCGCATCACTTCGGCCAGTGGCGTGTTCTCCGCCAGCAGTCGGTCGGCTTCTCTGAGTTTGCGAACTATCTGTTCGGGCGTGTGCCTGGTTCTTTTC
>CAIKNP010000017.1 GCA_903828785.1 uncultured Actinomycetes bacterium | reverse complement strand
CCGAGTTCTTCCTTCAGGGCCTGACGAATGCTTTCGTCGTACTGGACCTTTAGGCGCGGACGTGTAGTCGTCGTCATAGTACCTCTCCACATTTGCGACAGACGCGAACCTTGCCGTCATCGGTGATCTTGTAGCCAACCTTGGCCGGACCCTTGTGGCCCGAGCACCACAGCGCCACGTTGGACGCGTGCAAGGGCATCAACTTGTCGATGATGCCGGCCTGCATGGTCTGGCTGGTCTGCTTGGTGTGCCGCTTGGCGATGTTGAGGCCATCGAGGATGACCTTGTTCTTCGCCGGCAAGGCCTCTTCGACTTTGGCGCGCTCGCCGCGGAACTTGCCCGCGAGGACGAGCACGTCGTCACCCTTACGAATCTTCATTACAGCACCTCCGGCGCCAGGGAAATAATGCGCATGAACTTCTTGTCACGCAACTCACGACCGACGGGCCCAAAAATACGGGTTCCCCGGGGCTGGAGCTGGTCGTTGATCAGCACCGCCGCGTTGTCGTCGAACTTGATGTAGGAGCCGTCGGGACGACGCTTCTCCTTGGCCACGCGAACGACGACGCAGCGAACCACGTCACCCTTCTTGACGGCGGCGCCGGGAATGGCGTCCTTCACCGTGGCGATAATGACGTCACCGATGGAGGCGTAACGACGGCTGGTGCCACCGAGCACGCGGATGCAAAGGATTTCCTTCGCGCCGCTGTTGTCGGCCACCTTGAGACGGGATTCTTGCTGGATCATCGAGCACGCTCCACAACTTCGGTCAAGCGCCAACGCTTGAGCTTCGACAAGGGACGGGTCTCCTGGACGCGAACGCGGTCACCCGGCTTGGCGGTGTTCTCGTCGTCGTGCACGTACAACTTCTTCGTGCGCTGGACGGTCTTGCCGTACTTCGCGTGGGTCACCCGCTCGTACACGGCCACGACCAAAGTCTTGTCCATCTTGTTCGAGAGCACGATGCCTTCGCGGACCTTGCGAGGATTCTCCCGCGATCCGTCATCCTCAGTCTCGACCGCAACAGAGTCCTCCGTGCGGGCGGCGTTTTTGATGACGAAGGTGGCGGGCGTCTTCACTTTGGGAGCTTCTGGTGCAGGCGCGGCGGCAGGGGCCGCAGCCTCCACGACCGCCTCGGCCACCATCTCCTCGACCACGGCCTCGACGACTGCTTCGGCGATGATTTCTTCGACGACTGCCTCGGCGACGACTTCCGCCACCACTTCGGCAACAATCTCTTCCGCCACCGCTTCGGCCACGGCCTCGGCGACAACTTCTTCGGCGACCACTTCCGCGACGGCTTCGGCCACGCCTTCGGCGACGGTCTCTTCCACGGCTTCGTTCTCGACGTTCTCTTCGTTGTTCGTCACATCACTCATGACTAGTTACCCTCTCCGGCGGCTTCAGCAGCCGCGATCTCACGCTCACGGAGGAAGGTGGTCAAGCGAGCAATGTCGCGGCGCACCTCTCCCAGACGCGACGAATTGTCGAGCTGGCCCGTGGCGAGTTGGAAACGCAGGTTGAACAGCTCACGACGAGCGGTTCCCAAACGTTCTACCAATTCTTGGTCGCCCAGGAGCCGAAGCTCCGCGACGCGTTCTTTTGTCTTTGCCATTAGATGGTTACCTCCGGTGCGCCGTGCGTCCCAGGACGAATCACGAACTTGGCCTTAATCGGGAGCTTCTGGATGGCTCGCTCCATGGCGCTGCGCGCCAGGGCCTCATCCACACCACCGAGTTCAAACATGATGCGACCGGGCTTAACCACGGCCACCCAGAACTCGGGGTTACCCTTACCCGAACCCATGCGGGTTTCGGCGGGCTTGGCGGTGACGGGCTTGTCCGGGAACACGCGGATCCAGACTTTTCCACCACGCTTCACGTGACGGGTCATCGCAATTCGAGCGGCTTCAATCTGACGAGCCGTAATCCAACCGGCCTCGAGGGCCTGGATACCAAAGTCACCGAAGGTGATGTCCACGCCACCCTTGGCGTTACCCGTCATACGTCCGCGCTGCTGCTTGCGGTACTTAACCTTGCGAGGCATCAACATGATTACTCAGCGTCCTTTCGGAAGTGGGGGGTGTCGTGCTGGTCCTGCGCAGTGCGGCGCTCAATGTCTTCTTCCACACTGATCTGACGCTCGACCTCTTCGTTCGCGGCCAGCAAGTCAGCGGGGTTGACGTCCGTAGCGACCGCCTCGACAACGACTTCTTCAACGACGGCATCGGCGTCCACGCGGCGGCGTCCTCCACCGGCCCGTACGACGCCCTTGGGGGCGGCCGAAGCGGCGGCGGGAACGGCGTCTCCCGCGGCCATGGCGGCCTCGCGGACAATCTTCTCGTCGTTCGTCAATTGGTACGGCAAGATGTCGCCCTTGTAGATCCAGACCTTGACACCCACGCGACCAGTCGAGGTGCGAGCCTCGCGGAAACCGTAGTCAATGTCCGCACGCAAGGTGTGCAGAGGAACGCGACCCTCACGGTACTGCTCGCTGCGCGACATTTCCGCGCCACCGAGACGGCCCGAGGCCTGAATCTTGACGCCCTGGGCACCCGCCTTCAGAACAGTTTGGATACCGCGCTTCATGGCGCGGCGGAAGGCCACGCGACGAATCAACTGGTCACAAATTCCTTGAGCAATCAAGGCAGCGTCAAGTTCGGGCTGCTTGATCTCTTGGATATTGAGGGAAATCTTGTTCTTCTGGCCGGTGATCTTCTCGAGATCCTTCTTCAAACGCTCGGCTTCGGCTCCACGACGACCAATGACGATGCCGGGACGGGCGGTGTGGATGTCGACGCGAACACGGTCGGAGTTGCGCTCAATTTCAATACGACTGACCGCGGCGCTCTCGAGCTGCTTGGTCAGGTAGTCGCGAATCTTCCAGTCCTCGATGACGAGTTCCCGGTAACCGCGCTCCTTGAACCAACGAGACTTCCAGTCGGTGGTGATACCCAGGCGGAAACCGTACGGGTTTACTTTCTGACCCATTAGTTGGTCTCCTCAGTCTTCTCTTCCGAGGTGGCCTCGGCGCTAACTTCTTCGTTCTCGCTGGCGACCTCTTCGGTCACGAGCTCACTGGACTCGGTGACTTCAGCCGTTTCGACTTCGACGGCTTCGTCAGTCGTTTCGACGTCGACGGCTTCGTCAGTCGTCGGATTCTGGCTCGACTCGATCTCGCCGTTGGCGACCTCGCTGGTGTCGGCGTAGCTCGCGGCGGGAACCGGCTCACCCTTACGGCGAGAAGTGGCCACGCGACGGGCGCGGCTAGCGCTCGCCGAGGCAGCCCGCGCCACGCGCAGCAGTTCGAGGCGGTCTTCGTCCATACGGGCGACGATCACGGTGATGTGGCACGAACGCTTGCGGATTGCGCCGGCGCGGCCACGGGCCCGAGGCGTAAAACGCTTCATGGTGATGCCCTCGTCGGCGTAGGCGGCGGCGACGTACAGCTCTTCGGCCACCATGCCATCGTTGTTCACGGCGTTGGCCACGGCCGAAGCCAGAACCTTGCCGATGACGTCAGCGGCCTCGCGGGAAGTGTCGGCCAAAATTTCGGCCGCGTACTTCACGTCTTCTCCGCGGATGAGGTTCAACACGACGCGAGCCTTGGAGGCCGACAT
Organism: uncultured Actinomycetes bacterium; assembly: GCA_903828785.1. Classification (GTDB taxonomy): domain Bacteria; phylum Actinomycetota; class Acidimicrobiia; order Acidimicrobiales; family RAAP-2; genus RAAP-2. Next base: position 3,982 of record CAIKNP010000017.1, on the reverse strand, counting down.
GTGGAAACCCTTGAGGGTGGCGCGGGTACCCGGGCGTTCGTTGGTCTTAGGTCCGGTCATTAGCGACGTCCCGTCTTTTCTTGGCCAGCGTGGAACTTGAAGGTACGGGTGGGCGAAAACTCACCCAACTTGTGCCCCACCATGGACTCGTTGACGAACACCGGTACGTGACGGCGACCGTCGTGCACGGCGAAGGTGTGACCGACCATGTCGGGGATGATCGTCGAACGACGACTCCAGGTCTTGATGACCTTCTTCTCGTTGGCAGCGTTCATCGCGTCAACCTTCTTAAGAAGGTGGGCGTCGATGAAGGGACCCTTTTTGAGACTACGTGACATGTTCTACCTACCTCCGCGAGCCGCGTCCGCGGCGACGACGAATAATGAGCGCGTCGGATGCCTTCGGCAGACGCGTACGACCTTCGGGCTGACCCCACGGTGACACCGGGTGACGTCCACCGGACGTCTTACCTTCACCACCACCCAGTGGGTGGTCCACCGGGTTCATAGCCACACCACGGGTCTGCGGGCGAATGCCCTTCCAGCGGTTGCGACCGGCCTTACCGATCTTGATGAGCTCGTGCTCGGAGTTACCGACGATACCGAGCGTGGCGCGGCAGTCAATGGGTACGCGGCGCATTTCGGTCGAGGGCAAACGCAGGGTGGCGAAGCCACCGTCCTTGGCGACGAGTTGCACGCTCATACCGGCGCTGCGGGCCATCTTGCCACCACCGCCGGGGCGCAGTTCCACGTTGTGCACGGTGGAACCAGTGGGGATGAAGCGCATGGGCAGGGCGTTGCCGTTACGGATGTCGGCCTTGGGGCCGGACTCGACGACGTCGCCGACCTTCAGACCGTTGGGAGCGAGAATGTAACGCTTCTCACCGTCGGCGTAGTGCAACAAGGCAATGCGGCAGGTGCGGTTCGGGTCGTACTCAATGGTGGCAACCTTCGCGGGGATCCCGTCCTTGTTGCGCTTGAAGTCGATGATGCGGTACTGCTGCTTGTGCCCACCACCACGGTGGCGCGAGGTCTTGCGGCCGTAGTTGTTACGACCACCAGACTTCGGCTTGGGCTCGAGGAGCGACTTCTCCGGCGTGCGGGTCGTGAGTTCAGCGAAGTCCGAGACTGTCTGAAAACGGCGACCAGCGCTGGTTGGTTTGCGGTGACGTAGGGCCATGGCAGTCCTTAGTTCTCGAAGAGGTTGATCGAGTCACCCTCGCGGAGGGTAACGATGGCCCGCTTCGTGTCGGGGCGGGTGCCCACAACACCGGTGCGACGGTTGCGCGTCGACTTACCCTTACGGTTGAGCGTGTTGACGTTAGTGACCTTCACGTTGAAGGCCTGCTCGACGGCGTTGCGCACGTCGATCTTGGTGGCCCGGGGGTCCACCACGAACACGTAGGTATTGGCTTCCATCAGGGCCGTGCTCTTCTCGGAGACGACGGGACGGATGAGAACGCTCATTGCGTCGCGCATTAGTTGCTCTCCTTTTGGCCGGGCAGGGTGGCGTCGGTGAAGAGCACCCAGTCCGAGTTGAGGACGTCGTAAGCATTGAGCTCACCGGCGTCGATGGTCTTGACGTTCTGCAGGTTGCGGAAGGAGTGGTAGGCCACCTGGTCTTCGCGACTCATGACGACGAGAATCTTGCCTTCGAGGCCCAGGGCCGCCAAGGAAGTGATGGCGTCCTTGGTCTTCGGTACGGTCCAGGCCGCGAAGCTGTCAACCAGCATCACGTGCGACTCTGACGCGCGGTCCGAGAGCGCCGAGTACAGCGCCAGACGAATCATCTTCTTGGGCGTCTTCTGGTCGTACTTGCGAGGCTTGGGTCCTAGAGCGACACCACCACCGGGGTAGTGAGGAGCGCGGATGGTTCCCTGACGAGCGCCACCGGTTCCCTTCTGGGCGAAGGGCTTCTTACCACCACCGCGAACCTGCTTGCGGGTCTTGGTGGACTGGGTACCGGCGCGCTTGGCCGCCAGTTGCGCCTTGATGACCTGGTGCATGACCGTTACGTTGGGCTCGAGACCGAAAATCGATGGCTCGAGTTCGACGGTGCCGAGGTCGGCACCACTCAGCGACTTGCGAGCAGCGCTGTAGCGGGCGTAGGCGGGGCGATCCTTCTTAACGGGACCACGGAGGGTAAATACGTCACTCATCGCTGGCCTCCCGCCTTCATCGGATTCTTGACCGAGGTACGCAGGACCACGACACCGCCACGAGGGCCAGGCACGGCACCCTTGACGAGGACGAGGTTGCGCTCGAGGTCAACGCGAATTACTTCGAGGTTGGTGGTGGTCACCTGGCCGCCACCGAAGCGACCAGCCATCTTGGTGCCCTTGAAGACACGACCCGGGGTCGAGCAGGCACCGATGGAACCAGGAGCACGGTGGTGCTTGTGGTTACCGTGCGAGGCACCCTGACCGGAGAAGTTGTGTCGCTTCATGGCACCGGCGAAACCCTTACCCTTGGTCACGGCGGTCGCGTCGATCATTTCGCCCTTTTCGAAGACGTCAACGGCGATTTCCTGGCCTACGACGTAGGAGGAAACGTCGTCAAGACGCAGTTCGACGAGCTTCTTACCGGGGACAACGCCGGCCTTACCGTAGTGACCCAGCTCGGGCTGGGTCATGGTCGACGCGCGGCGGGTGCCCCACGTGACCTGGACGGCTGAATAGCCTTCCTTCTCCGGAGTCTTTACTTGGACGACGCGAGCTGGGCTGACTTTTACAACAGTCACTGGAATGGCCCGATTCTGGTCATCCCAGACTTGGGTCATGCCCACCTTCTCGCCGACGATCGCTTTGGTCGCCACGTTTGCCTCTCTTCTTCCACTACCTGGCATCGGTTGGTCCGACACGCAGACGCTCCGTCGGGCTACAAAAACCCGAACGGAGCGCTCGACTTGTTTCGCTTGACGTTCCCTTACGGGCAATCAAGCAGTTCTACTGTCTCCCGCCTTTAGGGCAGGACTACAACGTTACACCACGGCCACCACCGAATGCAAAGCGAGATTTCCTCGCCCGCCCAAACGCACTGGGCCGGTAATGCTACTCACTGTCGACGCGCGCAGCGAAAACGATGGCCAGCGCGTCCGAGGCGAAGCGAGTGACGGCTCGAGATCCAATATGCAAGTTTTAGGGGCTAAACCCCTTTAGGGCTACGCCCCTATAATGGGAAGTATGGGTGAACCACGAGTGATTACCGTTCAAAACCGAGGTCGCGTCAATCTCGGAAAGTTAGCGACCCACGATCGATACTTCGCGCGCCTCGAGAGTGACGGGACCATAGTGCTCGAACCCGCCGTCCTCATTCCCCTTTCGCAGAAGTTGATGCTGGATGAGCGGGACGATTCGCCAACAGCGCTCGCCGACGGTCACGAGTCACCCGCCACCCTGGATGGCCGCGAGGGGCACGGCCCCGACGACGCACCCGCCGTCTAATCTTGCCCCGGCGGGCTTCGCGACGATCGTCGTTCTTCGAGCTCGCCTGGCGGTTGGCGACCGCCTCGCTGCTCGGGCCACCACGCAGGCTCGCACTTTCATCCAGCGCTCGCCCGGCAACGAAGAATCTCGGCGCGCGAATCGGAAGCGTCGCTGCGCGAAGCCAGGGATGGAGGTCCGACCAAGGCCTCGAAATGCAAAAGACCCCCGCCAGTTTCCCGGCGGGGGTCTTTTACTAACTACCTAGTTCTGGCGAATCTTGATTTCGATGTCAACACCGGCCGGCAAGTCGAGACGCTGAAGCGAGTCGACCGTTTTGGCGCTGTGGTCCACGATGTCAAGAAGACGCTTGTGCACGCGCATTTCGAAGTGCTCGCGGGAGTCCTTGTGCTTGTGCGGTCCGCGAACCACCGTGTAACGGTGCTTCTCGGTTGGCAGTGGCACGGGACCCTGCACGCGAGCGCTGGTGCGCTCCACGGTCTGCACGATCTTCGCGGTGGACTGGTCCAAGACGCCGTGGTCGAAGGCCTTCAGCCGGAT